>NZ_JACDUS010000003.1:0-300000 GCF_013761005.1 Desulfosalsimonas propionicica
TAAAAGTATCAAAAAAAGCGAAGCCCGTCAATACTAATAATAATATCAGTAAGTTGAATTTTAATATCGGCTAAATTTCATCCCCGAAAGTTGAGATTTTAATATCAGGGAATAACAATGCGAAGACTCAAAGACATACAAATGGAACTTTCTACAGAAGAATTCCGGCAGATTCTCTCCATTGCCCTGGACGAGGACCGGGATAAGGCCATGGAATTTATCCGGGATCACCTGGCCAAAAAGGTGGACAAAAAACTCCAGGAGCATTGAGTGCCGGTCTTCGAAGTCAGTTATGGCCCCGGCCAGACAAATCGTTTCTCATAATCCTTTCTGCTGCTTTGCAGCAGCCCCCAGCCCCTTTCTGTCTCATGATCTGTGATCCCTGGACAATGGGAAACCATCAGGCAAATACCGCCCCGGTACCGGGGCGGTATACTTATTTTTTAGCCATTACATGATCGGGGCTTTTTCCGGCTCCCGCGGAAACCAGTCGCGTGTTCGCAGGCAGAAGCGCACCAGGGCGAGCATGATGGGCACTTCGATCAATACGCCCACAACAGTTGCAAGCGCGGCCCCGGATCCGGTGCCGTAAAGCGTTAGCGCAACCGCAATGGCCACCTCAAAATGGTTGGAGGCGCCGATCTGGGAGGTGGGGGCTGCGTCTTCATAAACAATGCCAAGGGGCCTGCAGGCCAGGTAGGCAAGGCCGAATATGAAAAACGTCTGGATGATCAGCGGGATAGCGATCATCACGATCACCATGGGTTGGCGGATAATGACTTCTCCCTGCAGCATGAACAGGGCCACCAGCGTCACCAGCAGGGCGATCTGGGAAACGCTGCCCCAGGCTTTAATGTATACTTTTTCAAACCACTCCATTCCCTTGCGCTGAATCAGGATTTTCCTGGTCAAATAACCAACCACCAGGGGCACGCCCACGTAAACGCCCACGGTCAGGGCCAGTGTCACAAGGGGAATGGGCATGGCCACGCCCAGAAGCAGATTGCCTAATGGCGCATACAAAACAAGCATTGTCAGGGAATTGATGGCCACCATGACCAGGGTGTGGCCCATGTTGCCGCCGGAAAGATAGCTCCATACAAAGACCATGGCCGTGCAGGGGGCAATGCCCAGCAGTATCATGCCGGCCGTGTATTCGGCCCCCATCTCCGGGGTGATAAACGGCGCCCAGATCTGGGTCATAAACAGCCATGCAAAAAATGTCATGGTAAAGGGCTTGATACCCCAGTTGACAACCAGGGTGGTCAATACGGGTTTCGGGGCTTTGACCGCTTCTACCACCTGTTTGAAATCGATCTGGATCATGATGGGATAGATCATCAAAAACAGCAGAATCCCGATGGGCATGTTGACCTGCTGGATTGACAGCGAGTCGATAAAATTGGCCATGCCGGGAAACCCGTACCCGATCAGGATCCCGGCGGCCATGCAAAGGGCAACCCACAGGGTAAGATATTTTTCCCAGAGCCCCATAACATTTTCCTTTTTTTCGTTCATTGGTTCGTATCTCCTTTGTCAGTGTTCTGGTTGATACCGGCTATACTGTTGGCCTTTGCTTCCGGGCTTTGCACAATTCATCCGGCGGAAAGGACAAAATGGTTTCAAGCGCCTGCTTGTCCTTCAATATGATCCGGGAGCCGGCGACTGAAGACTTTGCCCAGTTTAAAAGCGCTTCCGGGAAGTTTTCGGACAACCGGTAGTGCACCCACCGGGCGTCCTTGCGGCTTTCAACCAGCCCGGCATTCTGCAGAACGCTCATGTGTCTTGAAACCGTCGGTGTTGACACCTGCAGAAGCTCGGTGATCTGGCAGACGCAAAGTTCATCATGTGCTGACAGGGCCATGACGACCCGAAGGCGGTTGCCGTCGGAAAGCGCTTTGATTTGTTTGAGTGTTTTTTCCATTTAGAATATCTTGGTTATTTAAAATTTGCATATTTAGTTAATTGTCTAAATAAAATAAAAACACAGGCCGGGCATGTCAAGAAAAAATTCAATTTTTTTATATTTCACAAATCCGGCCGGTTGTCTGCGGCGCTTTTGATGATTTCATAGACATCCGCAGGCTCCATGTCATGCTGATCGACAATCTGTCTGATGCGCGAATCCGGGGTGGCCGCTATATCAATGTGGAGACACAGGGCGATCAGAAAAAGAAGGCCCACCAGGATATGCTGATCGGACCATTGCGTCTTGGTCAGCCCCAGAAAGCGCCAGTCCACCCAATGGGCCACCCGGCCCTGGGGTGCAATGTAGAGCGCAATGCTGTTTAGCACGACCACAAGAAATGACAGCAATGCGGTCAGGGAAACAATCTTTTTGATTTTTATCTGCTGATTCATGCTTTTCCCCTTTTCATAAAGAATAGCAGGTTTCCGCGGTCGCAGTTGCGATTCAATACTTTTTATGCAGGATCAGGGCAAAATATACAAGCGGTTTTCATGTCGCACGCCAGGGAAAAACAGGGAGAAACAGGGACGTTGACAAACCGGCAAAACAACCGGATAATGACGCCATGGAAAAGGGTCGAAAACAAAAAAATCCGTCCTTGCCGGACAACCTCCGGCCTGTTTTCTGCGACATCACCTCTCTTATCCAGTCGCCATGCTGCACTATTTTGGAAAGCATCAGTGACGGCGTCTTTACCATAGACAGGGAAAAACGGATCACCTCTTTTAACCGGGCGGCAGAACATATTACCGGCCTTGCCCGGCAGGAAGCCGTCGGCCAGTTCTGCTTTGATGTATTCCGGGCCGATATTTGTGCCAAAAACTGTGCACTGGAAAAAACGCTTTTAAATGAAGCCCCGCAGATTAATATTTCCGCCCGGATCATTACACAGCAGGGCGAGCAGAAGCCCATCAGCCTGAGCACCAATATCCTCCGCAATGCCAAAGGCGAGGTCATCGGCGGTGTGGAGACCTTCAGAGACCTTTCGGACTTAAAGGAACTGCAGCGCCGGCTTGACCGGCAGTATGTCAGGGAAGACATTGTCGGCAAAAGTCCCCAAATGCAGAAAATCCTTTCTTTTCTGCCCGATATTGCCGAAAGCGACAGTTCCGTTTTGATCCAGGGTCCCACCGGCACCGGAAAAGAGCTGGCTGCCCGGGCCATTCACAATCTGAGCCGGCGAAACAAGGGTCCGTTTGTTGCGGTCAATTGTGCCGCGCTGCCCGAAGGACTGCTCGAATCCGAGCTGTTCGGCCATGTCAAAGGAGCGTTTACCGGAGCAGTCCGGGATAAGTCCGGATATTTCCTTGCAGCCGACCAGGGGACCCTGTTTCTCGATGAAATCGGGACCACGCCGTTTGCCTTTCAATCCGATCTGCTCCGGGTTTTAGAGAGCCGGGAATTTACCCCGGTTGGCGGCACCCGCACTGTGAAATCGGATTTCCGGATCATTGCAGCGGCCAATCTTCCGCTAAAACAGCGGGTGGCAGATGGGGAATTCAGAGAAGACCTTTTTTACCGCCTGAATGTGGTCACACTGGAACTGCCGCCCCTGAGTGAAAGAAGAGAAGATATCCCCCTTCTGGCGGACCGGTTTATTGAAAAGCTGAAGCTGAGCAAAGGGAAAAACATCCGGGAAATTGCACCGGATGCCCTGCAGGCACTTATGGAATATTGGTTTCCCGGCAATGTCCGGGAACTGGAAAACGCCATTGAGTATGCTTTTATTACCTGCAAGGATTCGGTTATCAGAAAACAGCACCTTCCCCCGGAAATTGCACAGAAAGAAGGTCCGGCAGCCCCCCGGCTGTCTGAGCAGCAGCAGATTGAAGCCGAAAAGATCCGCACTTTCCTGAGGCAAAACGCAAACAGCCGGGAAAAGACCGCAAAAGCCCTTGGCATCAGCCGGAGCACCCTCTGGCGGAAAATGAAGAAACTGGGCATCACCCCGCCTGAAAGTGAAACATAGCCTGAAACGGTTTCATTTTTTGCAACATCCCCGGCCATCCAAAACCGCCGCCGTTTTTCCTTATTTACTTTCAACACACTGAAATTTCAACAATATTTAGTGTTGTGCCAAGCTGCTGCTCATGCTGGCACCAATTATGCTTATATATGAGAAAGTAAAGGCATGCCCCGGGATCTGAAGGGTTTTCATGGCTTCGGGTCACAGGGATAAAACCCGTTTAAACCAAAAATATATCATTGGGAGCAGAAATGATTGTGGGGGTCCCTTTATTCGGCAGGCGGGTGGCTCCGTATTTCGGAAGTTCCCCTGCCATCGTGTTTTATGAAGTGCAACACGGAACCATCCGGGAAAAATGGATAATGGAACCGGACACCGATGATCCCATGGAAATGGCCCGTAAAATCGTCAAGGTGAAAACAGATGTCCTGGTCTGCGGGGGCATTCAGAAATTCTGCAGGCAGTGGCTGCAACTGCAGGGAGTTGCTGTTGTGGAAAATCAAAAAGGAGAAGCCGAACAGGTGGTGACGAGCCTGACGGCATCGGAAGGGTTTTCGGCATAATACAGTTGCGGTATCAAGGAAAGGACGTGTTTATCAATGGAGCGGGTGCGGACAAAGAGGGGCAGCGATTTTGAAAATGGAGGGTTCCCCCGCTGGAGAATCTATTTCAGCCTCTATTTCCGCAATATTGGGGCCAATTTGCTGGGATTGGCCATTATCCTGGTTCTGAATTTTTTTACCCCCATGACCTCAGAATGGGTCGGCAAAGCGCTTCTGGAAAACGGCACCGGGCATTACCTGATGATGCTTTTCCCGTTTATCCTTATTTTGGTTGCCCTGCTGCAGTATCAGTTTCAGAGCCCGGTGTTCGCTTACCTTTCCGCCCGGGCCCGGGGGGAACAGTGTGACCAAAACAGCGAGGAAAAGGTCAAAAAACGGGTCCTGAACCTGCCGATCATTCTGGCTGCCACCAACCTGGCGGTCTACATTGCCGTGCCCCTTGTTCTGATCTGCTATTTCTGGACTTTTGATATATTTTTTATGGATGTCAGGATTGTCTCACTTCTTTTCTTTCGCTCGGTGATGATCGGTCTGATTACGGCTTGCCTGTCGTTTTTTATCGTGGAAAGCTATGCCAGGAATGGCTGCATTCCCCTGGTTTTTCCGCAAGGCGGCCTGACCCGGGTGCCCGGAGCTGTGCGTATCGATGTCATGCGCCGGATTCGGCTGCTCAATCTTACCGGCACGCTTACTCCTTTTTTGATTCTGGTGGTGACCCTGGCCTTTGTTTTGTGGGACGTGATGGGTGAGCCGGATTTTTCCCGCCAGCTCGTTTTTGATATTTTTTCCTTTACCCTGGTGCTGTGCGCGATTTTCGTGGTGATTGGATTCCGGCTCAACCGCCTGGTGGGCCGCTCCATGGTCGAACCCATTTATGCCATGCTCGATGTGGTGGCAAAGGTGGAAAAAGGCGATTTTACCCAGCGGATGCGGGTGGTGTCCAATGACGAACTCGGGGTTCTGGCAGAGGCCGGCAACCGGATGATCCAGGGACTGGCCGAGCGCGAGCGAGTCCGGGAATCCTTTGGCCGATATGTCACCCCGGAGATTCGGGACAAGATCCTTTCCGGCGAGATTCCGCTGGACGGGGAAAAAAAGACGGCCACCCTGCTTTTTGCCGATTTGCGGAATTTTAGCCCGTTTGTGGAGTCAAACGCACCCGAAGAGGTGATCCTGAGTATGCGTGAATACTTTACCAGGATGGAGGAGGCGGTCCGGGCCAATGACGGGCTTGTCCTCCAGTATGTCGGTGATGAGATCGAGGCGGTATTCGGCGTTCCCCTGGAAGTTGAGGATCATGCGGATAAAGCGGTTTCTGCGGCGCTGCGGATGCGCCGGGGGCTGGCCGAGCTCAATGAAAAAAGGCGGCTGCAAGGCAGTCCGCCTTTCCGCCATGGGGTGGGTATCTGTTCCGGGCCGGTGCTGGCTGGAAATACCGGCAGCAGGGACCATCCCGCTTACGCACTGATCGGGGATACGGTCAATCGGGCCTCCAGGATACAGGAACTCACCAAGGAGCTTGACTGCGATATACTCATCGCCCGGGAGACCAGGGAGTTGCTTCGCGCTGAATATCGGCTGCGCGAAAAAGGCGCTTACAAAGTAAAGGGCCATATGAAACCAGTTGAAACCTACGAGCTTATTGCCGATGATCAACAGAAGGGCAATGTTTTAAATGACCAGGATGACAAAGCTGAATTTTAAATAAAAAAGGAGGAAATCATGGAACAGGTGTTAAAAAGTTTGACGCTTGAGTTTTTTGGCAGCGGGCAGCACAAGTTGACACCGGAAAAATTGTTTGAAACAGAGTCTGCCATTTTGCTGGATGTGCGATCCAGAGAAGAAGCGGCCTCCCTGTCCATCAACTTGAAAGCACACGAAAATATCGAGTGCCGGCATATCCCGATAAATGAAATGCCTGACCGATTTGATGAACTGCCGAAGAATCGTTTAATCGCGGTTTTCTGTCCGGCACAGGTCCGCTCCTCAATTGTCTATGCTTTTCTGCTGACCAAGGGGTTTGAGCAGGCAAAGGTTTTGGAGGGCGGTTATAACGCGCTTACCGAGGCCATCAAGCCGGGCATGCTCCTGAAACACATCCGGACCGAAGAGCAAAGGAGATAAGCACTGATGATGAATCTGGTCATTTGCTGTGCGCTGATTTTTATCGTGGCGGTCACCATGACAATGGTGGGCAAAGGGGGCGGCAATTTTTATGTGGTGATTCTGGCCATAGGCGGCCTTCCCATGCACCAGGCCGCTACTACCGGTCAGTTCATCCTTTTTGCTGCATCTGTGGCGGCCATGATCGTTTTTCAAAAAAACAAGGCCGTGTCATGGCCGCTGGCCTTTTTGGTCGGCGGCCTGACGGCTGTGGCCGCACTGGGCGGCGGCTACTTTTCGCATCTGTTCAGCGGTTTTGCCCTGAAAATCATCTTTGCGGGCATGCTGGCTGCCGCTGGTGCTGTCATGCTGGTTCCGGTTTCCGAAAACAAGCATCCGGAACGAACCCCGAGGTTTGGCACGTTATCCCTGAAATCAGGAGAGGATCGCTATTTTGTTAATCTCTGGATTGCTGTGCCTGTAACACTGCTCACCGGTTTTGGCTCCGGCATGGTCGGGGTCTCCGGCGGATCCTTTCTGGTGCCCCTGATGGTTGTCGCCTGCGGGGTGTCCATGCACAAAGCTGTGGGGACCGCCTCGATATTGATTGCGGCCATTGCCTTTATGGGGTTTACCGGCCATGCCGTGCAGGGCGATTTTAATCCGCAATGGGCGCTGCCTCTGGCTGCAATGACGGTTCTCGGGGGCATTCTCGGCGGAAATTTTGCCCTGAACACGAAGCCGAAATACCTGAAACAGATATTTGCCTATACAAATTGGCTGGCGGCGGCTTTTATGGTGATCAATGCAGTGATGGTGTGATGTGTGATTCATTTTCATCCGAAACGCCTTTTTACGGCAGCTATTTTCTCTGGCTCCAGAATAGCAGAAAACCCCCTGCCGCGATCATGGGCAGGGACAGGATCTGGCCCATGGTCAGAAAATCAAGGGCCACAAAGCCAAGATGGAGGTCGGGCTGCCGGAAAAATTCCACCAGAAAGCGGAAAAACCCGTAAAGAAGCAGAAAAAGTCCGAGAACCATGCCTCTGGGCCGCGGCTGCCGGGGAAAAAACCAGAGAATGAAAAATAAGACCACGCCTTCCAGCAGGGCTTCATAGAGCTGGCTGGGATGGCGGGGCACTGCGCCGGCACCCGGTCCGGGAAAAACCATCGCCCAGGGCACATCGCCGGGCCGGCCCCAGAGCTCGGCGTTGATAAAGTTGCCGATGCGGCCGGCAAAAAGGCCCGGCGGGGCCAGGGGGGCGACAAAATCCCCCAGATCCAGGAAATGGATATCATGTCGTTTCGCAAAAACCGAACCCGCCGCCACAATGCCGAGCAGTCCGCCGTGAAAGGACATCCCCCCGTGCCAGACCTTGAATATCTCCAATGGATCGGTGACCAATGCGGCGCTGTCGTAAAAGATCATGTAGCCCATCCTTGCGCCGATGAGAAGGCCGACTATGGCATAGAAGGCCAGGTCCTGAAACTGTGCCGGCGTCATCGGCGAATCCTTGCGCCTGGCGCGCCTGGTGCCCAGCACTAGGGCGGCGGCAAAACCGATAACATACATCAGCCCGTACCAGCGCACAGCCAGCGGGCCGATTTCAAATACAACCGGGTCTATTTCGGGCAGGACAATCATGCCGGAGGGCCGTGTTTCTCAAAATATCTTTTCACCCATGGCGATAATTTCCATATGCCAAGCATCAGCAGGACCTGGAACATGGGCACAACAGAAGGCGGCAGAACAGAAAGCCCGCCGAATGTGGTGGCAGTCAGTGCCAGGGTGATGCCGTGGTTTTTGGCTGTGGTCCCGAATCCGATGGCAATCGCGTATTCGTAGGACAGGCCGGATTTCCTGGCTACAAAAATCGAAATCAGGAACAATAGCGGATACACAATAAACACGGAAGCCGCCAGGATCCAGAACAGGTTCAGATTCTGCAGGATCAGCTCCGATTCCCCGGAAACGGCGATAAAAATGACGAAAACCATGGCAATACTTGCCAGTGGCGGCAGAAAAGGCTTTATGTCTTGATTGAACACCTCTTTTCCGTATCTGGGAATGATCAGGCCCTCTCGTGCGCCGATACCGACGATCATGGGCAAAATAATGATCCAGAAGATCTGTTGGGCCATAAACCAGAAATCGATGACCACAAATTTGCCAGCCAATACAGTCAGCCAGAACGGAATGGCCGCAATTGCCACCAGAAAGCTCAGCACCTGAACGATAAGGGCGGTTTCCGTCTTTCCGCCGGAAAGCCCGGTCCAGGCGACCATCATGCCGCTGCAGGGCACTGTTAATTTGAGAATCCATCCGGCAATAAACTTGGGATCAAGCGATGCAAAAAACAGTTCCGCCCAGAGATAGGCGACCACGGGGGAGAGCACAAAATTGATCAGCACCGCGATCAAAATCACTTTTTTGTCAGTGGCGATCTGCTTTAACTCCCGGATCGCTATACCCATCATTATGGGCACGAGCATAAGCATCATCCCATAGGGTATCAGCGGCTTTAAGGAATGCACCAGGTCGGGATACCGGCTTCCGACGGTTATCGCCGCGGCCAGATCCGCAAAGATAATGAAGGGCAGATATCTTTGCAAGTATTTTGAGACTTGTTGTATCACTATCTCTACGCTTCTTTCAGACCGGCTCTATGTCCCCGCAGCAGGCCGGAAAGCCCATGGCCGATGCTGTCCATGCCCGAGTAGACCACCGGCACCACGATCATTGTCAGGAACGTGCCCACCAGAAGGCCGCTTCCGGCCACGATGCCAAGCGGGCTTAATCGCTCCAGCCCCACTGCGGTTTCAAATATCAGGGGGGAGAGCCCGATGATCGTAGAAAACGTAGTCATCAGGATGGGCCGGATGCGCAGCTCCACTGCGCGGACGATGGCGTCGTTTTTCTCCGAGCCCTGTTTTCTGGCCTGGATGATGAAATCGAGCAGCAGCACGCTGTTGTTGATAATGATGCCGGCCAGAAAGATCATGCCCATGGTGCCGGGCATGCACATGGGCTTGTCAAACAATAAAAGCCCCCACATGGAGCCGGCCACGGCCAGGGGAATGGCCGCCATGATGGTAATGGGATGGGCAAATGAGCCGAACATGGCCAGAAGCAGGAAATAGAGCAGCACAATGCCGATGACCAGGGCCTGGCGGAGCTGCTTTTGAGTGCTTTCCATGTCCGATGCGGTGCCGGCAAATTCGATGTTATAGCCGCCCGGCGGATCCAGACCGGCCAGGGCCTTTTTGGCCATGCCTGTGACCTGGGCGATGGTCATATTAAAGTTGACACCGGTCACATCAATGGTGGCCTGCAGATCCTCCCGGGTGATAAAGGGGCGCTGGGTCTGCGTTTCTACTTCTGCCATGGCCCGCAGCGGTATGGGGCCGAAATCCGATCCCACATAGGCATGTTCCAGGGCGGACAGGCTGTTGCGATCAGACCGGCCGTACTGCACCCGGATGGGAATATCGAGAAAATCTGCAAGCCGCATGGAGGTGGCGGGCACGCCCTGCACCGCTGCGCTGACCTGCCGGGAGACTTCTTCCGGGGAGGTGCCGTACATGCGCGCCAGGGCCGGGTCCACGGTCACATCCACTTGTTTTTGATCAAAATGCCAGCTTCGGCGTACATCGGTAAGGCCGCGCACGCCCTGCAGCCGCTGCATGGTTTGGTCGGCCAGTCGGTCCAGTATCCTGGCATCCGGTCCGCTGATGATGATATCCACGGGCGCCTTGGTGGTGGCCATGGGCGTGGCCCCGTACTCGCTGACCCGGAAGCTTTTGATCCCCGGCACCTGCCGCAGCTTTTCCCGCCAGGTTTCCTCGATCGCCCAGATGGACTTTTCCCGCTGTGTCCGGTCCACCAGTTCAACCGTGATGGAGGCGGACTGGGTGGTGGCGCCGCCGGTGCCAAAGGAAATGGCACCGGGCTCCGAACCGATCACCGAGGAGACCTTTTCGATGCCGGGCTGGGCATAGATGATTTCCTCCACCCGGTTCAGGGTTTTTTCCATCTGCCCGATGCCGTCTGTGGCCGGCAGGTCGAATTCGACAATGGCGATTCCCGTATCCATGGGCGGCATGAGAGCCCCGCCGATAATCGGCGGGATGGTTCGGACACTGAGCACAAAAAAAGCCGCGGCCAGGATCAAGGTGACCAGGCGCCAGCGCAGGGCGCTTTTTAAGATAAATACATAGAAGCGCCGGATAAAACCGACGCCCACATCCACCCATGAGGCGACGCGTTCGGCGATATTCTTCTTTTTCCGTTTCCGGCCGAGTACCTTCGAGGTCAGCAGCGGCACCAGGGTCAGGGCGAGAACCAGCGAGGCCACCATGGTCAGGGAGATGGTCAGACTCAGCCGGCCGATGGTCCGCCCGGGATAGCCGCCGATAAAGATGATGGGCACCAGGACCGCCACCGTGGTGAGCATGCCGGCGGTGATGGCCAGGGCGATTTCTCTGGCGCCGGTGTCGGCGGCGGTTTTGGCATCCGGTTGGCCCTCTGTTCCATCCGGGCCTTTGCCGGCATGAAAATGGCGGTAGATGTTTTCCAGGGCCACCACGGAGGCGTCCACCACCATACCGGTGGCCACGATCAGGCCAGACAGGGTGACCATGTTTAAGGTATAGGGCGTAAACCAGAGCACGGCCAGGGTGAACAGAAAAGAAAGCGGTATAGTGATGCCGGCCACCAGGGCGGCCCGCGCCTCTGCCAGAAATAAAAAGATCACCGCCACGGTAAAGATCACGGCCTCGATTATGGACAGCACCATGCCGTGCATGTTGATGTCAATCAACGGCTGCTGGTCCTGGGTGAGTTCAAAGGCAATATCGGGATATAGGGCGGCGAGTTCCGGCAGAAAGGACTTGACCCGTTCAATGGCGGCCACGGTATTGCCCCCTTCCGGCTTGATGACGCCCAGGGCGATGGCTGCCTGGCCGTTTCCGTGATAGGCAGAGCGCGGCTCCTGTTCGGTAAGTTCCACCTCGGCCACATCGGATATGCGCAGCAGACCACGGCCCGGCCGGCGGATCGGCAGTTGGCGGATTTCGCTTAAATTTTTGAATTCTCCGGCAATACGTACCAGGTATTCGCTGTCGCCCGCATAGATGTTGCCTGCCGGCGCCGAGATGTTTTGTTCGGCCAAAGCCGCAATGACCTCGCCGATGTGAACCCCGTTGGCGGCCAGTTCGTCCCGGTCCACACGTACCCGGATTTCCGGCCGATGCCCGCCGAAGACGTCCACGTCCGCCACCCCCGCTATGGCCAGGAGCCGGTCCTGGATCTGGTTTTCCGCCAGCAGCCGGATTTCGGAAAGATCGCGCCGGCTGTCATTTTTCGGCCGCAGGGCAAGGGTGAGCAGCGGGCGGGCCGTGGCATCGCTTAGGCGATAGAGTTTGGGTTCCTGTGCGTTTACCGGCAGATCCGCCCGGATGCGGGCCATGGCATTCTGCACATCCAGAATGGCCTGGCCCGGGTCTTTGCTGTAGGAAAATTCCGCCATCACGGACGAGACCTGGTCGCGGCTGGTGCTGCGGATACTTTCCAGTCCGCTCAAGGTGTTGATTTCTTTTTCAATGACTTCCGTGATCTTGTCGCTGACATCGTCGGCTGAGGCCCCGGGCTGTACCGTCACCACCACCACCTGGGGCGGAAAGGTATCCGGAAAAAGCTCCGATGGCGTGCGTAGAAAGCCGATAAACCCCATGGCCGCTACCAGCAGGACCGCGGCCGCAACCGCATAAGGATGATTCAGAGCTGCCCGGCTGATATTCATTGCACAACCTCTACTTTCTCTCCGGAGGAAAGGGTCGCCCAACCCAGATAGGTGTTTTCGACCACCTGTGTTTTTGCATCAATTCCCCGGACCGCCGCCCGGTCCGCAGTGCGTCCCAGGAGTTGGACCGGCTTTGCGGAAAGGGTTTTGTCTTTCACCGTAAATACATGGGTCCTGCCCTGCTGCGGGCCTTCGATCAGAGCCGATGCCGGAAGCAGGATCACGTCGGTGAGCTGCGCGACCTTTACGGTGACCGGCAGATAGGCGCCCGTGTCAAGACCGGCTGCGGCCGCCCGGTCCAGCCAGATCTCGGCCCGCATCATTTTCGCCTTGTCCAGGGCCGGCTCCATGAGCCGGATTTCGGCCTTTTGCATGCCGCCATTCACCTCAAAAGCGGCTTTAAGTCCCTTTTGTACTTCGGGCAGGTCCTTCTGGGGTACGTCAAAGGCGATTTTGACCCCGGACGGGTCCTGGACCGTGAACAAGGTTTTTGCCGGGGCGGCCATATCCCCTAAATCTGCCAGGCGCCCGGTGACAATGCCGTCAAAAGGGCTTTTTATGGTGTAATAGCCGCGCCGGGTGAACAGTTCAGCCTTCTGCTTTTTCAAGGCATCAATCTGTCTTTCAATAGCTGAAGATTTCGTTTGGGCTGCCGTCAACTTTCCCTTGATATCCGCGGCCTTTTGTGCTGTCTGCTCTGCCTCGGATTTGGAAATCGCACCTTTTTCTGACAAAGCACGGGACCGTTTTTTTTCTGCCCGCCAATACGCATAGGATTCTCTGAGGGCTTCGACCGTGGCCCGGCTGCCGGAAAGCTCGGCCCTGGCCTGTTCAATGCGGGAAGATACCGCGTCAATGGCGTATTCAACCTCTTTAGCGTCAAGTTCGGCAAGAACCTCTCCAGCTTTGACCCCGTCGCCTTCATCCACCCGGATGTCTTCCACCTCAGCCGTCACCCGTGCCGATACCCGCGCTTCATTAAACGGTTCCACCACCGCCAGATACTCTTTTTTCAGGGCCAGATCCCCTTTTTCAGCAACAGCCACAGTCACCGGCCGGGGCTTTAAGCCGTAGGCCGGTGTCTGGCCCAGGTCCTTTTTTTTCTGTTTGACCAGCAATATGGCACCGCCAACCAGACAGATGATTACCAGTATCGGTATTCCGATGCGAAATCCGCGTCTCATTTGGGTTTACTCCTTGTATAGGATTGTTCCCCTGGCCAGCTCCAGCCGGGCCAGATCGGTATTGTATGCGGCCAGGGCGCGGGCGAGATTGGTCTGGGCCCGCAGCAGGGCGTCCTGGGCATCCAGGACATCGACAATGGTGCCCTTGCCCAGATTGTACTTGGTCTGTTCGATATCCAGGGCTTCTGCAGCCTCCTCGATGGCCGCCCGGGTGGTCTGCACCCGTTTTGTATCCGCGATCACGGCATCCCTTGCATTTTGGACTTCCAGGCGGATTTGCAGCTCAAGTTCCCGGAGCCTCGCCTGCAGGGCGGCCTGATCGGCCCGTGCTCCGGCTGTTCTGGCAGCAATTTCGCCTCCGGCAAACAGGGGCATTTCCATGTGCAGACCGATGCTGCCCACGTCTTCTTCCTCGGAGGCCCCGGCCTGGACGGTAGTGTCGCCTTCGGCCCACCGGCCGCCGTAGGTGCCGCGCAGATCTATCCGCGGAAAGTATTCTCCCCTGGCCGCGGCAAGCGATTTTTCAGCCGCCTGTGCCTGGTTTTTCAGCGCCTGGTAATCCTGTCGCGCAGCATAGATGTCCTGCCACAAGACGTCCCCGGATACGCCCGGATTTTCAAAAGACAGATTTCCCTGTACCGGCAGGTGTTTTTGTTCGGTTTCCATGCCCAGCAGGTTGGCCAGAAGCCGGTGCAGGGCTTCCAGGCGGTTTTCTTCGGCGATGATCTGCTGTTCAATGTCGGACAGCCGGACCCGGACCCGCAGCAGATCCACCCGGACCCCTTTTTCCACTGCGATCAGGTCCTGGATTTTTTCTTGCTGGCGGGACACGGCTTTGTGCGAAAACCGCAGGGACTCGATGACTTTCCGCTGCTCCAGGATGGCGTAAAAGGTGGATGTTACGTTAAATACGGTTTCTTTTCGGGTTCGGCCCAGTCTGTCCATGGCAGCTTCGGCGAAAAGCCGGGCGGCCGAAGCCCGGTTGATCAAACGCCCGCCGGTAAACAGGGGCAGTTCCAAAACCAGGTCCGCGCCGTACTGATCCTCGCCCCAGGCCCCGGCCTCCCCCGGGGATCTGGCCGGCACCAGGCGCTGGTCGTCCAGGTACCGGCTGGCCGAGGCCGCTGCGCTGAGATGCGGCAGCCGTTTGCCCCGGGCTTCCCGCCAGTCCGCGCGCGCTGAGTCGGTTTGATGCCTTTGGACTTCAATGCCGGGATTGCGCTGCAATGCCAGCTCGATGGCTTCGTCCAGGCTCAGCTCCCGGCCGAAATCAATGGGCGGACCGGCTTTTTCCCGGTTGTTTTCGGGTGCGGAAAAATCGGCGGTATTGCCCGGGTCAGGGGTTTGCATGTTTTTTTGCATTCCGCCGCAGCCCGACAGCACCAGTGCCAGTAAAATGATTGTCAGTCGTTTGTGCATGTTTGTCCTCGGTCTTGCTGGATTGTTTGAGCTTTGTTGTTTGGATCCACGGCTTGTTGCGCCACACCTGCCGCATCCCGCCGTCCCATTGCCAGCCCGTAGGCTGCGGGCAGGAAAAACAGGGTCAGCAGCAGGGAATACAGCAGCCCCCCGATGACCGCAATGGCCATGGGCACCAGCATGTCGCCGCCTTCGCCCAGGTTCAGGGCCAGGGGAAGCAGGCCGAGAACCGTGGTCAGCTGGGTCATCAGGATTGGACGGACACGGATCGGGGCGGCTTTTTCAATCGCCTGCAGGGCCGGTGCGCCCTCAGCCCGGTATTGCTCGGCCAGGGCCAGCAGAACCACGCCCTGGGAGGTAATGCCGCCCATCATGACCACCAGGCCGATCAAAACGGTCACTCCGATGGGCGTTGCCGTTAAAAACAGGGCCAGAAAGGCGCCGGTCAGCGTCAGGGGGACATTGGCCATGATCAGCATGGGCAGCACAAAGGATTCAAACTGAATCGCCAGGGCCACATAGGCAAACAAAACGGCAAAGGCCAGGATAAGGCCCATGGCCTTGGTGTTTTCAGCCATCATCTGCGCCTGGCCGCCCATTTCCCAGCTCACCCCGGAAGGACTCTCCAATCCCGCCATGGCCTGCTCGGCCCGGGACACGGCCTCCCCCACGGATATGCCCGCGGAGTCGGCTCGGACAATAACCTGCTTGGCCAGATTTTCCCGGACGATTTCCACCGGGCCGGAAGCCCGGCGGACATCGGCCAGATCCCGCAGATAAATGGATTCCCCGTTTTTAGCCGCCACAACCAGGTTTTCCAGATCCCTCTTGCTGGTCAAACGTTTTTCCGGGACCACGAGCCGGATATTGTAGTACTCCATGCCTTCCCGGTACCGGGTGGCCACCCGCCCCTGCACCAGGGTCTGGAGCATATCCGCCACATGATCCACTGAAACGCCGAGCTCCGAGGCCCTGGCCCGGTCAATGTGCACCCGGTATTCCGGCTTGGTCATGTCCATGGAAACATTGATATTGCCAAGACCGGAAACGTCCCCGAGCCGGGCAGCCGCTGTTTTTGCAAAATCAAAGATGGGCTTGATTTCCGAGCCCTGGACCTTGACCTCCACCTCCTGTTCGCCGACTTTGCGGATGCCTTTGACCTTCATCTGCTGGACCATGAGCTTTCCCCCGGGAGTTGGGATTTGGGCAACCCGGGGTTTGATCTTTGAGATGAATTGCCGGGTGCTCACATCCCTTTGTGCCCCGGGAACCAGTTGAATGTCGACTTCGCCTTCATTGGCGATCTCGTAGGTATACAGGCCCCAGACCTTGCCCCCGGCCAGGGTGAATGTGCTTTCGATCTCCGGCAGCCCCTCCAGTTTTTTCTCCACCTGTTTTAAAATTTGGTCCACCTTTTCCACTGCGGTGCCCGAGGGCATTTTGAGCTTGACCATGACCCGGCCGTCGTCCACCTTGGGCAGAAATTCCGAACCGGTCAGATTGGCCAGCAGCAGGCCCCCGGCAAATAACACCAGTGCGGCGCTGATAATGATCCACCGGCCCTGCAGGCATTTCTGCAGGAGCCGGGCGTATTTTCGGGTCATGGCCGAGAGCACGGCATCAAATGCCCGGGCGGCCTTTGACCCCTGTGTTGATTTTTCGCCCCGGAGAAAAGATTGGGTCAGCAGGGGGGTCAACGTCAGGGCCACGAGCAGGGAGATGATCACAATGCCGGCCACCACCAGCACCAGTTCCTTAAACAGCAGGGCGGCCAGTCCGGGCACGAACAAAAAGGGCAGAAAGATGGCCAGAAAGGTCAGGGTGGCGGCCACGATGGCCGAGCCCACCTCCCGGGTGCCCGCAAGGGTATAATCGGCTTTGCCTTCGGCCTTGAGCCGGGTAATGTTTTCCAGGACAACCACGGAGTTGTCCAGGATCACGCCCAGGGCCACCACCAGCCCGCCCAGGGAAAACAGATTGATGGAAAACCCGGCGGTTTTCATGACAAAGAAATTGGCCAGGAGGGTCGCCGGCAGGGCAATCATCATGACCGCCACCTGCCGCCAGCGGCCCAGAAACAGATACACCACCACAATGACCAAGATGGCCGCCAGGATGGCCGAGTTTTCCACGCTGTGAATCGCCCCCAGAACGTAATCGCCCTGGTTTTCCACGTATCCGATGCGGATGCCGGAAGGCATGGAGGCCTCCAGCCCCTCCATTGTATCCTGCACGGCGCCGGCAACGGTCACGGTGTTGGCAGTGGACTGCTTGAGCACGTTTAACTTTATGGCCGGTTCTCCGTTAAACCGGGTGTTGACCCGCATGTCCTCGTGGGAATCCGCGACTTGGGCCACATCCTTGACATAGACCTTGCCGCCGTTATCATCGTTTGCCACGACCAGGTTTTCGATTTCCGCAATGCTTTCAAACTCGCCCATGGTCCGGGCGATGATCTCCCGGTTTTCAACCGTGACCCGGCCGGCAAATATCTGGCGGTTTCCCGCAGAAAGCGCCCCTGCCACTTGGGCCGGCGAGAGCCCGAAAGCGGCCATGCGCTGCGGATCCAGGTGAACACGGATTTCCCGCTCCAGGCCGCCGACGATTTCCACACCCGCCGTGCCCGGCACAGTAATCAGGCGGTCGGAAAGCCAGTTGTCCGCCCATTCCCGGAGCCAGACCAGATCGTGCTGATCCGAAGACACCGCCACCTGCATGACCGGAAGCTGGGAGGGGTCGGCCTTGATGATCACCGGCGGATCCATGGACTTGGGAAGCCTTCGGGAGACCCGGCCCATGGCCGTGATCACGTCCTGATAGGCCACCTCCACATCCACCCCGTATTCGAAGTTCACCAGGAGGGTATACATCCCCTCGATGCTGGAGGACTCCAGGTAGTCGAGGTTGTCCACCGTGGCCAGCACCTCCTCGATGGGCTCGGCGATCTCGGTTTCGATCTCTTCCGGGGTGGCCCCCTGCCACCAGATGTGGATTTTGATCATGGGGTAGGTGACTTCCGGCAGATAATCCACTTCGAGCTGGGTGAAGCTGAACAGGCCGGTGATCACAATGGCGATGGTCAAAACAACGGCGGCCACGGGCCGCTTGAGGGTGGTTGCCGTGAGTTGCATGGGTTTAGGTGTCCTGGCTGTGTTTGGACGCTGAATCCCGGGCTTCTGCAATGCGCACGGCTGTGCCGTTTTTGAGGCTGTTCATTCCGGCTACGACCACCTTTTCGTCGGGTTTGAGTCCTTCGAGTACCTGGACCCGGCTGCCCTGCTCAATGCCGAGCCGGATTTCCCGCTGCTTTGCTTTGCCGTCGCTGACCACAAAAACCGCCTCCCGGCCGCCCGGGGTGCTCAAAAGGGCGCTTGCGGGAATGATTACGGCTTTATCTGCGGTCTGCACCGGCAGCAAAACCCGGGCAAACATGCCGGGCATGAGTTTACGCGGAGCGGTTAATTCGGCCTCCACCGGCACTGTTCCGGACTGGCGGTTTAATTCCGGATATATCCGGACAATTTTGGCGTCAAAATCCCGGCCGGAATAGGCATCCAACCGGATGCTGGCTTTCATGCCCGGTTTGATGTCAGATATAAGCCTCTCTGAGACAGAAAACCGCACAGCCAGGGAGCTGCGGTCCAGCATTTCCAGAAGAGGGGCCTGGGGTGTGGCCAGATCTCCGGGATGTACGTAAACCTTGGTGATGATTCCGTCAAAAGGGGCGTAAATCCGGGTCTCATCCAGTTTTGCCCGGGCTTTGGCCAGCGCGGCCTCTGCCTTTTTGACTTCGGCTTCCTGGACGGCCAGTTCGGTTTGGGTGGGACCGGATTTGAGCATGGAGAGTTTCTCCCGGGCCGAGATCAGGTTGGTGTGACACTCGGCATAGGATACCTGGGCCTTTTCCAGCGCTTCCCCGCTCACACCGCCCTTTTGGGCCAGCTGCCGGACACGCTCCAGGTTTTTGCGGGAAAACCCGGCACACTCCTCCAGGTACCGGACGTTTTGTTCGGCCTGGGCGATTTCTTCGGGGCGGGCCCCGGCCTTTAGATCGGCCAGCTTTGATTTTGCCACTGCCAGGTTTGCTTCTGCCTCCTTTACCTCGGAGCGGTACAATGGCCGGTCAATTTCAATGAGTTTTTCCCCTTTTTTCACCGGGTCGCCTTCCCGCCAGGGGGAAAAACCCACAGGGCCTTCCACGGTGGCCCGGACTTTGATTTCCCGCGTGGCCACTATTTCACCTGTAATATTAATATGTTTGGAAATTTCTCCCTGGCTGGCACTAACCACTTCCACAAGCGGGGATTTTTGGGATTTGTCCTCACTGGATGCGGCTTCCGAGCCGCAGCCGGCCAGAAACAAAGCGGCACTCAGGATCAGCAGCAGGCAGGACAAAAATTTGCATTGGATTTTCACTTGTTTTTCCTTAACACGCATTTTTATGATTTTGCGCTGGTGAAAAAAGGGCAGATTTCAAATCTGCCCCCGGCGTTGGTTGAGCGTCCGGACCGGCCGGCTATGCGAAAATGGCGCCGTAGCTCATGCCCACGATGGTGGAGAGCACCACGATGATGCCGGCAAAGGTGCCGGTTTTTTTCCAGCCCATGACGCTGCCGATGACAATCAGGTTGGGCAGCGATAACGCCGGGCCGGCCAGAAGCATTGTCAAGGCTGGGCCCTGGCCCATGCCTGAGCCCAAAAGCCCCTGGAGAATGGGGACTTCGGTCAAGGTGGCAAAATACATCAGCGCCGAGGCAAGGGCTGCGACCACATTGGCCTGCAGGGAATTGCCGCCAACCAGATCGGCAATGTAGCGTTCCGGAATCAGAGCGGTCTCCCCGGGCCGGCCCAGGAAAAACCCGGCAAAAATCACGCCGGCAAAAAGCAGCGGGAAAATCTGTTTCATGAAGCCCCAGGAGGAGTCCACCCACTGGGAAAGTTCATCGCGTTTGAACCAGGAATAAAGGATAAAGCCCAGGATGACCAGAAGGGCTCCGGTAACGATCCATTTGAGATTGAATATGGTTTGCCACAGCATGGCTGCATCCTCTGCCGGCTTGGCAAAAGCGGCAAAAATCAGGATCAGGATCAGCACCAGCATAAACATGGCTTCCTGGCCAAGGGACCGGCCCGTATCTTCTTCTTCGGGCAGATGCATCTGTGCGGCCTGGCGCTCTTCATCCTCTTTGCGAAAAATAAAATGCATGGAAAGGCCCACAATGACGGCAAAAAATATGGCGCCAATGGCCCTTGCCAGGCCCAGCTGCCAGCCCAGCACCCGGGCGGTGAAAACAATAGCCAGAACATTGATGGCCGGGCCGGAATACAGAAACGCAGTGGCAGGCCCAATACCCGCGCCCCGGGAGTAGATGCCGGCAAACAGCGGCAGCACCGTGCAGGAACACACTGCCAGAATGGTTCCTGAAACCGAGGCTACGGAATAAGAAAGACATTTGTTTGCCTGGGCGCCGAAATATTTCAGCACAGATGCCTGGGAGACAAACACGGCAATGGCCCCGGCAATGAAAAAGGCCGGGATCAGGCAGGTCAGTACGTGTTCCCGGGCATATTCCTGAAGCATCATAAAGGCTTCCAGACCGGATTGTCGTATGATTTCATGGTTCCAGGGCATGTAATAGGCCACCAGGAAAAAGATCACAAGCAGCAGGAGTTTGTAGCGTTCCTTGAGATTCATTGTATTTCCCCCTGATTTGTATGGTTATGAATATATATCGTTATATTGGAATATATGAATAAATAAGAGATTGTCAACAGGGCCGTGCAAAAAGCAGCCTGATAGATTCATAACATATTGTTTTTAAACAATTTACGAATCCATCAGGCTTCTTTTTGAAAAGCTTTTTTTTATCCGCAGCAGCAGCCGCCTCCGGGTGCCGGGCGTGCAGACGGCGGCAGATCCCCTTCTTCATAAGCTGGCCCGGAGGTCGCGTTTTTCACCGCCTGCTTTACCAGTTCCACATTTTCTGCATCCAGGTTAAAGTCCTTGTTTTTCTCGATGCCGTATTCGGTTATCACCAGGTGTTTGTGGCGGGGAAGCGGCACCCCCGCACCCTGCAGTGTGGCTTTGCCGCAGCCGATTTCGCAGCCGTCTATGACGATCACAGCGTCGGCATCTTTGGCCGACTGGACAAAGCCGGAGATTCGGCCCCCGATGCCGGCCAGACAGAATATTTTGCCAAAGCCCTCCGTGGTCAGCTCAACTGCGGCCCGGTTGGCCAGCTGTCCCACATTGGAGCCGCCCGAGCAGGGCAGCAGCATGGTTGTTGTGCCTGTTGTTTCACAGCAGTTTTCAGCCATTTTTTCCTCCTTTTTATCGTAAGCTTTTTCCAGTATTTCAAGCGGATGAAAAACAGGCAGGATTCGTCCATCAGAAACCGGCAGGTGTCGCAGTCCGCACATGTTTCCACCACCTGCCGGATCAGGGTGGTTGATGATTCCTGCTCCTGGTATGCTTTCTGGTTCAAGGCGGTTCAGATCCTTGCCATTTAAAAGATTCCAAGGAACTTGTTTTTTGAAGGCTCGAAATGGATATAAACCACAGAGGACACAGAGATCACGGAGAAGGCTTCTTATAAATAATGTTTTTTCTGTGCCCGTATACCAAGCCGGACTTTTTCACGCGGCCCGGCCGGGGATGTCACCGGTTTTTTCCAAGGGCAGAAAAACGATGCGCACCAGCAGGTAGGCCGACAACACCAAAAAGAAAAGATCCCGGATCACGGTCCATATGCCGGCCGGACCGTGGGCGGCCTCCGTGGTAAAACAGCCGCAGTGAACGTCTAACCCCCTGATCTGGTTAAACACCAGGGCGGCGGTGAAAACACACATGAGCAGTGCGCACACAAATACGCCCCCGGGAAGCCATATCCCGGTGATCAGGCACAGCCCCGCCGCCAGTTCAATCCACGGCAGGGCCAGGGCCACGGCGTTGACCGCGAAATCGGGCAGAATCTGGTAATTGTACACGGCTTCGGCAAATGCCTGCGGATTTAGGATTTTGTCGTAACTGGCATACAAAAACACCGCACCCATCAAGATCCTTGCAAAAATAAACCCGGTTTTTTCGATTTTTTGAAAACGCAGCTTATTCATTGTCCGTATTCCTGCTCTGCGTGGGCAATCCCGCCTCCTTCCACACGGTCCAGCCGTTTACCAGTACCCGGGTGTCTTCAAAGCCCATGTCCGCCAGAAACAGCGCCAGATCGTGGCTCAGTTCGCAGTTTTCCCCGTCACAGTAACAAATGATGGTTTCGGCTGTCTCCAGGCGGTCTGCGGCTTCCATGAACCGCTCATGCACCTGCTGCCATGGAAGGCTTACAGCCCCCCTGATGTAGCCCTGATCGTACTGGTCCTTTGGCCGCGCATCCACGAACACGGCCGTGTCTTCTGCATACATCCGGCTGGCTTCTGCAAGGCCGATCACCATGCTTTGTCCGGAATCATCGGACAAACGGGAGTCCGCAGACCAGTCGCCTGCAAACGGGAGACTGTTTTGGCGCAAAAGGTTAGTGCAGGCCGCCAGGATGCACCCAAGCACGATGAGACCAAGCGCCTGCCGGGCTGCCTTGATGGTTTTGTTTTTGGCTCCCATTTGGTTTTGGTTACAGGCCCCGATATTGTTCCGGAGGTTTGACGCCCATGTCTGACAGATTTCGGATAATGGTTTTTTTGTCCATAAAACCCGTGTGGCGACGGACTTCCTCGCCTTTTTCATTGAAAAAAATCTGCGTGGGAATGGCCCGGATTCCGTATTTTTCTGCCTGTTCCCGGTTTTTCCATACATCGATGAAGATGATTTTTGCCCTTCCTTCATAGGCTTGTTTCAGCTCTTCCAGGATCGGGGCCATCATTTTGCAGGGCCGGCACTGGTCTGCGCCCAGGTCCAGCAGGGTGACCTCGCCGGGTGCCGGCGATGCGGCCGCGGCCTGCTGTGAAGCGGGTCCGGAACTGGATTGCGTTTCATTGCCGGTTTGAAGCACTCCCCAGACAGAAGCGGCAGCAAGAAGTACTACGGCAGCGATAATGGTCATTTTTGTTTTTGATCTCATGGGCCTCCTGTTTTTTCCCTTCTTTTTAAAACCATGACAGGCGGTTTTTATTCCTCCACATCCCGGGCAGTTTCTGTGCCGCGGGTTACCGGCACCAGGAAAACCGGTATGGGGCTGTGGCTGAGCAGGTTTTTTGCAAAGTGTCCTGTAATGGCGCCTTCAATAACTCCGTAATCATGGCGGCCCATAACCAGACAATCGTATTGGCCGGTTTCGGCATGATTGAGAATCACTTCCCCGGGACGGCCGAACTTTACAATCACATCTGCGAGGGAGAACCGGCACTCCGGGAGCTGGCATCCAAGTTCGTCGCACATTTGCCCCAGGCGCTCTTTTATTTCTTCAGTGATCTGCCCCCGGCTTTTCTGCTCTACCTCTTCTTTGCTGCTGTAGCCCAGAAATGCCTGGATCAGCAGTTCTGCATTGGGAGAAGCCTCCTTTATCACATGCACGACTGTAAGTGATGCTTCCAGGGCGTTTGCCAGGGCCACGGCATATCCCATGGCCCTGCGGGCCCCGTCGGAAAGGTCGGTTGCATAAAGTATATGATTGATGCGTGGCAGCATGTCAGAATCCTTATTCAAAGGTAAATCCCGCAAGATAGGCATCGAGTCTTTCCTTGTTTTCCGGATTTAGCTCCGGGCAGTCCTCCGCCCCCCGGCCCCCGTCGGCGGCCTGGGCGGCAAAGACCATGCAGGTGGCAAGGCCGCATTTTCTGCAGTTGGTTTTGGGCAGCATCTTTAAGATCTCGAAAACCTGCGGTTTCTTGCGGCCTTCCTCGCTGGGGGGGATGGTGTCTTTTTCCGCCCAGACCCGGTTGATTTCATTTTTGAGCCATTGCAGGATTTTTTCTGCTTCTGCTTCGTCCTGCAGGGCGTTAATGGCGATTTCGGTGCCCCCGACCTTGATGATCTTGCCGTGCACGTGGAGCATAACCGCCGGTGGTTCTTTGAAATACTGGTTGCCGCCCAGTTCTGCATTCAGGTAGGGCAGGGCAGCGGAGATATCCTGGTCCAGCCGGGCAATGCAATGCACAGATTCAAAGCTCGGGTTGCACTCCGGCCGGAATATGGTTTTGGTATAGGACTGCAGCATCATTTTGTCCCCTTGCTCAGGCGGATCCTTATCTATTTAATCCACTTGAGGACATCATCCTTTGAGGGAATTTTGCCCACGATCTTGACCTCGCCGTCCACCACCACGGCCGGGGTGCCGAATACGCCATAGCTGGCGATCTTCATGGTGTCCGTGACTTTTTCCAGGTCGGCTTCAACACCGGCCTCGTTGATTGCCTGCTTTACGGTTTCCTCTGTTTGCTTGCATTTCGGGCATCCCGGGCCCAATACTTTGATTTCCATAATAGCGCTCCTTTTGATGGAAAATGATATTGTGAATCCGGTTCTCTTATACCGATTTTCAGGTAAATCTGTATGTATGAACGCGCCGTTAAATCGTTATACTGTAATATATAAATGAAATTTTCTGCTGTCAAGCCCGGATGCAAATTGCTGCCAGCCAGGGTCAAAAAACACCTTTGGTCATCCCGCATCAGCCGGATATCCCCGGTCCTTCCAGCGGGCCCAGCCATTCTCCAGAAGTCTTGCGTTTGCATAACCCATGTTCTTAAGCAGCCGAACCAGTTCCCGGCTCAAAGAGCAGGGCGCTTTTTCGCAATACACGACAACAATTCTGTTTTTATCCGGTACCGCCTCCATGAGGCTTTCCAGGTGATCGAATACATCCTGTTTCGGGATATTGATCGCCCCGGCAATGCGGTTTTCAAAAAATGCCCCGGGAGGACGCGTGTCAATAAAAACAGTATTGCCGGATTGATGAAAAGCCGCTGCCCGGTCGGCTGATATTGTTATATCTCCGGGGTTTGTTGCGACTTCCAGCCGGGCGGCAGGCGACCAGTCTGCGACTAATGCAATGCCGTCTTGCCGGAAATGATTGGCCGCAAGGGCTATAACGCTTGCTGCGGCAACAACGGCGCCCGCCTGCCAAAAGGCCTTTTTCAGATTTGGCCGGTTGTTATATCCCATAGTGTCAGCACGCAGCTTGCAATTATTCTGATGATACTTCATTCAGAAGACGGCCCAGGGCCTCTGGTATCGCTTTGCCGCCCCTGTATTGCCGGGGTTCTTTGCCGGGTTTGAGAATCACGCAGGTGGGCGTGCTGCGGAGATTATGGGTCTCCATGAGGCTTTTCCACTGGTCCATCAGCGGCTGGGTGTCGACAAGCTTGATATCCACGTTGTTTTCTTTCAGCGCCTGAACCATGTCCGGCTCGGATTCAATCCTGTCTTTTTCCGCCAGGTCAAACAGCACGCTTCTGGCGTTGATGATGGATTCAGGTGAAGAAGCCGCTTTGGCCGAATAAAGAAAATAACGGGCATACAAAGAGGATTTTCGGCTGAAGGGCGCATCCACAAAGGTCACTTTGACTCCCGAAGACACCAGTTCGGGCAGTGTATTTTCAAGGTAAGGCTCGATGTCCTTACATGGCGGGCAAAAATAGTCTGTGAAAAGCACAATTTCAACCGGTCCGCTGCCGATGGTAAACGTTTCTGCAGATTGCCGGCCCACCCCCATCTTTGCCAATTGACTGTAGACTTTGGCTTTTTCCAGAAATCCCGTGTGCCTGAAGACTTCCTGACCGTTTTCATCGTAGAATACCTGCACCGGAATTGACCGGACGCCAAATCTGGCCGCCAGCATTTGTTCTTCTCCCACGTTCACAAATACCACGTTGAGACTGTCCGGATAATCTTTGCGCATTTGCTCCAGTATTGGCTGCATCCTGTCGCAGGGGCCGCACCCCTCGGCTCCGAATTCCACCATTGCGGGCAAACCTGAGTTCCGGGCTTTGTCCACGGGATTGTCCATGGCAATACGGCCCTGCTTTTGCACCCATTGTTTGTTTACCTGCATCTCGGTTTCTGCGGCCAGTTCATCGATATAATCTGAAACGAATCGCTGCTTTTTTTTCTGCATCAGATAGTCGTGGATGGCATCTCTGACCTGTTCAAATGGCGCATGATTGACGATGTCCCTGTTGTCCGCATAAAAGCTGCGGGCTTCGTTTTCGGTTACCTTGATGGCTTCGGCCTTGCGATCAAAAAAGGCCTGGAGATTTTCCGCATCGCTTCGGTCCCTGGATGTAAACCCGGCTTTTCCCGCCTGGTTTTGCAAAATGGTTCGGGTTGCCTCCTGATCCAGCAAAAAAAGCAGATTTTTTTCCAGTTGTGAACGGCTTGCACCATCCAGGGAATTGAGCCGCCGGGTCAGGTCGGTCCGGCTGATTGTCACTTTCCCTGATTGAAAAAGCATCTGTTCGTCCATGGAAGCCAGGCGCGCGTTTTTCAGAACGCCGCTGACCAGCCCCGGGTACTTTTCATTAACGGTTTGGCCCGGAGCTTGGCAAAAACCGCTGTCTGCAGTTAATACGAGCAAAAGCGCCGGGATTGCCAGTGCCGCAGCCGCCTTTCTGAGCCAGGTAGGTGTTTTTGCCTGATTCATGTCCAATCCTTTCTGCATCAGGTCCAAATGCGATGATGTCTGTTTCATGCACAGAAGATGTTGCTTGGGTGTTTTCCAACCGTGTCAGTGATTGTTTCGTTGATTTTGGCGGTCTTTGGCCCGGCAGATGTCTTCGCGCCGGATATCAAAAATTTGCCTGCTCAATTCGGCAATTTCTTCTTCATTTTCCAGCCAGTGCCGGATGTTGCCGAGCATTGTGGCGGCATAGGGACTGTCAGAGCCGTCGGCCAGCGTGTAGTTGACCCAGAGACCGTCTTTTTTATAGGTGGTCAGGCCGGCTTCCTCCAGGATCTTTAAATGCTTGCTGGCCGTGGACTGGGCAATGCCCAAAGCTTTCTGGATTTCGCAGACGCACATCTGTTTGCGCTGCAGCATTTTTAAGATCCTGACACGGCTGGGATCGGATAAGGCTTTCATGACCTTTGTAAATTTTTTCATAAACCATGGCTCCGGCTTTAAATGTTGGATCTATATCGTTAAACGATAATATATCGATTGAGCCGGTCTTGTCAATCAGGAAACAGGAAAGGAAAATGCGTGATAAAATGCAGGGGTCAGGATTGGGCGTTTTGACTGTTATGGCGGTAGGTGATGACGCGGGCCTTTTCCAGGGTTACCAGGCCCTCGCCGATCATTTTGTCAAGTTTCGGCAAAAAGGCGTTGATCCGTTCCTCGGAATCCACCATCTCAATGATCAAGGGGAGATCTTCGGACAGGCGCAAAATCTGGGAGGTGTGAATCCGGCTGTTGGCCCCGAAACCCAGCATTCCGCGCAGGACCGTGGCTCCGGCCATACCCTGTCTGCGGGCTTCTTCCACGATGGCCTTGTATAAGGGACGGCCTTCGAACTTGTCGGTTTCACCGATGAAAATCCGCAAAAGAAGGGATTCGGACGGCAGCTTCATTTGTTTTTCCTTGAGTGGTTAAATCCAGCGTATCAGGCTGACGCCGCAGAGCAGGGCAAGAAAGCCAAGGCCGTTTTGCAGCAGAAAGTTTCCAGCAGCCGGCAGCCATTCCGCAGCACGCATCAGCTGCTGGGTTTCAAGAATATATGAGGAAAAGGTGGTAAAGGCCCCCATAAATCCAATCATCACAACAATTCGCGCCTGGCCGGCCGCAGGCCACCGGCTTTCAAAAAAAGCCCAGCCGGCACCGGCCAGAAAGCAGCCCGTGATATTAACCGCAAGGGTTCCCCAGGGAAAACCCGCGCCGGCAAACCGGTGCACCAACCCGGCCAGTCCGTAGCGGCACAGGGTTCCGGCGGCACCGGCAGCGGAAAGCAAAAGAATCCGTGTAATCATTGCCCCTGCCTGTAGTACTGCATGGCCTCGGGGATCATGCGCCGGATGTTGGCCATGCGGGTATCATCGGCCGGGTGGGTGCTTAAAAATTCCGGAGGCGCCCCGCCTTCTTTCTGTGCGGCCATCCGGGCCCAGAAATCTTCGGCCACCCGCGGGTCATAGCCGGCCATGGCCATGAAGATCAGACCCATCCGGTCTGCCTCCTTTTCGTGGAGCCGGCTGTAGGGCAACATCAGACCCACCTGTGTGCCAACCCCGTAAGCGGTCATCCAGAGCTGTTGGGTGGTGGCCGGGTGGGTTTTTAATGCTTCGGAAAGGGCGATGCCCCCCATCTGGGCCAGCATCCCCTGGCTCATACGCTCGTTTCCGTGGTTGGCCACGGCATGGGCGATCTCATGGCCCATGACCACGGCCAGCCCGTGTTTTCCGCGGGCCACGGGCAGAATGCCGGAATAGACAACCACTTTGCCCCCGGGCATGCACCAGGCATTGACCGCGTCGTCTTCCACCAGTTGAAATTCCCAGTCATACTGCTGCAGCTGTTCTTTCATGCCATTTTGCCGCATGTAAGTCTCCACTGCATCGGCAATATCACGTCCCACTTTCCGGACCATTGCCGCCTCTTTGGTGTCCCGGACCGGTTCATGCTCGGCCAGAAATGCATCATACTGCTGATAGCTCATGGAGAGAATGGTATCGGCAGGAATCAGGCTCATTTGTCTGCGGCCGGTGATGGGAACAGTGGCACATGCGGCAGCCAGACAGCAGACAAAGCACAGGGTGAAAATTTTTTTGATCAAACGGCCTTGCATGGATATCCCTTTGTATACAAAAATGGGGTTGTTATCTTATCCTGCGGCATTGCTATAGGCTTCATCCAGCCGTTTGCCGATATATTCGGCAAGATCCGGATCATTTTCGTCCTGGTCAAAGCAGTATCCGTCTTCACCCATGAGTCCTTCGGGCACCAGGTCCCCGTATTCTTCGGGATCTGTGATCATGTCCCCGTAAAAACAGACCGAAAGCCATCTGGGGTCCTCGTCAATGACGTCCATGAGAACAAACACGGGCCGATCCTGTCCGAGGCGCGCTGCCCGCAGGGAATAGGTGAGCCCGGGGCGGGCCACAAAATCCATCGTGATATCCGAATGCGCCTGGATGCGAGACTGAAACTGCAGAAAAACTTTCCGGCAGCCGTTGGGATCCGCGCTCCATTGCTGGAGAAATGTGTCGAGTTCCGCTGGTGTTTGCATGCTGCTGCTCCTTTGGGTTGTCTGCTGCCGGCTACCGCCGGCGGTATAGCCTGTCTGTTGTCTGTGTATACAATAATAATTTCCTCTTCTGCAGCGGAAATGTCAAGATGGATTTCACCGTGCGGTTCGTCAAAACCCTGGCTTACCGGGTTCCTCACAAGGTTGGTCAGAACCTGGGACAGGGCGCCGGGATAACAGTGGATCTTCATATTTATCTTCCGGGGATCTTTCATGGCAGGCTGTTTTGTAAGGCTTGCAATCCAGAAAATTAAGGGCCTTGACAATTCCCCGGATGCCGGAGCAATATTTATTAGCCGGCAAATGCCGGCAGCATTTTTCGGCTTCCATCTGTTTGAAAAAAAGGAAGGTATATATGCGTACCTGTGTGTCACCTGAGGGATCTTTTATTTACGGCATCCATTCACCGGCGTTTTCAGTGAAAAATTTCCGGTCCAAAGATCGTCTGATGCAGCTTGGGGTATTGGCCGGCAGTGGGCCCGTTGCCAATGAAGCCAACTTTCCGGAACAAGACGTGGATGTGCCGGCTGCAGACAAGATTTTTGAGGTGCCCAATGCCTTTGCTTTCCACGGGGTGACCTATATCAACACCCGGTGGGCGGATGAAAATGCAAAGGATCCGGTTGCATTGATCCGGCTCCCCGAACCCCAACAGGTTTCTTTCGGCTCGGTTCTGTCTGCATGGCAGCCGGACAGCAGGGTTTCGGCAGCGCAAAGATCAAAAATGATTGCCGCCCTTCCCGGGCCCCTGAAGCTGGCCCTGGCCGAAACCGGAACAGATCCGGAAGATTTGATGGCGCTTGCCGTTATGGCCTGTGACTTTGTTTTTGATCCGCAAACCGGCCGTCCTGACGGACTGGTGTACCGGCAGGGGGTAGACGGCCGGATCCGCGCGCGCATCCATGATCATACCCTGTTTGAGGCCCTGGCCAATAATCCCTGTCTGCCGGAAATCTACCGGCAGGTCATGGTGCTGCGCCCGGGGGTGCAGGGGGCAAACGAAATTGTCGGCGAATATGGCGGTGCAAACGGGCAAACCCACGTGTATGAATATCTGCGCAGCAACAGCTACATTGCCTGGGGCCATTATGCGGCCAACATGGCCGAAGACGCGGTGCGCTACTCTGTGGCCGGCCTGACAGGTGCAGACATGCGCGGCATGCGACATCTGTATTATCAGCGCACATACGCCCGGCTGGCACAGGATTTTGGGATTGCGGTCCATATCTCCAGGCGCGGCCTTGAAGAAGACGAGCTCGAAGATTTGCGGCTGCAAATCCGGGCGCTGCTCAAAGATGAACAAAAGCGGCGGGCTTTGACGTTTAACCGCACCCTGTGGGGCTGGAACTATGGATTTGACTCTGCTCCGTCCGGCTACCGCCTGCATGCCTCCCATCAGCAGATTCACCAGCAGTATGCCATGATTCCCAAAACCGTTTCCGAAGCTTCCGGACCTGATCGGCAAATGGCCGCCTATGCCATCGGCGACCAGGTGGAAACCTTTGTTTCTCAATTTTTTGATCAGACCGGGGTGTGTTTTTTTGATGCCTATATTGCCGCCATTGAAAACAACCAGCGAATGGACGGCGCCCAAGACCGGGAACAGAGCCTGATCGTATACCGGGATGAAAATGTCATGGTATTTGTGCCCAAGGCTCAGACCTCCCAGTGGGAACTTCAGGTCATGGCCGCAAAACCCGTGGGCCATATTGCCGAGGCTGACACGGACATGCGCCGGTCCCTGGATGCGGCCATACTCACGGCCGCAAAAGCCCTGTGCCATATGGGAGCAAAAATGATCACCTTCTACGAGGTATCCAGGCGCATGGACACAGATGACAACGGCCAGCGCCTGTTTTATGTGATTCTGCCCCGCCTTCCCGAATCCCCGGGGGCGTTTTCTGAATTCCAGCTGCGCTGGATCAATGGCCACTATCCAGAGGATTTTGCCGCAGCCTGCAGGGCAGCGCTGAAATGAGCCGGGATTTGGCTGCCGGCTCATTTGGCTGTCTGCAAAAAAAGCCGGGGCACACCAAGGTTCCGGCGAGCCCCGGCCTGGCCGGGGAAGATGATTTGCAGGTCAGTGCAGCCGGTTAAAAATAATAGTGGATCCCGATTGTGGCATCAATGCCTTCCAGATCCAGATCCATTTTAAAGTAATCCCCGTCGTCGGGGTCTGTGTAGCGATCATCATAGCGATATGCCTTGTATCCCACGTCAAAGTTGAATCCGATTTCCGGAAATTCCTGGAAATGCCATTCACTTCCGATAAAAAGACCATAGCCCCAGATTTTATCGTCAAAATCCCGGCCAAAATAGCCGGTGTTTTTCAGGTCAAAGGACCCCCGGCTGACCACCGCGCCCACGTAGAACCGGCTGTATTCTTTCACCACCGGGGCATACATGGCTTTTAGCTCAAATACATAAAGATCCGCATCAGATTTAGCAGAGCTTGTGTCGTAGCCTCCAGCCACTTTATCAGCCTCAAAAGTTCGGGTCTCAACATCTCCGTAAAAATAATTGGCCTCCACCCCGTATTTTTCTTCTATCCAGGCCCGGCCGGAAATGCCGTTTAAAAACCCCCCGACCCACATTCCCTGGTAGCCCAGACCGGCTTTCCAGTCCAGGTCGGATTCTGACATTTCCTCTGCAGCCGCTGGTCCCGCCATCAGCATGCCGGCAATCAATAATCCTGCGATCAATGATAAGATGCCTTTGTGTTTCATGTGCAACCCTCCGCATTTTTTTGTTGTTTGAATTGTTTTAATACTGTTTTTTCCTTATCCAACCCCCGGTAATTGCTTTTATGGGGAAAAGTCAGAAAAACAGGAACCTGTTTTTTTTTCAAGTCGCTGTTTTGTAAACTTTCCTGTTTTTTTTGCATTTTTTGTCGTCTTTTTGTAAACTCCGGGCAAAAAAGATCCGATAAAAAAAGAGATGACAGAAAAATCACTGTATACATATCCGGTGTTGTGCTTTGCCGCTTTTGTGTTCTGGCTGGTTTCCGTGCCCATGGACGGACCCCTTGCCGGGGCTGCAGGTGTAGCCAACGCCTCTGCGGCCTTTCTGCCCATTCATGTGGCGGCTTTGCTGCTTCTTGGGCTTTTCTGCCCCCGGCAGGCGTTTTTCCGGCTGGTGCCGGCCGGCTGCCTGGCGACTGCTGTGCTGACCCTGCTGCTTTTTTTTAAACCCTCTGCAGGGAGCTGGATCCTGGCCTGTATGGGTGCAAGCGGGGCCGTGGTGGCCATTGCGGCATGTGTGACACTTTGCCAAAGTCCGGTGCCCCTGTTGTGCGCAGCCGCGGGCCTTGTGATGGGCAATCTGTTGGTTTTGCCGGTTTTGCTGCGGCCGTTAGACAGTTTTTGGATTTTTGCGGCAGTGGCTGTGTTTTTGCTTGCCATACCCGTGCTTGCTGCTCACCTGCCGGATCCGGAACCAATGGAAATGCCCGATGAAACCGGCCCGTGGCATTACCTGCCGTTTATCCTTTTGTTTAAAGTGATATGCGGGCTGATGTATGTCATTGTGATGCCGGCCTATCACCAGGAGGCCGCATTTCCGGGTTTTGAGATGCTTTTTTACGTTGCAGCCGTCTTTGGGGCATACCGGCTTACCCGTATCAACCGGGATCTTGCCCTGATAGGCGGAGTGGTGCTGGGAATGGCGGCATTTACCATCATGCAGACCGCTCCGGGTTTGTTTTCTGCCAACGCCGGCATGTTTGCCCTCCAGGCGGCCACCGGGATGGTGGATCTGGTATTGATTGCGGTTCTGCTGGATTTGGCCGATCCGGTGCGTGCCTTTGGCATCGGCCTGGCCATTGTCTGTACCGGAATTGCCGCTGGTGAGCTCATGGGCCGCTATTTTGCCGGCATGACAGGCGCCATTGCCATGACAGGCCATTTTGTGCTCAACCTTTCTGTGCTGGTTCTTTATTTCCTCGGCCGTTACGGATATATTTCCAGTGCCGGTTCGGCTCAAACGCCGGGCCTGGCAGAAACAAAGCCCGGGCCGGCTGCGGTTGCGGAAGCAGGGCCGGCGGCACCGGTTCCGGACCCGGGCAGGGACCGGCCGGGTTCTGCGGCCGGTGAGGATGAAGTTGAAAAAAAGATGCCCCGGTATCTCCGGATGCTTTTATCCGAGCGGGAATATCTGGTGCTCAAAAAAGTGCTGGCCGGAAAAACTTACCGCCAGACCGCCCTGGAACTGGCGCTTTCCGAATCCACGGTAAAAACCTACATGCACCGTGTTTATGAAAAAATGGGGGTCAGCGGAAAAAAGAAGCTGTTTGAAAAACTCAGCAATCTGTAGGCCCCCCGCGTCCGCATGTACGCTCTGCAACCCGCCCCGTGTGTTTTGTCTGAATCTCTGTTGCTTTTCGTTTTAACGCCTGTATACTTTTTTAGTGGAAACAGAATAATTCCAATTTACAAAATTGTAATATCAATTGACAATTTTGTTTTGCTTTTTGAGGGTTCTGAAAATTTTTTTGATTATAAAATTTTGATTTTTAAGTATATATATTTATTTATCCCAGATGGCATGCAAGTTGCTTCAACAGAGCAAACGGAGGAAAGATTTTGACCGCATACACAGAAAAAAAACAGGTATCCGATCCGGCGGTGGTTTTAAAACAGGCCCGGCAACATCTGTTTTCATCAGCCATGGAATGGGAGCCTTCAGAATTTATCCGCGCCCATGCAGAGCTGTTTGACGCTTATTTCCGGCAGTGCTTTGCCGCCAGCCGGGTGGGACCGCAGTTGGCCATCAACCGCAACCCGTATGCGGTCATTGCCCTGGGTGGATACGGCCGTGCCGAGCAATGCGTGTTTTCAGACGTGGATCTGCTGCTTTTGTTTGAAAAGTCCGTGCCTGAAGAAGCCGAGGAACTGGTCAGGGAATACGTTTATCCCCTGTGGGATCTGGGCCTGGACGTGGGCTATGCCATCCGCTCTCTGCGCGAATGCGTGAAGATGGCCAAAGAGGATCTGGAAGTGCTTACCGCAGTGCTGGATGCCCGGTTTTTATGCGGCATTTCATCCGTATACGCGGACTTGACCGCCCAGGTACGGGACCGGGTGCTTTGCCGGGCCCCGCATAAGATCATCCGCTCATTGGTGGACCGCAACCGGCAGCGACATGATCATTACGGGGACTCCGCCTTTTTGCTGGAGCCCAATTTAAAAGAGGGCGCCGGCGGGCTGCGCGATTATCACACCATGCGCTGGATCGGCCGGATCAGGTTTGATTTGAAGGAATTGCGGGACCTGGAATATCACGGGGCAATTTCCAGCGCTGAATATGAAAATCTGGCCGGCGCCGTGGAATTCATATGGAAGGTGCGAAACCGGCTTCATTACTTTACCGGCCGCAAGTGCGATCAGCTCTATTTCAACTACCAGCTAAGGCTGGCAGAGGAAATGGGCCTTGTGGAAAAAGACGGCCAAATGCCGGTGGAACGGCTTATGAGCGAGCTGCACGCAAAAATGGGGTATGTCAAAAAACAGCTCCTGCTGTTTTTGTTTGAGCTCGGGTTTGAAAAACCATCCCGCCGCAGCTTTGGATTTCGCCGGCATCCGGAAATTCCCGGCATTGAAATCAGCCGAGGGGGACTGGATTTCAAATCCTCGAGCCGGATTGTCAAATCTCCGGAACTGCTGATCCAGATTTTTGAGGCCAGCGCCCGACTCCGCATGCCCCTGACCCGGGAGGCCGGGCGCCTGGTGCGGGAATTCGGATACCTGGCAGACGACAAATTCCGGGGCAATCCCACGGTTCGCCGGGCGTTTGAAAATATTCTGCTCACTCCGGCAAAGCCGGTCAACGTCCTGGAGCAGATGCTGGAAACCGGGTTTCTGGTGCGCCTGATTCCCGAATTTGGGGGGATCGTGGACCGGATTCAGTTTGATGCCTATCATCTCTATCCCGTGGATCGCCACAGCCTGCGCACGGTTTATTTTATCAAGTCTTTTGGCGACAGCCCGCCCGATGGTGTGGATCCTTTGTGCATTCGGGTTTATAACGGTCTTAAGCGCAAGCAGTTGCTGCTTTTGGCAGCCCTGCTCCACGATATCGGCAAGGCCGGGGCAGAGGGGAAGCATTCCATTACCGGCGCGCAAATGGCCAAAGACATCGTGGCCGGCATGGGCTACGGTCCCAAAGAAGTGGAGCTGATCTGTTTTTTGATTGAAAATCATCTGCTGCTGGTTAAAACCGCCAGCCGGCGGGATATTCACGACGAGGAAACCGCCATCCGAACAGCCCGGCAGATCGGTCATGTCAATCGTCTGAAAATGCTTTACCTGCTGACCGTGGCCGATTCCATGGCCACGGGACCAAAGGCCTGGAATGACTGGACTGCCACCCTGGTGCGCGATTTTTTTTTAAAGATCCTGCGGATACTGGAGAAAGGCGAGCTTGCCACCACGGGTGCGGTGCGCCGGGTGGAGAAGAAAAAGGCCTACGTGCGCCAGGCTGTGGATTTTCCGGATACGGATGTTGAATCTTTGCTCAATATTCTTTCGCCCAGGTATCTGCTCTATACCGAGGCCCGGGATGTCGTGTCCCATTTAAACCTTTACCGGCAGCTGCAAGGCAATGAATACGTATGGGAGATCACCCCGGACGAGACCTCCAATACCCGAACCGTGGTGGTTTGTGCAAAGGACCGGCCCGGTCTGTTTTCCAAAATTTCCGGGGTCTTTACCCTAAGCGGTATTGATGTGTTAAATGCCCAGGTTTTTACCTGGAAAAACAATGTGGCCCTGGATATTTTCACCGTTACCCCGCCGCCGGATGAAATCTTTGAGGCTGAGCGCTGGCAGCGGGCCGGACGGGATCTGGAGTCTGCTTTGGCCGGCCGGCTGGATCTGGGCACGGCTTTGGCGCAAAAGCCGGTTCGGGAGGCAAAGCAGGAAGTCTCCGGCCGGCCCAACCGGGTGGTGATTGATAATGACAGTTCCAGTTTCTACACCATTGTTGAAGTTTTTGCCTATGATTTTCCCGGTCTTTTGTACCGGATTACGGATGCGCTGACCAGAAGTGGTCTGGATATATGGGTTGCCAAGATTGCAACCAAGGTTGATCAGGTCGTGGATGTCTTTTATGTCCGCGACGACCAGGGCAATAAGGTGGAAGATGCCGGCCAGGTGGAAGACATCCGGCGGCAGGTGCTTTCCGTGCTGCCCTGAGTTTGTCTGTATCCGGCCGATCCTGTCTATAATTTTATTAAGGAGCGAAAATTATGAAAAAGGTTCTAAACGCATTGCTTCTGCTGCTGTTGCCCGCTGCCCCGGCATTTGCCGGCCAGCAGGCGGACAGCGGGGACACCGCCTGGGTTATTGTGGCAACAGCCCTGGTGATGATGATGACCCCGGCGGGGCTGGCGCTTTTTTACGGCGGCATGTCAAGGTATAAAAATTTGCTCAATACCCTGGCCATGACCTTTGTGGCCTATTGCCTGGCCAGCGTGATATGGGTGATGTGGGGTTACAGCCTGGCCTTTGGCCCGAGTGCGGGCGGAATCGTGGGCGGGCTGGATTATCTGTTTTTGGCCGGCATCGGCCCGGAGAGTGTTTCCGGCACCATCCCCACACTGGTGTTTGTGGTCTTTCAGATGACGTTTGCCGCAATCACCGTGGCCCTGGTGCTCGGTGCCATCGTGGACAGGATGAAGTTTTCCGCCTGGATTGTGTTTGCCGTGCTCTGGCTGACCGTGGTTTACAGCCCCGTGGCCCACTGGGTATGGGGCGGCGGCTGGATGCATACCATGGGCGCCCTGGACTTTGCAGGCGGAAACGTGGTGCATATCAATGCAGGTGTTGCCGGGCTGGTGCTTTCCATGATGGTGGGCAAGCGGCTGGGCTACGGCAAGGATGCCATGTTTCCCTCCAGCATTACATTAACAGCCCTGGGCGCGGCCCTTTTGTGGTTCGGGTGGTTCGGGTTTAATGCCGGCAGCCAGCTGGCTGCAGACGGCGTGGCTGCCTCGGCCTTCATGGTGACCAATACTTCTGCGGCCATGGGGGCGCTTGCCTGGATGTTTGCTGAATGGTTTGCCAATGACCGGCCCACCGTGCTCGGCATTGCCTCGGGCGTTGTGGCCGGCCTTGTTGCCATTACCCCGGCAGCCGGGTATGTCAATCTGCCCGCAGCCCTGGTGATCGGGGCCGTGGCCGGGATGCTGGGTTTCTACAGTGTGGCCAGGCTCAAGCAGAAGCTCGGGTATGACGATTCCCTGGACGCCTTCGGGGTCCATGGCGTATGCGGCATGTGGGGCGCGCTTGCAACCGGCATATTTGCCAACCCGGCCATTACAGAAGGTGCAGCCGGCCTGTTATACGGCAACCCCATGCAGGTGGTCATACAGGTGGTTTCCATAGTGGCCACCGTCGCCTTTTCAGCCGCTGCCACATTTGTGGTGGTGATCGTCACCCGGGCTGTCACAAGGGGACTTCGCGTGGAAGCAGACAGCGAAATCACCGGGCTCGACAATGCCATCCACGGCGAGCGGGCCTTTGAAATTACCGGTTAAGGAAATTTCGTAAAAAAGATAAAAACAGAATTTTTTACCAAGTAACCTTGCAGCAGGAGGATAAACCATGAAAAAAATAGAAGCCATCATCAAGCCGTTTAAACTCGACGATGTCAGACAGGCCTTAAACGATATCGGCATCCAGGGCATGACCATTACCGAGGTTAAGGGCTACGGCCGCCAGAAAGGCCACAAGGAGATTTACCGGGGCGCGGAATATCTCGTGGATTTCATGCCCAAAATCAAGCTTGAAATCGTGGTGCCCGCAGACCGGGCCCGGGAGGTGATCGACACGGTGCGTTCTGCGGCCAACACCGGAAAGATTGGTGACGGCAAGATCTTTGTGATTCCCCTGGAAGGCGTGATCCGGGTGCGTACCGGCGAGGCGGACAACGAGGCCATATAAAAAACAGCATTTACATTTATTGGGTTTTAAAGCAGTTTATTCATCAAAAATTCGAGGAGGAAACAGACAATGAAACAGCCAAAAGACGTACTGGAGATGATTCAGCAGGAAAACATACGGGTGGTGGACATCCGGTTCATGGATTTTCCCGGCATATGGCAGCATTTTACCGTACCGGTCAGCGAAATGAGCGAGGACTCCTTTGAGGACGGCTACGGGTTTGACGGTTCCAGCCTGCGGGGCTGGCAGCCCATCAACGCAAGTGACATGCTCGTTGTTCCCGATGCCTCCACGGCCAGGATCGATCCCTTCTACGAGGAAAAAACCCTGGTATTGATCGGCAATATTGTGGATCCGGTCACCCGGGAGGCCTACTCCCGGGACCCGCGGCACGTGGCCCAGAAGGCTGAAAATTATCTCAAGCAGAGCGGCATCGGGGATACGGCCTTTATCGGCCCGGAAGCCGAGTTTTTCATTTTTGATGACGTGCGCTTTGATTCCCAGAGAAACAAGGCGTTTTACATGGTGGATTCAGAAGAGGGTGTGTGGAACACCGGCCGCGAGGAAAATCCCAACCTGGCATACAAGCCGCGCCACAAGGAAGGCTATTTCCCGGTGCCGCCCATGGACAAGGGCCAGGATATTCGAACCGACATGATGCTGGCCTTGGAGGATCTGGGCATTGACGTGGAATGCCAGCATCACGAGGTGGCCACCGCCGGTCAGGCAGAAATCGACATGCGCTTTAAGCCGCTGATGGAAATGGGTGATCAGCTGGTATGGTTCAAGTATGTGCTCAAAAACGTGGGCCATCAGTACAACAAGACGGTCACGTTCATGCCAAAACCCCTGTTTGAGGACAACGGCACGGGCATGCACACCCATGTCAGTATCTGGAGAGACGGTGTTCCCCTGTTTGCCGGCGACAAGTACGCCGGGCTTTCCCAGGAGGCGCTTTATGCCGTGGGCGGTATCTTAAGGCATTGCAAGGCGCTGTGCGCGTTTACCAACCCCACCACAAACTCTTACAAGCGTCTTGTGCCGGGTTTTGAGGCGCCGGTGAACCTGGCCTATTCGAGCCGAAACCGCAGTGCTGCGGTGCGGATTCCCATGTACTCGGCATCGCCGAAGGCCAAACGCATCGAGTTCAGGACCCCGGATCCGTCCTGCAACGGGTATCTGGCCTTTTCCGCCATTCTTATGGCGGTCATCGACGGGATTGAAAACAAGATTGATCCGGGCGATCCCATGGACAAAAACATCTATGACCTGCCCCCCGAGGAGCTGGCCCAGATCGATTCCGCCCCGGGCTCCCTTGAAGAGGCTCTGCAGGGTCTTGCAGATGACCACGCGTTTCTGCTCAAGGGCGATGTGTTTACCAAGGATGTAGTTGAGCGCTGGATTGAGTACAAAATGGAAAAAGAGGTCAATGCCATCAAGTTGCGGCCTCATCCGCACGAGTTTTTCCTGTATTACGACATTTAGTCCCCCCTCCTGACTGCGCAAAAGCGCAGGCGGATAAAAAGGCGGTCCCTGTGGTCAGGGGCCGCCTTTTTTGATGGCGCCGTAAAAGCCCAATATATGTGTTACGCGCAATTTCTTAGAATTTCACGTACGGATAAGTCCTTTGCATTCTTTGAAATTGCGCAAGCCTTGATCTTGAACTTTTACGGCACCATCTGAAATCAGACTTCCAAGGAAGTCCAAGGTCGGAGTTTCAGTTTTTGAAGCAACATTGAGCGTTTACGGAAAAATTCAGCAAATGCCGGAGCGTAAAAATTTCAAATTGTTTGAGGCCGGCAGGCCGAGTTTTTGAAATTTTAGCGAAGGCATTTGATGAATTCGTAAAGGGGCAGGAGCGAAAAAACTGAAACCCCGGCCGCAGGGCTTCCTTCCTGCAACAACAGCGGACGCGCTAAAAAGCTTTTTGCAATGCCATCTTTTTGTGCCTAAAAATTTACAATTTTGTTATTTTTCTATTTTAACATTGCAAAAATGTAATATTCTTTTTTGGGCTTCTGAAGTGGCCTTTTTTTATATACTATAAAATCAAATGCTTATTTTAATAGCTTGCTTAATAGCAAATGGCACGCCAATTGCTATTAAGAAACCAAGGCCTTTCAGGTCAGCGCATCCAACTGTTTCTGAAAGCTGAAATTTAAAACCAGTAACTGAACCCGGGAGGTATCAGGAATGAAAACATTGCTATGGACAACGATGATATGGGCCGCAGCTTTGCTGCCGGCGTTTGCCGGCGACGGCCCTTCAATTGAATCAAACCACGCGGCCGTCGGCCAGGTCCAGACCCATGCGGATTATACATGGACGCTGGTTGCCGCCATTCTGGTTTTCTTCATGCAGGCGGGCTTTGCCATGGTGGAAGCCGGGTTTACCCGGGCCAAAAATTCCATCAACATATTGATGAAAAATCTCATGGATTTTTCCATGGGTTCGCTGGTGTTCTGGGCCGTGGGATTTGGTTTGATGTTCGGGGTTTCTAACACCGGCTGGTTTGGCACGTCCGGGTTTTTCTTAAGCGGTTATGAACCCGGCGGCGATCCCTGGGTGTTGATGTTCTGGATTTTCCAGGCTGTGTTTGCCGCCACCGCCGCCACCATCGTTTCCGGGGCCATGGCCGAGCGGACCCGGTTTATCGGTTATATCCTCTATACCATTTTTATTACCGGCCTGATTTATCCGGTGTTTGGCAGCTGGGCCTGGGGCGGGCTGCTCGACGGCGGCGGATGGCTTGAAAAATTGGGTTTTATCGATTTTGCCGGCTCCACTGTCGTGCATTCCGTGGGCGGGTGGGCCGCGCTTGCAGGGGCCGTGGTGCTGGGCCCCAGGATGGGCAAGTACGCAAAAGACGGTTCAATCCGGCCGATTCTGGGCCACAATATCCCCCTGGCCGGACTGGGGGTATTTATCCTCTGGATGGGCTGGTTCGGGTTTAATGCCGGCTCCACGACCGCGGCCAACACGGATGTGGCCCTGATTGCGGTCAACACGGCCCTGGCCGCATCCGCGGGTGCCGTGTTTGCCATGCTCACTTCCTGGATCAAGTTTTCGAAACCAGAGGTGAGCATGAGTTTAAACGGGGCCCTGGCCGGCCTGGTGGGGATTACGGCCGGGTGCGCCAATGTCTCGCCCACGGCATCGATTGTCATCGGGGCTGTGGCCGGCGTGATCGTGGTCATGTCGGTTTTGTTTTTTGAAAAGATCCGGGTGGACGACCCGGTGGGTGCGGTGTCGGTGCATGGTGTCAACGGTGCCTGGGGAACGCTGGCTGCGGGCATTTTTAATACCGGGGGAACATCTGCGGCCATTATCGGGGTGCAGTTGCTGGGCATTGCCGCCGCCTTTGTCTGGACCTTCGGGGCCGCCTTTATCCTGTTTAAACTGGTGGATATGGTCGTGGGCCTGCGGGTTTCCGCAGAAGAAGAGCGGGAGGGACTCGATTTTACCGAACATGCGGGTACCGCATACCCGGATTTCGAGTTGGTCTCCTATAGCGGGGGGTCTCTCTCTTCATATAAACCGCAGTAGACTCGCAATGCGAAAGAACCTTGAAACGCGAATCGCACAAGGCCGTTTTGGTCAGGATTTTGTCCGGCTGCCTTGTGCGGTTTCGTGGTTTTTGTTTTGGTTTGTTTTTGAGATTTATGGTAAAAATATAACAGCAGCAACAGGGAGTGTTTTTGTTTTTACAATCAAAACTGAGACAGCACAATGCTCGGCCGTCGGCCCAACAGTGACCAAAAGTTTATCCTCTCGCACCTGGGCGTTTTTTATGCCCTGGTAGCCACTATTTTTGTCATTCCTTTGCTGGCGGCCGTGGTGGTGGTGCTCATCAAGGGGGTCTTTGACCTTCGCTATGTGATTTTGATCGGCGGGGCGGTTCTGGTGCTGGGCTTCTGCATATGGATGGTGATATGGGGGATCGGGTTTTTCAGAAAAATAAGACAATCCGGCGATGCCACGGCCAGGGATTTTTACGAACAAAAAGCGGCCAAGGAGGCGGTTGAATTGTCTTTTTTCGGCGGCCTTTTCAAGGTGTCGTATAAGGGGGACGCGGAGCCGGGCCGGGCCGGTGGCCATCTTATTGCCGCAGATTCTGCCAATGGCGACACCCCCTTGTTAAACAGTCCGGAACAGACAGATCTTGTATCCCGGCTCCAGGCACTGACAGAACTCAAAGATGCCGGCCATATTGATGAGCAGGAATACCGGAAGATCAAGCAAAAACTCATTGACAGCACCGACAATTGAGTTTCACCCGTAACAAGCGCATCAAGCTTGCATATCAGAGGGGTTTATGCAGACACGCAAAGTCATTGATCATATTGTCGGCTGGCTGCGGGACTATGCCGCAGATGCCGGTGTCAACGGTTTTGTGGCGGGTATTTCCGGAGGCATTGACTCTGCGGTGACATCCACCCTGTGCGCTGAAACCGGGCTTTCCGTGATGGTGGTCAACATGCCCATCCGGCAGGCCGAGGATCAGAAAAGCCTTGCAAAAAAGCATGCCGCCTGGCTCGAAAAATACTATGATAATGTTTCCGGACACACCACAGATCTCACAGCCGTGCTCGAAGCGTTTGAAAACGGCCTGCCCCCGGAAATCCAGGGCCATCTGACCATGGCCAACACCCGGGCCCGGATCCGCATGACAGCACTTTACGCCTTTGCCACTCACAACCGGATGCTGGTGGCCGGAACCGGCAACAAGGTGGAGGATTTCGGGGTCGGTTTTTTCACCAAGTACGGTGACGGCGGCGTGGACATATCCCCCATCGCTGATCTTTACAAATCCGAAGTCTACCAGCTGGCCCGGCAGCTCGGGGTGATGGCAGAAATCATGGACGCCCCGCCCACAGACGGGCTCTGGCCCGACAGCCGGAGCGACGAGGATCAGATCGGGGCCACCTATGATGAGCTGGAATGGGCCATGGCATTTGACGCACACGGCGGCCGGTGGCCGGACCTCACCGACCGCCAGAAAGAGGTCCTGTCCATTTACCGGTCGTTAAACCGAAAAAACCGCCATAAAATGGAACCCATACCCGTGGCCGTGATCCCGGATGAATTCAGATAACCGGCCGGGACGGGATAATCATGTTTTGGGGAGCAACTGATCCATATTGCCATATTACGGAATCCTTAATGAGAATTATTGCAGACGTCATTGCCCTGGTTGTTGTTTTTTTTGCCATGCCCGGGGCCGGCTTCGGGCTTGAAAAAGCCGACATGGTGGTGGTGGTCAAGTCCGAATCCAGGCTGTATCTCAAGTGCGATGGCCAAATCATCAGCGAGTATCATGTGGTTTTCGGTCCCGAACCCGAAGGCCACAAGCTGCAGGAAGGCGACGGAAAAACCCCGGAGGGGAAATATGTGCTGGATTACAAAAACGCAAACAGCGATTTTTACAAATCCATTCACATATCCTATCCCAACCGGGCCGACCGGAAGCGGGCCGTCCGATCCAGTGTGGACCCGGGCGGGGAAATCATGATCCACGGCCAGAAAAACGGGGCAGGGTGGCTGGCCTCCATATCAAAGTATTTCAACTGGACACAGGGCTGCATCGCTGTTTCCAACAAGGCCATGGATGAGATATGGCAGGCGGTTGACGCGGGCACGCCCATTGAAATAAAGCCATAGTTTTTGTATTTTGCGGCGTTCGTGCCGTATTTGACATGCACTTCCCTGCCTGGTATTTTTGATAACCAGGAGGACGCAGATATGCTGGGGGCCATTGCAGGAGATATAATCGGTTCGGTCTATGAAGGCCGGGGAATGAAAACCCGGGATTTTGCGCTTTTTTCCCGTGGCTGCACTTTTACCGACGATACCGTGCTCACCGTGGCTGTGGCCGACGCGATTTTAACCGGCGCGGATTACATTGACAAGTTCCACGAATATTTCCACAAATATCCCCATGCCGGATTCGGGGGATCCTTTATGCAGTGGGCGGCTCAGCGCCTGCGCAGGCCCTATTACAGCTTTGGAAACGGATCAGCCATGCGGGTCAGCCCTGTGGGTTTTGCATTTGATGATCTGGAAACCGTGTTGGCAGAGGCTGAAAAAAGCGCGGCCGTGACCCACAATCATCCCGAGGGCATCAAGGGTGCGCAGGCAGCGGCGGCCGGCGTGTTTCTGGCCAGAACCGGGGCGGGCAAAGACCGGATTCGGGATTTTGTCACCCAGCGGTTTTCCTATGACCTGGAGACCCCATTGGCTGAAATTCGCAGGACGTACCGGTTTGATGTCTCCTGCCAGGGTTCGGTGCCCCAGTCCATTATTGCCTTTCTAGAAGCTGAAACCTGGGAGGATGCTGTGCGAAACGCCGTGTCTTTGGGCGGGGATGCAGACACCATGGCTGCCATTGCCGGCGCCGTGGCCGAGGCCTTTTTCGGTATTCCCGACGATGTGGCATCCAAAGCCATTTCATATCTTGACCCCGCCTTAAAAGAGGTGACAGGCGAATTTGCCCGGCGTTTCGGGCTGTCTTATCATGGCATTTTCACCAACGGGTGAGTTTATATGACACAGCGAAAAAACACGGGCGGCGAAAGCCGGGTGGAAAAACTGATCCGGTTTTTCAAAAACATGCCCGCAAAAACCCCGGATACATCAGAGGCGGACTATACCGGCTGGCACCAGAGCGAGGCGGATTATCAAAAGCAGCAGCAGCAGTGGTTAAACCAGGTGCAGGAGCGCAAAAAACAGAAGCGGCCGGGACATGACAAAAAACGCAAATGAGTCGCCTGAAGGCCTGGTCCGACGGGTGACATGGTGGGGCCTTGGCGTCAATATCCTGCTTGCGGCCTTTAAAGTGATCGCCGGGTGGCTGGGTCACAGCCAGGCCCTGGTGGCAGATGGAATCCACAGCATCACGGATACGGTTACAGACGTGGCCGTGATCCTGGGTTCCTATTTCTGGTCCCGGCCGGCCGATCTTTCCCACCCATACGGCCACAAACGCCTGGAGACAACGGTTTCCATATTTATCGGGGCAATGCTGTTTATGGCCGGAGCCGGTATCGGCTGGGACGCGGTCACATCCGTGCACAAGGCCCATGCCCACAACGTGCGCATGATCGCCCTGGCTGCGGCTGCTGTATCCATTGTGATCAAGGAAATGTTATACCAGTGGACCCGGCGGGTCGGCCGGCGTGCCAATAGCGTGGCCCTGGCGGCAAATGCCTGGCATCACCGGCTGGATGCTTTCAGCTCCGTTCCGGTGCTTGCTGCCGTGGCTGTTTCCTTTGTCCGCCCGGAGTGGCACCTGGTCGATCATGTGGCTGCATTTTTCGTGGCCATTTTGATCTGCTATGCCGCCATCGGTATTATTGCTTCCGGGTTTAAGGAACTGGTGGACCAGGGCGCGCCCCCTGAAGTGTGCGAACAGATCCGGCAGATCGTAACGACCCATCCGGGGGTTCGCCAGGTGCACAATATCCGCACCCGGTATTCCGGCAGCCAGCTGTGCGTGGACCTGCACGTGGTGGTTGACAGTGAAATGAGCGTTTATGAGGGCCACCGCGTAGCCGAACAGGTCAAAACCCTGCTTTTGCAGAAAGGTCCTGAGATACTGGATGTGGAAGTGCATATCGAGCCCGTGGAGGCGGCCCTGTCAGATAGGGAATGCAGGCGGATCTGAAATGAAGTTTCATATTGTTCATTATGCCCGGGGAGCTGAAAAAGCCCGGGGCCTTGCGGTTGTCATTGACGTGTTCAGGGCCTTCTCGGTTGCCTGTTACGCATTTGACCAGGGGGCGGAAAAAATTGTGGCCGCAGAAACCCTGGATGCCGCCAGGGCGGTTAAACAAAAATACCCGCATTATCTGCTCATGGGAGAGCGCCACGCCAAAAAGCCCTTGGATTTTGATTTGGGCAACTCCCCATCTGAGATTGGGGGAAAAGACCTTTTTGGCAAAACCCTGGTGCATTCCACCCATGCGGGCACCAAGGCGCTTCTGGCCGCGCGGGGCGCGGATACCGTGATTACGGCAAGCTTTGTCAATGCCGCCGCTGTTGCCCGCTATATTGCCCGGACTTGTCCGGATGACGTTTATCTGGTCTGCGCCGGGTTTGAGGGCAAAAGCGAGGCCCTGGAGGATGTGCTCTGCGCCCGGTATATCCGGCAGCTTGTCTTTGGGGAAAATCCTGATGTTGCCCCAATGGCCCAACAGCTTAAAACCGCTGCCTCGGCCCTGCGCTTTTTTGATCCCCAAGACCCCCATTCGCCTGAGGCGGATTTTTACATGTGCATGGATGCCAATCGTTTCAACTGCGTTATCAGAAAAACAGAAGCAGATAAGGCCACCTGCGTGCTAAAGCCTTTTTTCAGCCGCTTTTCTTGATCAGACCCGCCGATCTCCGCCTGCCGGGCCGGATCAGCTTTGCCCTATGCCGCTGTAGCTGCGGCATGCAATTGTTCTTCAACAACCCCTTTGAAAAGATTTAACTTATAGGCGTTTTCGCTCAGGGGATCTGCCTCCTGGATCACGGCTTCGGCGGCTTCTGCAATGGTTGTATCATTTAAGCGCTGCCCGTTTACGGCCTGCTCCACGGCGCGGCTGCGCCATGGCACCGGTGCGGCCCCCGAGAGAAACACCCGGGCGTTTTTCACCCGGCCGCCGTCTGTTTCAAAGGCCAGGGCCAGCCCGGCAAGGGCAAAATCCCAGGACCGCCTGGCCCTGACCTTGCGGTATGCGCTGTAGAGATTTTCGCCGGGCGGCGGCAGTTCGATGCGGGTGATGATCTCGCCGGGTTTTAAAACGGTTTCTGCATGCACATTCTGTTTGGGCAGCACATGGAGGTTTGCCACTGCAATGCTTCTGGCACCGTCCGGGCCGGCAATCCTGACCTTTGCCCTCAGCGCGGCCAGCGGCGGGGCGGTGTCCGAAGGATGAGTGATGGCACAGATACGATCGTGGCCGAATATCGCGTGAAACTGGTTTTCTCCGTCAATGGCATAACAGATATTACCGCCCTTGCGCAGGCAGGCAAATTCGCCCCGGTAATACCAGCACCTGGGCTTCTGACACAGGTTTCCGCCAAGGGTTCCCTGGTTTCTGAGCTGGGGGCTGGCCACCTCAGCGGCGCCCCGGGCCAGGCCCGGGTATTTCTCCCGGACCAGGGGACTTTCGGCCACCTGGGTGATGGTGGCCAGGGCGCCAATGGACAGTCCGCCGCCTGCGGTTTTTTTGATCTCGCAGAGTTCGGCAAGGGCACTGAGGCTGACCACCTTGTCCACATTCATGATCTTTTCGCGCAGGCATCCGATCAGGTCTGTGCCTCCGGCATGCACGGCTGCACCCTTTGTGTTTAAATGCCGGATCGTATCCTTGACTGTTTCCGGACGGACATATGAAAAATGCGGCAGCACGGTTTATCCCTCCTTTTGTAAATCAAGATGTCTGCGTACTTCAAGCGGCGTGACCGGCGCCCGGGTGAAACGGATGCCGGTGGCCATATAAAGGGCGTTTGCAATGGCCGGGGCCGTGGGTATGGTCACCGGCTCCCCCAGGCCCTTGGCGCCGGTGTTGTTGGCTTCCGGATCATCGATTTCAATCGGCAGGCTCTCCATGTCCGCGGGCACGTCTAAGGCAGTGGGCAGCTTGTAGTCATGCCAGTTGCGGTTGCACAGCTTTCCGGTCTGCCGGGCATCAAGCTGTCTGAATTCGGTCAGGCCAAAACCGATTCCCATGACAATACCGCCAAATACCTGGTTATCGTATGTGAGCCGGTTCATGACCCGTCCGCTGTCATGGGCGGCCACAAATCGCAAAATCCGGATTTCCCCGGTTTTCTGGTTGACCTCGAGTTCGCAGAACTGGGCACCGAACGGGTTGACGGTTTTTCCGGCCGGATTGGGCCCGCGGTAGCCAACCCCCACCACAACGCCGCGTTTTTTCAGGCGGCTGACCTCGGTGACCCGTATCCGTTTGTCTTTGTCGCTTCTGGAGACGATTTCCGCGCCTTTGTAATCCAGGTCCTCTGCCGGAACCCCGAGGTCCCCGGAAGCCATTTCAAGCACCCGGCGTTTGACCTCCACGGCTGCGTTGCGCACCGTCGGTGCCTCGGTGGGCACGGTCTTGCTGCCGCCGCTGGGCGTGGCATACTGGGTGGTGCCGGTATCTGCATGCTCGATCTGGATCATTTCGGGCCTGACCCCGAGTTCCTCGGCAGCCACCAGGGCCATGATCGTCTTGGTGCCGGTGCCGATATCGCTTGCCCCCATGTTGAGGTTTACCGATCCGTCCCGGAACAGCCTGATCACAACAGTTGAGGGCTGTCCTCCGCCGCCGGCGATCCACAGGCAGGCCGCCATGCCGGCGCCGTGCTTTACATGGCCATTTGATTGGTTGTGCTGCCGGGCTTTTTTTACGGCGTCTTTCCAGCCGAACTTTTCGGCTCCTTCCCGGATGCACCTGGCAAGCCCGGTGGTGGTATAGGGCATGCGGCCCCGGGCCTGGCTGATTTCGGGGATGTTTTTCAGCCGCAGATCCACCGGATCCATGCCGGTTTTTCCCGCAAGTTCGTCTATCATCTGTTCCAGGGCCCAGCTGCCCTGGGGATGGCCGGGAGCCCGAAACGGCCTGGCTGGGCCCGCGTTGATATAAACATCGTTTGAACGGCAGGAAACATTGTCGCATTGATAAAGATCCCGGACCAGCCAGTCCATCAGAGAGGTTCCGCCGGCCGGATAAGCGCCGCTCGGGCCCGTGCACCGGAAATCAAGGGCGGTCAGGGTCCCGTCGCTTCTCATCCCTGCCTTGACGTGCATGGTGCTGGCCGGGCGGTTGCCCACGCTCAGATAGGTTTCCTCCCGGGTGAGTATCATCTTGACCGGCCGGGCGGCCTGCCGGGCCAGCAGGGCAGCCAGCACTGTGTATTTGCCGGGCTGCAGTTTGCTGCCAAATCCCCCGCCCATGTAATGGCCGATCACCCGGACCCTGGAAAAGGGCAGGTCGAGGACTTCCGAGATAGTGGACTGCACAGCATAGACGCCCTGGCTGGATTCCCATATGGTAAGGCGGTCTCCGTCCCAGTTGGCCACGCATCCATGGAGTTCCATGGGGGTGTGGAGCTCGCACTGGGTATTGTATGTCCTCTCCACTACCGTATCTGCCCGGGCAAAGCCCTTTTGCACATCACCGCGTGAATATTCATCCTTGCCCACAAGGTTACCTGTTTCGTGCACTTTGGGTGCATTTTCGTCCAGGGCCCGATCATGATCGGCCAGATGCGGTAAAACCTCGTATTCCACATGAATTGCCGCCAATGCATCCCGGGCCTGGTAGGGGGTGTCTGCGGCGACCGCGGCCACGGCCTCGCCTTCAAACCGGCAGTGCGGATCGAAAAGCGGGGTCGTAAAATCATCATAGCGCCATTTCAGATTTTTGGCCGCGTCTGAATCCCCGGTAATCACGGCCCTGACACCGGGCATTTTCCGCGCCCGGCCGGCATCGAGCTTTTTGACCCGGGCATTGGGGTGCGGGCACCGGAGAATGGCGCCGTAAATCATGTTGGGCAGCTTGATATCCGAGGGGTAGACGGCTGTGCCGCTGAGCCGTTCATATCCGTCTACCCTCGGGGAGGGCTTTCCCACCACTGCGGTCTTTTCCCAGAATTCCGGTGTCGCTCCCGGCTCGGGTGTTTCCGGTACTTCCATGCCCCGGGTGTAATATATATTGTCATCCTGTGCCATGGGCCCCCCTTATTTGGTTTTCAGGCTTGCAGCCTTTTTTCCGGCCCGGAATATGTTTTTGTAGGCCCCGCACCGGCAAAGATTGCCGGAGACCGCTGTGCGGATTTCTTCCAGGCCGGGGTCGGGATTTTTCCGCAGCAGACCTTCCACGGACATGATCTGTCCGGGGGTGCAGTAGCCGCACTGGTAGGCGTCTTCCTCCAGAAACGCGGTCTGCACGGGGCCGAGCTGCTCGCCGTTCATCAGTCCCTCCACTGTGGTGATTTTGCGTCCCTCGGCTTCCACCGCAAGGGTCATGCAGGCGTATCTGGGAATATCGTCGATGAGAACCGTGCAAGCCCCGCATTCGCCCCGGCTGCAGCCCTCCTTTGTGCCGGTCAGGCCGATGACCTCGCGCAGAACATAGAGCAGGCTCCATCGGGGTTCTGCCAGGACTTCCTGTTTTGCGCCGTTGACATGAAGACGGATTTTTACCGTGTTTTCGGCAGGAATCATCTTTTCCGGCGGCGCCGGCTCCGGCCGGGCGGCCATGGCCACGCCGGCAAAAGATGCGCTCACGGCTCCTGTGCCGATGATCTGCATGAAACCACGGCGGGTGACTCCGCCTGCACCGCCCCGGTTTTTATCATCAGAATCCATACACACCTCCGTGTCAGGCTATGTCGTTGACCTTTGTTGGATAAATAACAAGTTGACTTTTTATCTCATATCGCATTTTGCGGCTGGGAGAAAATACAGGACATCCTTTATTTGCCTCTGCCCGGGACTGTAGAGAACATATGCATTGCTTGCCGTCCGGGGATGAAATTGCTAAAGTCAGCATATATTATTGACTATTTAACGCCGATTTGGCCTGGGCTGAAACGGCGCACAAGGAGATGCCATGCAGGAGCCGACAGGAAAAGACCAAAACCCGCATCAGAAAAACGGGACCGGCAAGGGCCCGCAGTTTACAAGCCCCTGGTATGCCAGTCAGAACTATACCTATCATCTCTGGATTCTCATGATCGTCATGCTGGCCCTTTTTGGCTGGAGCATTTACATGTCCGGAATGGGGCCGGAAAAGATCAGCTACAGCACCTTTCTCAGCCAGCTCGATGAAGACAATGTGGCTCAGGTGACCGTACAGGGCGACGAGATCCGGGGAAGCCTGAAAAAGGCCGTGGAAAAAAATTCCGGGAGCAAGGAGCAAACCTATGAAAAATTCATCACCTATTTGCCTTCGTTTGGTGACAAAAACCTGATGGAAGTCCTTGACGACAATGATGTGGAGCTCACCGCCGTGCCCGAGCCGGATACGAACTGGTGGTATCTGATTGTCACCCTGCTGCCGTTTGTGATTCTCATCAGCCTGATTTATTCCCAGTACAGGCGTTTTCAGGGGCAGGGCGGCGAAGGCCTGTTTTCCATCGGGCAAAACCGCGCCCGCCTGTACCAGCGCAGCCAGGAGTCCACCCGATTTGACGATGTTGCAGGCGCCCAGGGAGCGAAAACAGAGCTGCACGAACTGGTGGCGTTTTTAAAGGACCCGGGCAAAATCCGGGAACTGGGCGCGGAAGTGCCCAAGGGGGTGATGCTGGTGGGACCGCCGGGAACAGGCAAGACCCTGCTGGCCCGGGCTGTGGCCGGCGAGGCGGACGTGCCCTTTTTTTCCATCACCGGATCGGATTTCATGGAGATGTTTGTGGGTGTGGGCGCCAAGCGGGTGCGCAGCCTGTTTCAGGACGCCAAGAAAAATGCCCCGGCCATTATTTTCATTGATGAGATCGATGCCATTGGCCGCCGCAGGGGCGCAGGCCTTGGCGGGGGTCACGATGAACGCGAGCAGACATTGAATCAGCTGCTATCCGAGCTTGACGGATTTGAAGAAAGCCAGAACGTGATCGTCATGACCGCCACCAACCGACCGGATGTGCTGGATCCGGCACTGATGCGCCCGGGCCGGTTTGACCGCCGGATTATCGTGGATCTGCCCAATACATCGGACCGGCAGAAGATACTGGAAATCTATGCCCATAACAAGGATCTGGCCGATGACGTGGACCTAGGGGCACTGGCCCGCAGCACCCCGGGTTTTTCCGGGGCGGATCTGCGAAACCTGTTAAATGAGGCCGCACTGCTGGCCGCCCGGGAAAACAAGCAGGTCATTGAAAATCATGATATTGAACAGGCCAGGGACAAGATTCTCATGGGCCTGGTGCGCCAAGGCCTGGCCCTGACAGAGGAGGAAAAACAGATGGTGGCCTATCACGAGGCCGGCCATGCCGTTGTGGGCGCCTCCCTGAAATACGCCGATCCGGTCCACAAAGTCTCCATCGTGCCCCGGACCCGGGCCATGGGGGCCACACAGCAGTTTCCGGAAGCGGAGAAATACATTTACCATAAGCAATATCTCACAGACCGGCTTTCGGTGATGATGGGCGGCCGTGCGGCGGAAATGCTGGTATTTGACACCGCCACCAGCGGAGCCGCCAATGATCTGCAGAGTGCAACCCAGATCGCCAGGCGCATGGTCCTGGAATGGGGCATGAGCGGCCGGTTCGAGCACATGGCCCTGGGCTCGCAGGGCGGCGAGGTTTTTTTGGGAGAAGAGCTTGCCAAAACCCGTGAGTACAGCGAGATGACCGCCCAGGAGGTGGACGGGGAGGTCGAGGCGCTGCTCAGCCAGGCCTTTGCCCAGGCCCGAAACATCCTGGAAACCAACAGAGACGCCATGGATCAGCTGGCCGAAACGCTGATCGAAAACGAGGAAGTTGCCGGTCAGCGGGTTTATCAACTTTTGGACGAAAATCGGGAAGCAAAGAAAACTTCCCGTTGACGCGTCCGCAGGTGTCTAATGAAAAACACAGGCCTTTAGGCTTTTTGGGGAAAATGGTATTGGATAAAAATGTTTCAAATATCGTGTTGATCGGCATGCCGGGTTCGGGCAAAAGCACCGTGGGCGTGATTCTGGCCAAAAAAACCGCCCGGGCCTTTGTGGACACGGATGTGCTGATCCAGACGGCGGAAAAACAAACCCTGCAGCAGATCGTGGACAAAAAGGGCCATAGCGCGCTTCGCGCAATCGAAGAAGCCCTTCTTCTGGATCTGGACGTTCAAAATCATGTTATTGCCACGGGCGGCAGTGCTGTTTACAGTGATGCGGCCATGGCGCATCTGCAATCAGATGGCATCATTGTTTTTCTGGACGCGGATCTGGCCACTCTGGAGCAAAGGGTGGGGGATTTCAGTGACCGGGGCATTGCCAAGCGCCCGGAGCAGAGCTTTGCCCAGTTGTATGCCGAGCGCCTGGGGCTATATCAAAAACATGCCGATATGACCGTTGCCTGTGCCGGAATGGCCCAGGAGACGGTTTGTGAGCAAATCATGGCAAAATTGACTGCAATTCATTCAAACCAAAGGAGAAAAACCGGTTATGACGCAAGAGGCCAACATTGACGAAAAATACAAGCAGGCGGGTCATGTCATTTCTTCAGCCGGGGGTACCCCTGTACCGGTCAATGATACCCTGGTCAAGCTGCTGAAATATTTTCTCGGTGAAGAAGACCTGGATTTTGTTCTGGCTTTCAGGGAGTACAAGTCCCAGACCCTTGATCAGCTCAAGGAGACCACCGGGCTTTCCGAATCCGAGGTTGTGGAAAAGGCCAGCAAACTGGCCTCCAGGGGCGTTATCTTCAACCAGCCCAACCGCAAGGGAACAATGGTCTACCGGCTGCTGCCGCTGCTCAATGTGGGCACTTTTGAATACATGTTTATGGGCAAAATCGAGCACAATGAGCGCAACCGGCAGATCAGCGCCCTGTTTGACCAGTTGTTTGAAGAGCTCGAAGATATCGTGCAGAGCAACTACGACAGCCTCATGCCTCAGCTCATGCAGGCCCCGCCGGTGGACCGCACCGTGCCCATGGCCGAGAACAAATCCACGGGCCAACCCATTAAAATCATGGTGGACGAATCCGTGGAAGAATCGGCTGACCGGATCCTGCCGGCTCAGCAGGTGGAGGCGCTGATTGAAAAATTTGACGAAATCGCGCTTGGCTACTGCTTCTGCCGGCATCACAAGGATTTGAGCGGCCAGCCCTGCAAGCAGACGGATTTGCGCGAGACCTGCTTTACATTCGGCAAATCGGCCCGCTACACAAGCGAGCAGGGATTTTCCCGGATGATTTCAAAGCAGGAGGCCCGGGAAATACTCAAAAGGTCAGAGGCCGACGGCTTGGTGCACAAGGCTTATCATCCCAATTTTGATATCAGCAAGGATGAGACAAGCGTGTGCAACTGCTGCCGGTGCTGCTGCGGCAACTCCGTGGAAAACATGATCGCACCGATTTCAAATGCCACCAATTTCCTGGCCGTCATTGACCCGGAGCTGTGCGTGGGATGCGGCACGTGCGTGGATGAGTGCCACACCTATGCCGCTTACCTGGGTGATGACGGCAAGGCGCAGAGAAATGAAGAGCTGTGCATTGGATGCGGGGTTTGCGCCGCGTTTTGCCCGGAAAACGCCATTTCCATGGTCAAGGGCCCCACGCGGATCGTGCGCATCGCCCCGAAGAAGAAAAAAGCCTCGTAATCCAAGACCCGGAAAAAAAGGGGGCGGTCTGCGCCCCCTTTTTTAAAACCGTTCGATGAGCTTGTCGATGAGATAGGAACTTTCCCGGATGGCCTGTTCGCCAAAGGGGCCGAACCATTCGGCAATTTGGTTGAACTCCTGAATAAAGCGCTGCTTGTCGCCTTTTTCCACCATCTCCAGGTTGTCATTGATGTTTTGGATATAGGCTTTCAACAGTTCCCGGCGCTGTGGGGAGGCAAAGATGATTTCCGCGTACATGGCTGCGTCCTGGGCAAACAGGCGCCCCACCATGCCGAGTTCCAGGCGGTAGATGGGGCTGGAGAACTCCAGGGTGCGCGCCACGGGAACCTGCTTGCGCGCCATGAACTGACCGAAGGCAAATGTGGCAAAATGCCGCAGAGACTGGACCACCGCCATTATCTCATCATGTTCTTCAGGCGATGACTGGACAATGACCGTCCCCCAGGCGGTGAACTGGTCTATGACCCACTGGCAGGCATCCGGGTCACGGCCCGGGCAGGCCACAATGATCTGCTTGTCCAGAGACGACGTGGTAGGGCCGAACAAGGGGTGCAGGCCCATGACCGGCCCCTTGTGGACGGCTGTCATGGCCCGGGTGGGTGTTTGCTTAACGCTGGTCAGGTCTGTGAGAACGGCTTTTGACGGCAGATGCGGGGCAAGGGCGTTGATGGTGTCTACGGTTTTTTCAATGGGCACGGAAACAACAGCCAGGGCCACATCCCTGCACAATTGTCCCACCCGGTCCCAGTCCTGCCGGCCCATGAGGCGTACCTGATAGCCGGCTGCGGAAAAACAGGCCTCAAAATATCGCCCCATTTCCCCGTAGCCGCCCACAATCAGCACCACCGCCCCAGGGTAGAGTCCTTTTTTGCGCATCTGCCCGCTTTGCTCCTTTCTGGAGCGGCGCAGCACGGACCTAAACATTTCCTCCACAAAATCCGGATCCAGGCCGGCTTTTCGCGCCCGATCCCGGCGTCCGGAAATCAGGTCCTCTTCCCGGGCCGGGTGATAAACGGGCAGGTGGTGCTTTTTTTTGATCTCAACGATCTGCTCAACCTGCTTCTGCCGCCGGGCGAGCAGGGAGATGATCTTTTCATCGGTTTGGTCAATGTTTTGGCGCAGCTGTGAAAGCTGTTTTTCGTGATCCTTGTCCGGGCTGTCGGCCATGTTTTGTCCCTTTTGAGAAATTGATGGCACCGTAAAAGTCCAATATCTGCGTTACGCGCGATTTCTCAGAATTTCACGTACGGATAACTACGCTGCATTCTTCGAAATCGCGCAAGCCTTGATCTTGAACTTTTTACGGTGCCATCTGAAAATCGGCTTTTTACGAGCGCGTCAGAAATTCCGGTGGTGGAAAAATTTTTGACGCAGGCCATGCAAGGCAAAAAGCATATAAAATCCTCATGGGATGTCAAGGGCGTGCGGGGTTAATTTTTGCACCTGCTGTAAAAAAACGCTATGTTCATTGAACAGATGAACTTTTTACGGCACCATTTGAAATCAGATTTTTTACGGTGCCATCATCTTTGGTCCAACAAGCCCCTTCGGAGCTGTCATGAAGCGCAATATGTGGATATCCCTGGCTGCCGGTGTTTTGTTGTCAATGCTGGGTTTTTATTTTGCATTTAAAAATGTTCCTTTTGAAAATCTGATCCGGAGCATGGCCGGGCTCCGGTACGAGTGGCTGGCAGCCGGAGCGGCCGTGGGCCTGCTTTCCTTTGCGGTGCGGGCCGTGAGATGGCAGCTGATTCTGGGCACCTCCCGGAAACTGTCCTTTGTTGCTGTATATCACCCCCTGATGATCGCCTTTATGATCAACACGGTGCTGCCCGGCCGCATCGGAGAACTGGCCCGGCCGGCCATCATCAAAAAGCAAAACGACGTGCCCTTCACCCTGGGCATTACAACGGTGATCGCGGAGCGGATGTTTGATATGATCGTCCTGGTGGCGCTGTTTGCCTGGGTCATGGCATTTGTTCATATTGATCCAAACCTGGAGATCAGTTTTCGCTCCTGGCAACTGGACCGGCAGGTCCTGGAAAACATTGCACACAATATAAGCCGGGTGTGTGCCGGTATCACGGTAGCCCTGGCGGCAATCAGCGTGCCCGTGGTTCAGCGTTTTTTCAAATCGCTTGTGCTGGCAGCGCCAAACCGTATTTTTGCAAAACGCCCGTCTGCGGCCCGCAAACTCGAAGAAAAAATCAGCCGCCCCATTGCGGCCGTAATTGATCATGTGGGCGCCGGGTTGTCCATGATCCGGCGGCCCCTGCGCCTGGCGCTTTGCCTTGGCTATTCACTGGTGATCTGGTTGCTGCAGGCCTTTGCCCTGCATCTGGCCACATTTGCATTTCCGGCCGTGGAACTGGCGTTTTCCCAGACCATGGCCGTGTTTATCATTGTGTGTTTCTTTATTGTCCTGCCGTCTGTTCCGGGCTTCTGGGGGATCTGGGAGGCGGGCAGCGTTTTTGGTCTTGCGCTTTTCGGGGTGCAAAAGGATGCGGCTGCCGGGTTTTCCCTGGTGTCCCATGCCATGCTGTTGTTCCCGGTGCTCATTGCCGGTCTGATTTCCGCTGTGGCAGCCGGAGTGAAACTTTCATCTGTTGGCCGGGCGGATCACGAAAGCGCGGGCTGACCGTAAAACCAGCCCTGGCCGTACTCGCAGTTTAACTGCTTTAATGTCTCCACCTCAGCCTCGGTTTCAATGCCTTCTGCGACCACCTGCATGCCCAGGCGGTGAGCCAGTTCGATGGTGCTGTTGACAATGGCCTGGTTGCGGGGATTGGAATCAATGTGGCGCACAAAGGACTGATCAATTTTCAGGGTGTCAAAGGGATACCGGTGCAGGTAGTTCAGGGAGCAGTAGCCGGTGCCGAAATCATCCAGGGAGGTGCGAACTTTGATCCGGCGCAGCTCGTCGAGTACTTCCGTGACCTGCTGGCTGTTGTTGATCAGTGCGGTCTCGGTGAGTTCCAGGCTGATGCAGGTGCTCTGGACGCCCGATTTTTGAAGAGCGGACTGGATCACCGAGAGAAAGGCCGGTTCGGTGAACTGGTGAGCCGAGACATTGACGCTGATGGTCAGGTGATTGTCCCGGCTTTTGTCTTTTTGCCAGGAGGCGACCTGCCGGCAGACTTCATGGATGACCCAGGCGCCAAGCGGGATGATCAGGCCGGTTTCCTCGGCCAGCCGGATGAATTCATCGGGCATGATGATTCCCTTTTCCGGGTGCTGCCAGCGCACCAGGGCTTCATATCCTTTAATTTTGCCGTTTTCAAGGGATACAATCGGCTGATAATGCATGATCAGCTGATTGTTTTCAAGGGCCTGGCGCAGGGCCGGTTCCAGTTCCAGCCGTCGCATGGCCGCCTGGTGAATGGTGTCATCAAAGATCTTGAATCCCCCCCGGATATCCACCTGGCCGGCGGCCAGGCCCGCATCCCGGAGCATGGTTTCAGCGTTTGAATAAGGGGGATCATTGTAGGCCACGCCCACCTGGATGTTGCCTGTAAACTCGCGTTCCTCCAGGTAGACAGGACTGACCAGGGTCTCGGAAATGTTTTTGGCCGCGGCATTGCCCGCTGCGGGTGACGGCAGGTCAAAGAGAATTACCCCAAAGGTTTGCTCCCCGGTGCGGGCAATCACCGCATCATTGGGCAGGATTTTCCTGAGCTGCCCGGCGCGCTCCAGGATATAACGATCCCCTGTTTTTCTCCCAAGGGTTTCAAAGATGGCCGGGTATTTTCCGATTCGTACCGCCAGTACGGCAAAAAGCGAAGGGTGTCGTTGGCTGCGATGCAGCTGTTCATTAAGCCGCTGGGCAAAATACCGCCGGTTGGGCAGACCGGTGGCTGAATCGTACATGCGCAGATATTCTTTCTCAATCTCGCGCAGCCGCTTTTTCTCCAGGCTTGCAGTGATGCGCGCACGCAGCATGACCGGATTAAACGGTTTGATCAGGTAGTCTTCGGCGCCCATTTCAATGCATTTCACGGCGCTGTCCATGTCATCGATGGCCGTGATCATGATTACCGGCACCAGGCGGAGGCCGGCATCGGCCTTCATGGACTTGAGCACCCCAAGACCGTCAACTTCCGGCATCATGATATCGAGCAGCACAAGGTCAATACTCTGGCTGCGAAGCATATCGAGTGCCTGCTGTCCGTTTTCCACCTCATAAATGCTGGAAAAACCCTGTTTTTTGAGCATGCTGACCAGGGCATGGCGCGACGACCGAACATCTTCTGCAACAAGAATTGCTTCTTCGCTTTTTTCCATCAGGGCTTCCGCAAGTGAATTTGGCAAAACGAAAACAACGCTAAGGCTACTGTCAATCTTTTAGTATTGCTCAAATAAGCCCAAAAAGCAAGCCATTATCCACAGATTTCAGATCGCCGACGCCCGTGCCCGGCTGCAGTGCAAGCGTCTCCTGCTTTTTATTCTCCCTTAAATACCGGCTGCCGTTTTTCGAGAAACGCGGTAAAGCCTTCTGTGGCGTCCTTGGAGGCGGAAGCAACCCGGCTGCCTTCGCTTTCAGATTCCAGGCCCGCGTCAATGCCATGATAAACACCTGCTGCCATGGCCTTTAATACGCAGCCCATTGCAACAGGCGGCCGCTGGGCCAGGGATGCGGCAAAGGTACGGGTTTGTTCCATGAGTTTTTCCGGGGATGCGATTTGGTGCACCAGTCCGGCTTCTGCGGCTTCTGCGGCAGAGATGCGCTTGCTCAGCAAAATCATTTCCAGGGCCCGGCTCCGGCCCAGTTCCCGCATCAGTCGCTGGGTGCCGCCCCAGCCTGGAATGATGCCGAGGTTGAGCTCGGTCAGCCCCACCCGGGCCTTGGGTGCGTCAGCCATAATTCGGAAATGACAGCAAAGGGCCAGTTCCAGGCCGCCGCCGAAGGCATGGCCGTTTATGGCGGCAATAAATGGTTTTTCAAAACAATCGATGCGGCGCCACAGCTTCTGGCCCAGGGGGCCGGTTTTGTCGGAATTGGCGGCGTCCTTGACATCAAAGCCGGCGGAAAAGCATTTGTCTCCGGCACCTGTCAGAATCACGACCCGGACGTTTTTGTCGGATTCCAAAGTGTCGAGCTTTTTTTCAAAATCCTCCATGGCCGCCAGGCTCCACGCGTTGGCCGGCGGACGGTTCATGGTGATGCAGGCGATGTGGTCGCTGATTTCCAGAAGATTGAGTTCCTCTGACATGGTTTCCTCCTGTGTTGGGTTGAAAAGATTACAGACCGCCAAAACCCGCGTCATCGATTTCAATGGCGGCGGCCGAGCAGTCGCTGATGGATTCGAGTTTGCCCATGGCCAGCGGCAGCACGGTGCGGACATAGAATTCCGCGGTTTTGATCTGGCCCTGGTAAAATGCCTGGTCTTTTTTCCTGACCTTGCCCGTGAGCTTTGCCGCTGCTGTTTTTGCACGCCACAAAAGCATCCAGGCCAGCAGCACATCTCCGATCACATCCAGAAAAAGCCAGGAGTGGGCGAATGCAACCTTTATTTCCTCTGACATGGCTTTTTGGCCAAGGCCCATGGCGGTTTCGCCCAAACGGTTGACCGCCTTTTCCACCTTTTCGGCCAGGCCGGCAAGCTCGTCATTTTTTTTGGCCTCAGCCACGGTTTTCTGCATTTCCCCGAGCAGCCCGCCGAAAACCTGTCCCTTTTTCATGCCCAGCTTGCGGCCGAGCATGTCCATGGCCTGGATTCCGCTGGTACCCTCGTAAATGGAGGCGATCTTGCAGTCCCTGGCATACTGCTCCACCGGATAATCCTTGGTGTAGCCCGCACCGCCGTAGACCTGGATGGCCTGGACGCAGACCTCGTGGCCGTGAACCGACAGGTAGTCCTTGATCACCGGTGTGAGAAAATCATAGAGGCCGTCGAAAAATTCGCGTTCCTCCTCTGTTTTCGCCAGAGAGGCCTTGGTGCGGCAGGATGCGGTGTAGTAGAACAGGCTGCGCATTCCGTCAACGTAGGATTTCATCCACAGCAGCATGCGCCGTACGTCCGGATGGTTGATAATGGGCACGGACGGGGCTTCGTGGTTGAAATAATCATTCATGTCCCGGCCCTGGACGCGCTGCCGTGCGTAATTGACAGCCTGCATGTAGGCTGCAGACGCGTAGGCCAGGCCCTGCAGGCCGGTTGCCATGCGCGCGCCGTTCATCATGTTAAACATGATGCGCATTCCCTTGCGCTCCTCGCCCAGCAGGTAGCCGACGCACTTGCCCTTTGATCCCATGGCCATGCTGCAGGTGGCGCTTGCATGGATGCCGTGTTTTTCCTCGGTTCCCGTGCACACGATGTCGTTTCGTTCGCCCGGGGAGCCGTCCTCGTTGACCAGGTACTTGGGCACGATGAAAATGGAAATGCCCTTGCTGCCCGCGGGATCGCCCTCGATGCGGGCCAGTACCGGATGGATGATGTTTTCACACAAGTCGTGCTCGCCGTTGGTGATAAAGATCTTGTTACCGGTCAGGCTGTAGGTGCCGTCGTCATTTCGCACTGCGGATGTGGTCAAAGCACCCACGTCCGAGCCGGCCTCGGGTTCGGTCAGCAGCATGGTCCCGCCCCACTTGCCGGATACCAGGTTTTCCACGTAGGCTTTTTTCTGCTCTTCTGTGCCGTATTTGTGGATCATGTCCGCGGTGCCGTTGCCCATGGTGGTGTAGGAGTACAGGGCCCAGTTGCCGCCCATGAAATATTCGCTGGCCGCAGAAACCACCAGTCCGGGCACGCCCTGGCCGCCCATTTCTGAAGGGGGGGCCAGGCTGCCCCATTCGCCTTCCAGAAGCAGTTTGTGAACCCGGTGAAAAGAATCCGGGACCCGGACCTGGCCGTTTTCAAAACGCACTTCCTGGCGGTCGCCTTCCTGGAGGGTAGGCAAAAGCCCCTTTACGGCCAGGTTGCGCGCCTCGTTGATGATCATGTCACAGGTTTTTTTGTTAAAATCCCTGTAAAGCTCATACGTGAGCAGATCCTCGCCGTTCATCTGCTCCCAGATGACAAAATCAATGTCTCTTCTGTCTGCCAGTTGCTGTGCCATAATCATTTGTTTCCTTTCGCGGTGTAATGGTACAAAATAATGCCGGCTGCCGGCGGCGGGCTGCCAATGCAGACAACATGTTTGCAAAAAACGTGTAGTATGCTACACGATAGTCAGACAAAATACTCCCATGACCATCTTTGTCAATAAAAAAGATAGAGACGGAAAATTTGGAAAATCGGAGACACATAGCGTGAAAATCAGCGAATTGGTCAAAAAAACAGGGGTTTCCAAGGAAACCATTCATTATTACATCCGCGAGGGAGTGCTGCCCAGGCCGGAAAAAACCGGCACCAACCAGGCCGACTACGGAGCGGATTTCGTGGAGCAGGTTCGGCTGATAAAGGCCCTTCGGGAAAATTATTTTCTGCCCATACCCGTGATCAAAAAGCTGATGAAAAAGCACAACAAGCAGTCGCCCGCAGACCGGTCGGCTTTCATGTTTCTTTCCGAGTACATCCGGCCCCTGGATCAGCTGCTTTCCGGCGGGGTCACCGGGCGCGCGGCTTTTATCGAGGCCACGGGCATCAGTGAAAAATGGCTTGACAAAATGGAGCAATGGGGGATTATCACAAGCGAAAACCGGAGCGGAAAGCCGTATTATTCCCAGGATGACGTGATCATCGGCAGGCTGCTGGTGGACATGGACGGCATCGGCATCGGCCCCAGAGACGGCTTTGATCCGGCAGAACTGCGCAACTTCACCGACTTGTTCCGGGACCTGGTGGCCAGAAATGTCCAGCGGTTCATGGACCTGGGCTGGGAGCAGATGGCCCGGGGGGAGCTGCGTAAAAAAAGCAGCCAGTCAACCGAGATCATGAGCCTGTTTTTTTATCACATCTACCGGAAAATGGTCAAAGAGCAGTACCGCCGGTATTTTCAGGAAATCGGAGAGCGCCGGAAGGATGAAGAAAACGAATGAATTCCCTTATTGAAGCGATAGACGTATATAAATCCTTCAACGGGGTCAAGGCGGTAAATGGTGTGGATCTGCGGATCCGCCCCGGTCAGTTCACCGCTTTGCTGGGGCCCAACGGCGCAGGCAAAACCACCCTGGTGGAGATGATCGAGGGCATCCAGGCACCCGACCATGGGGAGATCAGGATTCTGGGAAGGCCGTGGAAGGGAAATGAACAATACCTGCGCCGGCGAATCGGGCTTTGCCTCCAGGAAACCCGGTTTATGGACAAATTAAGCGTATGGGAAACCCTGCGGTTGTTTGCCTCCTTTTTCGGCCTGGGCAAAGCCCGGGTAAAAGAGATTCTGGCCTTGTCCGGGCTGGCGGCAAAGCACAGCCAGCGGGTGGTGCATCTGTCAGGCGGCCAGCGTCAGCGGCTGGCACTGGGCATTTCGCTGTTAAATAATCCGCAGGTGCTGCTGCTCGACGAACCCACCACGGGTTTGGATCCCAACGCCCGCCGGGAGATCTGGTCAATTTTGCTGGATTTGAAAAAAAACACCCGCACTTGCCTGGTGCTGACCACTCATTATATGGAAGAAGCAGAAAAACTTTGCGAGCACATCCAGATCATGGACCAGGGCAGGGTTCTGCGGGAAGGAAGCCTGCAGGATTTGCTGGAAGATACACAGGCGGAAAAAATCATCGAGTTTACCATCGACAATCCGGATCACGCCGGGCCGGAGCTTTTGGAAAACGCCCCGTTTGCCGTGCAGTGGGATTCGGTTGCCGGCCGGGGCACGGTGGCCATTTCCGATATCGAGCATCAGCTTCCGGTTTTTCTCGATTTTCTCAAAAACCGGGGGCTGCATCTGAAAAACATGGAGTGCCGGAGAAAGACCCTGGATGATCTGTTTACCGAAATGACAGGAAGGCGCCTTCATGACTGAGTCTGTCTTATCCCGGCACCAGATTTGTCATCTGTTTGCCGCCCATGCACGGGAGGTGATTCGTGAGCCTGCGGTGATTTTCTGGGGGATTGTTTTTCCCATTCTCATTTCTCTGGGCCTGGGTCTGGCCTTTACCCAGCAAGGTGAAACCGTCTACCGCGTGGGCGTTGTCCTGGGCAATGCCGAAGTTCCCGGCAATGGCAGAGGGCTGGAAAGTTTTCTGGACAACAGGGCCGGGGATTTGGATTTGCCGGAAAACCACAGCCCGGCCTGGCAGATGACCCTGGAGGACAGCCAACTGGGCACAACCCGGTTTGAGTTTGTCCGGACTGACTGGCAATCGGCCATGGTGGAGATCAAGCGGGGCAAGCTTAACCTGGTCATGAGCCCGGTGGAAAACAAAGGGATCCAATACCATTTTGACCCCCGCAATCCAGAGGCGGAATTGGCCTATCTGAAGCTTTCAGCTGCCGTGCAGGGCAGGGCGGAGGAAAGTGGGGGCGCCCGGGACCAAATCTCCCCCCTGACGGTGACCGGCACCCGGTATATCGATTTTCTGGTGCCGGGTCTGATCTGCATGAACGTGATGATGTCGTGCATGTGGGGCATCAGTTACGGAATGATTGACAAGCGCTCAAAAAAGCTGCTGCGCCGGATGGTGGCCACGCCCATGAAAAAATCTCATTTTCTCATGACCCTTATGGCGGTGCGCATCGGGATGAACCTGATCGAGGCGGTTTTGCTGTTTGTCTTTGTCTGCATAGTATTTGACATTGCCGTCCAGGGAAGCATCGGCGCTTTGGCGGCCTTGTTTTTTGCGGGAAATATTGCATTTTGCGGTATTGCCATTTTTACCTGTTCGCGCACGGCCAACACCGAGGTGGGAAACGGGCTGGTCAACGCGGTGGTCATGCCCATGGCTGTTTTGTCCGGGATTTTTTTCAGCTATCACAATTTTCCGGACTGGAGCATTGATTTTATTCAGATGCTGCCCCTGACCATTTTTCTCGACGGACTTCGGGCGGTGTTTAACGAAGGCGCCGGATTTGCCCAAACAGCCATGCCAACGGTCGTGCTGGCCGCCATGGGCGCGGTGTTTTTCTTCCTGGGGCTGCGGATATTTAAGTGGCATTAGGCCGTGTGCCGGGGTAGATATCAAGCTCTGGGTAGAGCCTGCGGGCGCAGTCCGGGCAGATGCTGTGGCTGAACTCGGCCTTTGAGCGGTGCTGGATATAGCCTTCAATGGGGTGCCATACATCCCGGTCATCCCGGATCTTTTTGCAGGCTGCACAGATGGGTAGCAGTCCTTCGAGGCGCTGTGCGTGTTGTTCGCTGGCTTCGGCCCGGGCCTGCATCTGCTCGATGATCAAAAGCACCATACCCATGACCACCACCACGTGAAGTCCGGCCGGCAGTCCCACAGCCATGGGCCGCAGCCAGGAAAACTGCCAGATTACGGGTGCGCAGGCCGCATACACACCCCAGGCCACAAGCCCCCATCCGGCCATGCTCCGGCCGGCCTGCGATCCGCTGGAGGCCTGTTTTAAAATTATTTGCCCGGCCCATACAAATATAAGGGTTCGAAAGAGCATGATCAGAAAGAGTCCGCCAACCCGGTGCTGGGGCATGATCATCAGGCCAAAAATCCACATGGCGGCCAGGGCGCATCCGCCTGCAAAATGCCGCCGCTGAAAGGCTTTTCCCATAAAGCGGTAAATGCCCAGAACCAGGGCTGCAAATCCGATGATGTGCAAAAGTTCCCCCAGAAGGAAAAATTCCCGGTTCCAGTCCGTGATGGTGGCAGCCCAGGCAACAAATCCCGCTGCATTGAGAAAAAGCCCGGCAGCCCAGTACCCGGGCCCCGCAATTGCGCCGGCAACCCGGCGCAGGAACATCAGGCCCGCACCCATGCATACAAAGCAAACAGCCAGGGTCAGGTTGGATGCATAAATGGCGGGCAAAACAGTTGTGGTGCCCATTGTCCGGCTCCCGTTGGTTTTTTTTCTGTGCGACATAAAAAGACTTAACCGATAGCACAGGCAAAAGAACTTGGAAATGTTTTTGTGCTTATCGCTGCAGCAGTATTTTGCGGGTTTGGAGGAGGGAAGCCCGCCGGGCTTCCTTGGGGAGCCACGTCCAAATCGGATAATTCTGTTAAACACCTTGGAAATAGCCTTTCGCATCGATCAGTCTTCGAGTTCAGAGGATATCCCGATAAAAACAATTGTTCCCGCTTGTTTCAAGAGAGTTGGCCATGAGCCGGGGAGGGGGTGGTTTGTTTGGCTGCATTGGCGCGGTTTCGGCAAAAGATCGGACCGGGGCTTTGGCGTCCGGAATTTTAAACTGTCTGAGGGCGATGAGCCCGGGTTTTTAAAATTCCAGCCAAAGTCCCGGGACGATCGCCGAAAGCGAGCCGCAGACAAACAAACCGCACCCGACGCGGCTCATACGAAAACCGGAACAAGCTGATTGTCCCGATGTTGTCGTCATGTGCCCTGCAATGGAAGTGGTGCCTTTGAGGGAAGGAAGCCCGGCGGGCGGGGGCGGATTTTTTCGCTCCTGAGCGTTTTTGCGGATTCAGCCGATGCCTCCGCCGAAATTTCAAAAACTCGGCCTGTCGGCCTCAGACAATTTGAAATTTTCCGGCTCCGGCATCGGCTGAATCTCTTCGCAAAAACGCTCAATGTCGCTTCAAAAACCCGCCCCCGCCCTCCGGGCTTCCTTGGAAACCATTCCCAAGTTCGATAAGTCTGAAAAACAAAGTGGAAATACCCTTCCAGACTGGTTCACTCTAAATCGGCATTCAAATTCAAAGGAACTCTTGATAAAAAACAATTGTTCCCGCTTGTTTCCAGAGAGTTGGCCATGAGCCGGGGCGGGGGTGGTTTGTTTGGCTGCATTGGCGCGGTTTCGGCAAAAGATCGGACCGGGGCTTTGGCGTCCGGAATTTTAAACTGTCTGAGAGCGATGAGCCCAGGTTTTAAAAATTCCAGCCAAAGTCCCGGGACGATCCCCGAAAGCGAGCCGCAGACAAACAAATCGCACCCGACGCGGCTCATGCGAAAACCGGAACAAGCTGCTTATGCCCTGGCTATGCCGATGCTGCCGTTTTCACGCCTCCTGCGGCGAAGGTGGCGGCTTGGCGGAAGAACGCCCTGTGGCCAACTTTAAGGGACCTGTATTTAAGGCTTGCACTAAAAGTTCAAAAATATTATGATATAATTATAAATTTTTATCCTTAACCACATTTAACCACGAAAAAAAGAGAGTAGATGAAAGAACGAAAAATGATGGACCGGACCGATGATCCGGCCCCCGAAGATGCCAAAGAAGAAGAAAAAGTCCGGCAAACCGCAGTCCCCGCACCAGAACCTTTCCGATTCGATGAATTTGACCTCCCGGAGCCCCTGATGCGCGCCATCAGCGACCTGGGATTTACGCGCTGCACCCCGATCCAGGGCGATATCCTGCCCGCGGCCCTGCTGGGAAAAGACGCCAGCGGCCGGGCCCAGACCGGAACCGGAAAGACCGCGGCATTTCTCATTGCCGTGATTTCAAGGCTCTGGAACCGTCCCCTGGATGAAAACCGGAAAAAAGGCACCCCCAGGGTGCTGATACTGGCACCCACCCGGGAACTGGTGATGCAGATCAGTGACGAGGCCGAACAGCTGGCCAAATACTGCGACTTAAAGATCCTGTCGATTTTCGGCGGCATGGATTACGTCAAGCAGCAAACTCAGCTCCGCCGGGAAGTGATCGATATTGTGGTGGCCACCCCGGGCCGGCTGCTGGATTTCCAGCGCCGGGGCGATCTTTTCCTTGGAAAGGTGGAAACCGTCATTATTGACGAGGCCGACCGGATGCTGGACATGGGCTTTATCCCGGATGTCCGAAAGATCATCCATTCCACACCGCCCAAGGACAAGCGCCAGACCCTGCTGTTTTCCGCAACCCTTACCAGCGAGGTCATGCGCCTGTGCGCCCAGTGGACCAAAGACCCGGTGACAGTGGAAATCGAGCCCGAGCAGGTGGCTGTGGATACCGTGGACCAAGTGGTCTATATCGTGACGCTGGAGGAAAAATTCGGCCTGCTCTACAACATGATTGAAAAGCAGAGCCTTGAGCAGGTGCTGATTTTCTGCAACCGCAAGGATGAAGTGCGGCGCCTGACCGAGACCTTTTCCCGCTACGGGATCAACTGCGAGATGATTTCCGGGGATGTGGATCAGAAAAAGCGCATGTCCCGGCTTGCGGCCTTCAAGTCCGGAAAAATCCGGGTGCTGGTGGCAACCGATGTGGCCGGGCGGGGCATTCACATCGAGGGTATGAATCATGTGGTCAATTTTACGCTGCCCCATGACCCGGAAGATTATGTTCACCGCATCGGCCGAACCGGCCGGGCCGGCACCCTGGGAACGGCGATCAGCTTTGCAGACGAGGGCGAGGCTTTCTATATCCCGGCCATTGAGGAGTACCTGGGCCGCAAGCTGGCCTGCATCGAACCGCCCGAGGAATGGCTGGTCATGCCCGATGCCCCGCCGCGCAAAAAACACCCCCGATCAAAAGATGATCCCCGGGGCGGCGGCCAGAAAAAGGGCGGCTCCGGCCGGCCCCCAAAGCGGCGGCGCAGAAACTGATGCTATTGCTGGTACAGGGCGCTGTAAGCCCGCTCAATGCGGCTGCGGTGGCGGGCTTCTTCCCTGGCCAGTCCCACAAACACAAGGCTGATGGTGTCATCATCGCAAGTTTCCGCAAGCAGTGAATAAAGCTTTTCAGATTTGTCCTCCCGCTTCATGGCCAAAGCCAGGGCCTGCTTGAAGTCCATATCTGTGTCCGCATTGGTATCCGGGGCGATTTCAGCCAGGCCCATGTCATTGACCGGTTCCATGATCCGGCTGAAAATGCGCTCAAGTCCGCCTGTATCCAGGTTTTTCAGGGTGTCGCGATGATTTTGCTCTTCATGGGCAAAATCCATGAAGATTTGCTGCATGAAGGGGTCCGGCGCCTTCCGGGAAAGCTGGATGTAGAACTGGCGGGCTTCTTCCTCCCGTGTGACCGCAAAGTCGATAACTTCCGCAATGGTTTCAAACCCTGGCTTCATTAAACAATCCTTTCCTGTGATATACTTTTTCCAACCGCGATGTCATGATCAGTCTATGGTATCCGGCCGGTATTTTCAATCCCATTGTGCAATGGTTTTCTTGACGACATTTTTTATATGATTATCAGTATTGGTGTTGCATGAACCCCAATAAAAGGAGGCAGATCAATGGAGTATACCAAGATTCACGGACTGGATCAAAAGGCCTCGCGCGTGGGCCTGGGCACCTGGGCCATCGGCGGCTGGATGTGGGGCGGCACAGATGAGGCCCAATCGGTGCGCACCATTCATGCGGCGCTGGACAAGGGCATCAATCTGGTGGATACCGCCCCGGTTTACGGCTTTGGCACATCCGAGCAGATCGTGGGCAAGGCCGTGGCCGAATACGGCCAGAGAGACCGGCTCATTCTGGCCACCAAGGTGGCGCTGCAATGGGATGACGCCCAGAAAAAGGTCTGGCGCAATTCCAGCCCTGAGCGGATCCGCAAGGAGATCGAAGACAGCCTCCGCCGGCTGCAGACAGACTACATTGACATCTATCAGATCCACTGGCCCGATCCTGTGGTGCCCTTTGACAAGACCGCAGAGGTGATGGCAAAGCTCGTGGATGAAGGCAAGATCCGGGCCATTGGCGTCAGCAATTACACCGTGGAGCAAATGGAGGCCTTCCGGGCAGCGGCTCCCCTGGCGGTCTGCCAGCCGCCCTACAACGTGTTTGAGCGGGCCATTGAAAACGATATTCTTCCCTATTGCATCCAGAGCGGCATTGCCACGCTCACTTACGGGGCTTTGTGCCGCGGGTTGCTTTCCGGAAAAATGACAGCGGATCAGCAGTTTGACGGAGATGATCTGCGCAAGGTGGATCCCAAGTTTAAATCCCCGAGATTCGCTCAGTATCTTGAAGCGGTTAAACAATTGCAAAACCTGGCCGAGAAGAAATACAGCAAAAAGGTCCTTCATCTTGCCGTGCGCTACGTGCTGGACAAGGGTGCAAGCGTTGCTCTCTGGGGCGGCCGAAGGCCGGAGCAGATGGAACCCCTGCCGGATATTTTCGGATGGCAGCTGGCAGAAGAAGATTTTGCTGAAATGGATCAGATCCTTGCCCAGGCCATTTCCGACCCGGTGGGACCTGAATTCATGGCCCCGCCGGCGCGCCAGTCAGAATAAAATCCCGGGGCACGGCCGCGCAATTTGTTCTTGACGGATCGGTTTGCACCCATTATGGCATCAAGGGAATGCAGGGGCCTGAAAATCCGGCCCCTGCAATAAAAAAGCAGGCCGGCACGGCATTGCAAAAGGAGGCGCCCATGTCCCCCACAAATCTGATTTCAAAGCTGATCCCTGAAGCAGAGCAGCAAGATTTTTCCGATTTCATATATTATCTGACCGGCACCGGCAGCAAATATCTGCTGCGAAACGATATCTGGCTTAATTGGCTCAAGTGGTGCCGGGAAAACGACAAGGAATCCGATTTTGCCGAAAACTCGGCTGTTGGCCGGTTTTTGGCCCGGGTGCCGGAAATGTTGTTTCCAGACAGCATTGTGCTGATTCTGCACCGCTACACTATGGCCCGGTACAATATCTACCGGCTCAGCGCGGACCGAAAGCAAATGCAGAAAATTTCGGTAAACCGCTACCTGGATTACAAGGACGCATACATTTGCGACAATACCCCACGGTCCAACCGCGATGCCCTGGAGCTGGATTTTCTGCCTTTTTCCGATTATGCGCCCACCATCAAGAACGTCAAGAACGTGGGCAACGGCATCAGTTTCCTAAACCGCTACATGTCCAGCAACCTGTTTCAAAAGCCCGAGGACTGGGGCCGGGATTTGTTCGAGTTTTTGCGCATCCACCGGATCAACGGCGAGCAGCTGCTGGTCAATCCGGATATTCTCGATTCCCTGGATGATTTTCTGTCTGCCCTGGAAGAAACCATTGATGACCTGGGCAATCATGATGAAAATCTACCCCATCAGAAACTCAAGCCTCAGCTCAAGAGCCGGGGCTTTGAACCGGGATGGGGCAACACCGCAGGCCGGATCCGGGAGACCATGTCGCTTCTACATGCGCTTTTTTATGAGCCGCGAAGTGCGGATCTGGAAAATTTCATATCCAGGGTGCCCATGATTTCCAAAGTGGCTGTTTTAACCCCTCATGGCTGGTTTGCCCAGGAAAACGTGTTGGGCAAACCCGACACCGGCGGCCAGGTGATCTATATCCTTGATCAGGTGCGGGCGCTGGAGGCCCACATGATCCGGGAGTTTGAACTGGCCGGCATTGACGTGACCCCCCGGGTGCTGGTGGTCACCCGCCTGATTCCCAATTCCGGCAACACGACATGCAATCAGCCAAAAGAAGATATCATCGGCACGGAACATGCCTATATTCTTCGCATTCCGTTTTATGACAGCCAGGGCGCGATTGTTCAGGACTGGGTGTCGCGCTTTAAAATCTGGCCCTACCTGGATCGGTTTGCCAGGGACTGCGAGCGGGAACTGCTGGCTGAGTTTGAGGGCCGGCCGGATCTGATCATCGGCAATTATTCAGACGGCAACCTGGTGGCCACCCTGTTGTCAGACCGTATGAATGTGATCCAGTGCACCATCGCCCATGCCCTGGAAAAGACCAAGTATTTGTTCTCGGATCTGTACTGGAAGGAGATGGAAAAAGATTATCATTTTTCCTGCCAGTTTACCGCGGATCTGCTTTCCATGAACAAGTCGGATTTCATCATCACCAGCACCTACCAGGAAATTGCCGGCACAGAAACCCGGTTCGGCCAGTACGAGTCCTACCAGTTCTATACCATGCCCGGGCTCTACCAGGTGGTCAACGGCATCAACCTGTTTAATCCCAAGTTCAACGTGGTGCCGCCGGGAGTTGATGAGGACAATTATTTCCCGTATACCGAAACCCACCGAAGGTCCGCCAGCCAGCAGGCCTACTGGCAGACCCGGCTTTTTTCAGAGCAATCCGGGGATGTCCACGGTTATCTGGAAAATCCGGACAAACCCCCGCTGTTTACCATGGCGCGCCTGGACCGGATCAAGAACATCACCGGGCTGGTAGAAGCTTTCGGCATGCATCCGGAGCTTAAAAAACACTGCAACCTGGTGGTGGCCGCAGGCACGATCCACATTGAAAATTCAGATGACGCAGAAGAGCAAAACGAGATCCGGCGCATGTATGAGCTGATTGCCGCCCATGATTTGCAGGGGCATATCCGCTGGCTGCCCAGCGTGTCCAAGGCGGAAACCGGGGAGGTTTACCGGATCATTGCCGACAGCAGGGGTATGTTTGTCCAGCCGGCCCTTTTTGAGGCCTTTGGCCTGACCGTGCTCGAAGCCATGCAGTGCGGCCTGCCCACTTTCGGTCCTATTTTCGGCGGCCCGTCCGAGATTATTGAAGACGGAAAAAGCGGGTATCTGTTAAACACCAGTCAGCCGGATTTGATGGCAGAGGGCATCTGGCGGTTTGTTTCCGGGTTTGCCGAAGACCCGGACAAATGGCACCAGGTTTCGGAAAAGGGCATGGCCCGGATCCGGGAAAAATACACCTGGGCCCGCTACAGCCACAAGCTTTTTTCCCTTACCAAGCTCTACGGGTTCTGGCGCTACACTGAATCCCGGGAGGGGATGGTCAAGCTGGACCGGTACTGCGACCTGCTTTACCATCTGCTTTTAAAGCCCCGGGCCGAGGCCATGGAACACTGATAAGCGGGGCGGCCTTCGGGTCAAAGCCCCATGAACTTGGCGGCAATGTTTTTCATGATTTCATTTGTGCCGGCAAAAACGGGCATGACCCGAACGTCCCGGAAAGCCCGGACAATGGGGCAGGCCTCGCAGAAACCGTAGTCGCCGAACAGATCCGTGCAGCGCCGGGAGATACGCTTGGCCATATCCGTGATCCAGTACTTGGCCATGGAAGTGTCCACGATGGCCTGCTCGCCTGCCATGTGACCGGCAATGAGCTTGTCGAGAAACGTCCGGCCCAGTTTGACTTCTGTTGTCATCTCCACGATGGCAAATTGGGTGGCCTGGCTTTTGGACAAAGGTTTCTGGTTCCGGTCCGTGGTGTTTTTGCAGAAATCCGTGGTGATTTCCAGGATCAGTTCGGCTGCCGCCTGGGCGCAGATGGAGGTGACCAGCCGCTCCTGCTGGAGCTTTTCCATGAGCATGCCAAAGCCCGCCCCCTTTTGCCCCAGTCGGTTTTGCCCCGGGATCCGGCAGTTGGTGAAAAACAGTTCAGCAGTATCCTGGCTGTGAAATCCCATTTTTTCCAAATGCCGGCCCCGCTTGAAACCCGGGGTGCCGTCCTCGACAATATAGAGGGACAGGGCATTGTAAGGGTTGGGTTCGTCCGGGTCCTTTGCCGCCACAATGACCAGACCTGCGTTGATGCCGTTTGAGATAAAGGTTTTGGCCCCGTTTAGCTCGATTTCCCCGTTTTTCTGCGCTGCGGTGGTGGTCATGGAGGCCAGGTCGCTGCCGGCATCCGGCTCAGTCATGGCAACCGCGGCAATAATGTCGCCGGAAACGCAGCCGGGCAGATATTTTTTCTTCTGTTCCTCGCTGCCAAAGGCCTGGATATAGGGTACCACCACGTCTGAATGCAGGGCCGAGGCCAGGCCCGTGTGGTTGGTTTTGGCCATTTCCTCGGCTGCAATCACGGAATAGAGAAAATCGCCGCCCATGCCCCCGTATTCAGGCGAAACACCCGTGCACAGAAATCCGGCCCGGCCCAGTTTCTGCCAGGCCCATTTGGGGGTGATGTGATCGGCTTCCCACTGATGGGTCCAGGGCGTGATTTCTTTTTCCAGAAAGGCGCGCATCCGGCTGCGGAACCCGTGATGGTCGTCGGTGTAGGCAAGTATTTCCATGGCCCCTGATCCTTTCTGCATTACCTGAGTTTGCCGATAAGCCCGCCGGCAATCACGTCTTTTAGCACTGCGGGGCTGCCCAGAAAGATTTCCAGGGTTTTGGCGTCCCGGTAGAAATGCTCCACTTCGTATTCGGTCATGTATCCGTATCCCCCGAGCAATTGTACGGCCTCATCGGCAGCGGTCATGGCGGCATTGGCGGCCGTTAGCTTGGCTGCCGCCGCGGTTTTGGCATCGCAGGTGCCTTCATCAAAGGCTTTGGCCGCCTGATAGACGCTTAATCGGGCCGATTCCAGGCCGGCGGCCATGTCTGCCAGCTTGTGCCGGGTCACCTGGAATTGGGCCAGTTTTTTGCCGAACTGACTGCGCTGGCGCGTGTAATCCAGGGCCCGGTCAAAGGCGCCCTGACCGGTGCCCAGGGCCATGGCAGCAGCCTGGATCCGGGCCTGATTCAAAAACGACAGACTCCGGCCCAGGCCCTGGCCGGGGCTGCCGATTATGTTTTTTACGGAAACGGCTGCGTTTTGAAAACCAACATGGGCGAAATCCACCATGCCCGCGCCAAGGGTCGGGCCGGCCGATTCCGCGGTGACGCCCGGGGTATCAGCATCCACGATGATCAGGGATTGTCGGTCGCCGGTGTTAATGGCGCTGTCTGACGGGTCTGCATCTTCGCGGGTGGCGCACAGGACCACGTAAAACCCGGCTCTTGTTCCGTTTGGCACGTATGCCTTGTTGCCGTTGATAATCCAGTGATCTCCGCTGGCAGCGGCGGTTGTCTGTGTGCCGGAGATATCCGCGCCTGCCCCCGGTTCAAACAGGGCTGCACCAGCGCGCATCTTTCCGCCGGCCACGGGAGGCAGGTATTTTTCCGCCAGATTTTTCCGGCCAGGATCAAACAGGCATTCTGCGCCAAAACCCGACAGCATCAGGGCCATGCCTGCAGAGGCATCTTTTCTGCACATCTGCTCTGCAGCCAGCACGTACTCGAAAAGACCCATGCCGCCCCCGTCATATTCATCAGGGATGTGAATACCGGAAAACCCGAGCTGTGCGGCCTTTTTCCGTACACCGGCGGGCAGATCGCCGGTTTTCAGGGATTCAATGATCATTTCCCTGTCAAACTGTGCCCGGACAAATTCCCGGACCGCCTTCTGGATTTCCTTGTGTGATTTGTCGAGTTCAAAGTGCATATCCGGCTCCCTGAAAATCAAATAAATGCTTCCAGCAAATGATGGATAAACAATAAAAAAAACCGCCTCAAAAAGTCAAGGAATTTTTATCTGCCTGTGCGCTGAGAGAGTTACCGGCGCCTGTCGCCGGGATCCGGGGATGACAATGTTCGGATTTCAAGGCTGGCCAGCATGTCGCGCATTTGGGCCGATAGTTCCAGATACCTCCGCCGCAGTTCGTCCTGGTAATCTGTGTTGAGCTTGTTGATCTTGTGCTGCATCTGCTTGAGATACCGCATGCGGGTGTTCCAGAGTTTTTTCAGGGCGTTTAGCTGGTCTTCCGAGCTGTTTTGCACGGCCGTGGAGCAGTGATTCACCTTTTTGGTGAATTTGCGGTATTTTTTGTCCAGCACATCCGCAATTTTTTCCTTTTTCAGGGTTTGGCGGGTAATGGTGTGGTAGTGGTGCCCGTAGATGGAATAGGTGACGGCCTCTGCAAACAGGTCCCGGTTTTTAAACGCATTTCGCACCAGAAATTTGATGTAGTGAAACCCGTAAGCCGTAAAGGGCTGCCGGCAAAGGGAGCGGAAAAAAATTTTGAGGTCCGCGGCCCGCACCTTGCGCTGGTAATACTGCCTTTGCTCGATGCGGTCGAGCAGGTGGCTGCATCGGGCAAAATAGTTTTTCAGCCGGAAGCCGTAAAGATGCTTTAAAATTTTCCTGTAGCCCTGGCGCAGGGTCTGGGGATCCATCACGGTTTTAAAATTGGCCTGCATACTGTGGGTGTTGTTGCCGGCTGACTGGGATAAAATCCGGCCCTCGGCTTCCAGGCGCTGATACAGGCGCGTTCCCGGAAGGGCGTTTAACAGCCCGATCATGGCCTGGGGGATGGCATTTTCCTGGATAAACCGGATCTGCTGATCAAAGATGGCCGGCGTGTCATTGTCAAATCCAAGGATAAATCCGGCCAGCACCTCCAGGCCGTTTTGCTGAATGGTGCGTACCGCGGCTTCCATGTCGGATTTGAGGTTCTGGGTCTTTCCGGTTTCAGCCAGGGATTGCGGATCCGGGGTTTCAATGCCGATAAACACGGAGTTAAACCCGGCTTCTCGCATGCCGGTCATCAGGTCAGGGTCATCGGCGAGGTTGATGCTGGCCTCGGTATAGAAATGAAAGGGATAGTCCCGGTCCTGCTGCCATTGGATCAGGGCCGGCAGCAGTTCCTTTTTGACCCGGCGCTTGTTGCCGATAAAGTTGTCATCCACCAGAAACACGGCCCCTTCCCATCCCATGGAATACAGCGCATCGAGTTCTGCGGTCAGGCTTTGGGCGTCTTTGAGCCGGGGTTTGTTGCCATAGACGGTCCAGATGTCGCAAAATTCACAGTGAAAGGGACATCCCCGGGAATACTGGATGGACATGGAGCCATAAGCGCCAATATCGAGCAGGTCAAACCGGGGCGCCGGCAGCCGGGAGATATCCGGATGCGGGGGCATGTCATAAACAGCCGCGGCTGTTCCGGAGTCGAGTTCAGCCAGAAAGTCGCACAGGGTTTCATCGACTTCGCCGCGAAGGATATGGTCTGCCCCGCTGATTTCCTGCCAGGAGTTGGTGGCATAGGGGCCTCCGATAACCACGGTTTTGCCAATCTGGTTGCACCGCGCCACCACTTGCTCCATGGATTGTTTCTGCACGATCATGGCAGAGACAAACACCGCATCCGCCCATTGCAGCAGGTTGTCGTCCAGGGGGCCGACATTTAAATCCACCAGTTTCAGCTCCCGGTCTGCCGGAAACAGCGCGGCGATGGTCAAAAGGCCCAAAGGCGGCATGGCGCTTTTTTTCTTGATAAAGCCAAGGGCGTGTTTATAGCTCCAATAGGTGTTGGAGGGCACTTCCGGATAAACCAGCAGGATGTTTTGATGAGTGGCCATGGGGTGTTCCTTGTTAAGATGGGGTTTAAATGAAACTTCCTTTATTTGTTGATCATAACCATTTGCCCCCCTTTTGACAAGTCCCCCCTTTGGCTATTGCCCTTGCATTTGCTGCCATTGATGAATCATTTTTACGTCCTGTGCAATATCTCGTCCGGTTGTGGTCAGGTAATTGCCGGTCATGATCCCGTTGGCGCCGGCAGCAAATATCCAGGACTGAAAATCGCCCAGGGTGACATGCCGGCCTCCGCAGATGGTGATGTCTTTTTCCGGATTGATCAGCCGGAACAGGGCGATGGTTTTCAGGGCTTCTGCCACGGACAAAAGGGGCTGGTCAGCCATTCTGGTCCCGGCAATGGGATTGATGAAGTTTAAGGGGATTTTCTCAACCCCGATTTCCCGGAGGGTTACGGCCAGCTCAATTCTTTGGGCCCGGGTTTCGCCAAGGCCCATAATGCCCCCGGCACAAACGGCAAGTCCGGTGTTTGCCGCAGCCCGTATGGATTCAATGTCTGCATCGTATTCATGGGTGGTGCAGACCTGTCTGAAATGGCTGCGCGCGGTTTCCAGGTTGTGGTGATAGTTGCGGATACCGCTTTGCCTGAGCAGCTGCGCCTGTTTTTGGGTGAGCATTCCCAGGGATCCGCACAGGGTCAAATGCGTGCGCGAGCCGATTGTTTCCGCAGCCCGGCAGATGGTGTCAATTTCCTGGTCTGAAAGAAAAAGCCCGCTGGTGACCATTGAGAAATGGGTCATTTGCGCGTCTTCCATTTCCAGGGCGCGCGTTATCATTTCTTTTTCCGACATCAGGGGATAGGTGTCCACCCCGGTGTCATGGTGACCGGACTGGGCGCAGAATGCACAATCCTGGGAGCATTTGCCGGATTTGGCATTAATGATGGAGCAGGTGAAAATCTCGTTTCCCTTGAAATGCCTGCGTACCCGGTCGGCCGCCCAAATCAGGTCCATGAACGCTGCCCCGTCTGCCCCGGCCAGTTGGAGCGCCTGGTCTTCACTGATCCCGGCGGGCGGATCGGACAGGATTTTTTCTGTCAGATCCGCCGTGCTGCAGGCATTGGATGTATCAGCCGGGGTTTTCATATTTTGCCCGCCTGGACCAGTTTGGCAAAATGGGCAAAGGAGCGGTCATAGGTGGCCTCGGCCTCTGCCGGAAAACAGCAGGCCGGCAGCTGGCGGCTTTTGAGATGATATGCGATGCATTCACAGCAGATTCCCTTGCGCTGGCAGGGTTCATATGTGCAGTTGCAGCCGGAAAGGTTTTGTTCCTGTTTGCATTCCATGGGTCATGCCTCCCTGAATGATTCGGGTTCCTGATATTCTGCTGTTCTTTGTAGCAGGATTTCAGCACAGTGAAAACGTCATCTATACCAGAAATGTTTGTTGCGGCACAATGGTATAGCCATGGATTTGACAATTCCCGGATGATTTTTTTTAGCCCGGCGGCAGGCATTTTCCAGGGAACTCCCTTTTTTACGTTATACCGAAATTGCACTGCTTTGCCCTGACGGCGGCGCGGAAAAGCGGGTTTCCGAGCGGAAATTGAGGCTCCAGGAGGCTCCTGAAGCGAGGAAACTTGCTTTTTCGTGCAGCCGATCAGCCAGGGCGTTTATGATTTTTTTTTCTGCAAGAATACCGTTGCAGCAGGATAAACAGTTTTTTGCGGTTTTCGCATGGGGCCGGGCAGGTGGCGGTTTGCTCCCTGCTGACCGCTTTCGCGCTCAATGCGACTCGCAACCCCCCCCTGTCCGGCCCCATGGCCAGCTGCCTTCGAAATCTTCCTGTTCAATTTTTTTGGGAACTGACGAAGGGTTTCTCCATGTGCCCTGAAGCCGGTCCGACCCTGGCGGGCGCATTGCACGTTGGGCCGGCCAGCAGTTCTTGGCGAAGCGGAGCGGCCGCGGCCGAATTACTTCGGCCGCAGCGAAGCAAGCCTTAGAACTGCCCGGCCCGAGTGCGCGAACGCCAGGGTCGGACCGGCTTCAGGGCACATGCGACGGGGCTGCAGTGACAATCAGGCCTGTGCCGGTTTTGAGGTTGTTTAAAAGCCGGTTCTGTCAGCCTGGACAGCACTTGTAATAACGCTTGACAATTTTTGGAAAAAAAGAAAAAATTATAGGTTATGTTTTTTTAAAAGCGTTGATGGGCGGCCGTTTTCGGCTGCGGGCGAAGTGAACATGGCAGTAAAGGGCAGATACAATGAATCCAATTGCAGCACAGTTAAATGAAATAATTGAGCAGGGCAACGCCCATTTGATGGAAATGCTTTCCAGCGTGGGCAGGGAGCTGTTTTTTCCAAAAGGGATCCTTTCCCAGAGTGCAGAGGCCAAACAGAAGGCCACGCGTTTGAATGCCACCATCGGTATTGCCAGACAAGGCGACAGCGCCATGGTGCTGCCTTCGGTGATGCGCTCGGTTGCCGGCCTGGCACCTGAGCAGTCCGTGACCTACGCCCCCTCCTTTGGCATACCGCAGCTGCGAAGCACCTGGCAGAAGGAAATATATGAGAAAAATCCGTCGCTTGCCGGCAAAACCGTGAGCCTGCCCGTGGTGACAAACGGGATTACCCATGCCATCAGCATTTTTGCCGATGTGTGGACAGATCCGGGTGATGTGATTGTTTTGCCCGAGATGATGTGGGGCAATTACAATATGATTTTCGGGGTGAGAAAAAAGGCGCGCATCTCCCAATACCCGATTTTTACCGAAACAGGCGGCTATAACGTGGAGGCCCTGGCCGACTGCCTGAAAAAGGAGGCCCGGGAAAACCAGAAAATCACCGTGCTGCTCAATTTCCCCCACAATCCCACGGGCTATACCCTCACGGAAACAGAAGCCGATCAGGTGGTGGCCGTGCTCACCGAACTGGCCGGGGCCGGCACCAATGTCATTGTTGTCTGCGATGACGCCTATTTCGGCTTGTTTTACGAGGACGGAATTTTAAAGGAATCGATCTTTTCCCGGCTGTGCGGATGCCATCCCCGCCTGCTGGCCGTCAAGCTCGACGGGGCCACCAAGGAAAATTATGTCTGGGGCCTGCGGGTGGGCTTTATCACTTACGGGGCGGTCATTGACGGTGATGCCGCAGAGGTCTTTGACGTCCTTGAGCGCAAAACCGCCGGGTGCGTGCGCGGCAATATTTCCAATGCCTCGCATTTGAGCCAGTCCATTGTGGTAAAATCCATGCAGGATGAAAATTACCAGGCGGAAAAGCATGACAGATACGAACTGCTCCGGGCCCGGGCCGAAACCGTGAAACAGGTACTGGCAGATCCCAAATATGATTCTGCCTGGGATGTTTATCCCTTTAACTCCGGTTATTTCATGTGCATCCGGTTAAAGACCGTGGAGGCGGAAACATTGCGGGTGCACCTGCTTGATCACTACGGGGTGGGGCTGATTGCACTGGGCAGATACGATCTGCGGGTGGCCTTTTCCTGTCTGGAAAAAGATGATATCCGCACCCTGTTTGACATTGTGCATCAGGGAATTGCGGATTTGACCCGGGATACGGGATAATCCGGGCCGGTTTGTTTGCACGGCCGCATATGCCGGAAAGAAGATAGCGTGGCACAGCAGCATCGTATTCATCAACTGGCGGTTTTGCTAAAGCAGCGGATCCGGTCTGTCAACCTTGCCCGGGCGGGCAAGTGGAGCCTTTTTTTTGTTCTCATCGGCATTATTGCCGGCACCGGCTCCATTATTTTCCAGTATCTGTGCCAGCTCGGAGCCCATGTGTTCATGGACTGGATGGCCGGTTACCGCCCCCCGCAGCCGGCCGGGGAAGGACATATCCTGCCGCCTACCGCCACGGTGTTCAATCGCTGGATTCTTTTGTTTCTGCCGGCTGTCGGCGGATTGTTAAGCGGCTGGATCGTTTACCGGTTTGCCCCGGAGGCCGAAGGCCACGGCACGGATGCAGCTATTGAGGCCTATCACCAGAAGGGCGGGTTCATGCGCTCCCGGGTACCGATTGTCAAAACGATTGCCTCGGCCATTACCCTGACCACCGGCGGTTCCGGCGGAAGGGAAGGGCCCATTGCACAGATCGGGGCGGGTTTCGGCTCTTTTATGGCCACCAAACTCAAGCTGTCGGAGCGCGAGCGCCGAATCATGCTGGCCGCAGGCATCGGCGCAGGGGTGGGCAGTATTTTCCGGGCACCGCTGGCAGGGGCGCTGTTTGCCTCGGAAGTGCTTTACAGCGACCCGGATTTTGAATCCGAGGTCATCATCCCGGCCGGAATTTCCTCGGTGGTGGCCTATTGCCTGTTCTCCCTGGTATTCGGCTGGGGCACCCTGTTTGATTCGCCCGAATTCAGGTTCCAGAACCCCCTGGAACTCGGTCCCTATATTGTTCTGGCCCTGGTGCTGTCGGTTTTGAGCCTCTGCTATGTCACATCCTTTTACGGGGTTACGGATCTGTTTAAGAAAATCCGGATTCCCAATCATGTCAAGCCGGCCATCGGCGGGATGCTAACCGGCATGGTCGGATTTTACCTGCCCTCCACCCTGGCGTTTGGCTATGGTTACGCACAGCAGGCCATTTTCAATGAACTGGCCATCTCTGTTTTGCTGGCCCTGGCCCTGGGAAAGATCCTCACCACCTCCTTTACCATCGGCTCCGGGGGCAGCGGGGGCGTGTTCGGGCCTTCAGTGGTCATTGGCGGGGCCATGGGCGGAGTGGTGGGAAAACTGTTTCACCAGCTGATCCCCGGTGTTGTCACCAGCCCAGGTGCTTTTGTGGTGGTGGGCATGGCGGGGTTTTTCACGGCCGTGTCCAACGCGCCCATTTCCACCATTATTTTTGTCAGCGAGATGACCAATTCCTATGAACTCCTTCTGCCCAGCCTGTTTGTCTGCTCCATCTGCTATGTGACATCCCGGCGCTGGAGCATTTACCGCAAGCAGGTCAAAAACCGGGTGGCATCGCCGGCCCATGCCGGAGAATTCATGGTGGACGTGCTCCAGTTGATCAAGGTGCGGGATCTGATGCACCTGGTGCGAAAGGTCCCCACCATTCCCGAGCACATGCCGTTTCAACAGTTCAAGGTGTTTTTTTCCCAGACAAAGCAGCATTATTTTCCGGTCATGGACGAGGAAAACCGTATGAGGGGGATTTTTTCAAGCACGGACATCCGGGGGGTTTTGTTTTCCCCGGAAATCGAGCACCTGGTGGTCATGCGCGATATTGCCACCTCCACCGTGGTGGCCACCACGGCTTCCGAAGATTTAAATACCGTGCTGCAAAAGATGACCACCAAAAACATTGACAGCCTGCCAGTGGTTTCCGAGGAAGACGCGCATGTACTGCTGGGCATGCTTGACAGAAGGGATGTGATTGCCTTCTACAACCGGCAGGTGCAGCGCTTAAAGGCCGGAGAACTGGGACCGCAGGGGGCATGAAGCCATTTTTTTAGTATTCCACGTCTACAAGAAACAGGCCGTGGGCCGGGGCCGTGGCACCGGCGTGGCTGCGGTCTTTGGAATCCAGGATGGCCGGCATTTCTTCCGGGGTCATTCGCCCCAGGCCCGTTTCAACCAGGGTACCCAGGATGTTTCTGACCATGTAGCGGAGAAATCCGTTTGCGGTGATTTCAAAGATGATCTGCGGGTCTTTGGCATCTGTAAGAAACCGGGCCGTAGAAATTGTCCGGATGCTGTGGGATCTGGGGCTGCCGGTGTTTTCAAATGCGCCAAAATCATGGGTGCCTTTGACATGCCGGGCGGCCTGCACCATGGCTTTAATGTCTATGGGTTTTGCAATGTGCCAGGCATACTGCCGGCCGATGGCCGGGGCCAGGGGGCGGTTTAAGATATAGTAACGATAGGTTTTCTGCCTGACATCATAGCGGGCGTGAAAGGTCTCTGATTCGCGGGTGCAGGAACGGATGACAATGTCTTCGGGCAGCAGGCTGTTTAGCCCGGAGAAAAAAGCATCCGGCGTGAGGCGGGTCTGGCAGCGGAAATGGGCGCTTTGGCCCAGGGCGTGCACCCCTGCATCTGTCCGGCCCGATCCCGTGACCCGGACGGGCTGGCGGGTCATGGTAAAAAGGGCTTTTTCAATTTGGCCCTGGATGGTGCGACCGGTTTTCTGGATCTGCCAGCCGTTGAAATCCGTGCCGTCGTATTCCACAATGAGTTTGAAGGTCTGCATAAAAACAATTTCTAATCCGGATCAAACCGGATTGCAAGGGATATAGAAGGAGCGATGCCAATGGTTAAGGGATTTCGCGCGGCAGCCGTATGTGCGGGGTTAAAGAAAAACGGAAAAAAGGACCTGGCCCTGATTGTCTCGGATCCCCCTGCTGCCGCAGCCGGGGTGTTTACCCAAAACCGGGTCCAGGCCGCACCTGTGCGCCTTGACAAGCAGCGCCTGAGCAGCGGGGTGTGCCGGGCCATTATTGTCAACAGCGGCAATGCCAACTGCTGTACCGGCGATCAGGGCATGGAAGATGCCCGCGCCATGACCCGGCTGGCCGCAGAAGCCATCAACGCTGATGATGCGCATGTTATGGCCGCCTCCACGGGTGTGATCGGCCAACCCCTGAACATGGACAAAATCCGGGCTGCCGTACCCGGTCTTGCGGGCGGGCTTTCTCCGGATGGGTTTGAGGCGGCAGCCGAGGCCATTATGACCACAGATACCCGGCCCAAACTGGTTTCCGGGCAGGGGCAGATGGGGGAAAAAACCTACAGCCTGGCGGCCATGGCCAAGGGCTCGGGCATGATCCGGCCGGACATGGCCACCATGCTTTGCTTTGTGTGCACGGATCTTGAAATCGCGGCTGTGGATCTGCAGCAGGCCCTGGTTTCTGCAAACGAGGCTTCTTTTAACCGCATCACAATAGACGGAGATACCAGCACCAATGACACGGTGCTGGTGCTGGCAAACGGCCAGAGCGGAGCGCAGGCAAAAACGCCTGCGGATTTGCGGGCGTTTGCTGAATTGCTGGAAAATGTCCTGGGAAAACTGGCCCGAATGATCGTAGAAGACGGGGAGGGGGCCACCAAGTGCGTGGAAATTTCCGTGATCAATGCAGAGTCCCGGGAAAATGCCCGGCAGATGGCCGATACCGTGGCCAATTCCAGCCTGGTGAAAACCGCTTTTTTTGGCGAGGACGCCAACTGGGGCCGGATCATTGCGGCTCTGGGCCGGGCCGGGGTAAAATTTGACCCGGACGCCGTGGATATCTGGTTTGATGACGTGAAAATTGTGGAAAAGGGCATGGGCTGCGGTGATACGGCCGAGGCCGCGGCCACTGAAGTGCTGCGGAAAAAAACCTTTGTTGTTACCATTGACGTGAAATCCGGCTCGCAGCAGGCCGCGGTGCTCACCTGTGATTTTTCCGTGGATTACGTGAAAATCAACGCGGATTACCGGTCCTGATCATGGCACCCAAAGAGGAAAAAAAACGGGTCCGCCTCCAGAAGTTTATGGCTGATGCCGGTATCTGCTCCCGCCGGAGGGCGGAAGATTATATCCGAAAGGGCTTGGTGCAGGTAAACGGGCAAACGGTTACCCAAATGGGCACCACCGTGGATCCGGATACCGATCGGGTGGAAGTATCCGGCAAACCCGTTGTCCCGGCCCGGCAGGAGGTATATATCATGCTCAACAAGCCTGCGGGCTATATCTGCTCCTGCAGCCAGCCGGGCCGGAAAATCGTGCTGGATCTGGTTGATGTGGATCAGCGGGTCTTTCCCGTGGGCCGGCTGGATCGCGATTCCACGGGTCTGGTTTTGCTCACCAGCGACGGCCGGATTCATCATCGCCTGGCCCACCCGTCATTTGACCATGAAAAGCAATATGAGGTGGCAGTCGACCGACCGGTTTCTGATGCAAAACTCGATGAGCTGCGCTGCGGGGTGAAGCTGTCCGACGGCATGACCCGGCCGGCAGAGGTACTGCGCCATGGCGAAAAAAGTTTTGACATCACCCTGCAGGAAGGCCGCAACCGGCAGATCCGGCGCATGGCCGAGGCCGTGGGCTGCAAGGTGGTCCGCCTGCACAGAATCCGCATGGGCCCGGTTTGGCTAAAGGATCTGCCACCCGGTCAGTGGCGCCACCTGACAGAGGCAGAACAGCGGAAGTTGCTCAATTCCTGCGGCCTGTAGTCGGTGGTCAGTGGTCGGCGATCAGCAGACTGACTGCTGACCACCGATTACTGTGAACTTCCCGGATCCTCTTCCCGCAGTTCCTGGTGCTTGATATTCAACCCTTCGGCGATGAATATGACCTGTTCACCGATGTTGGTGGAAAGATCCGCCACTCTTTCCATGCACCGCGAAATGATGATGGTCTGGATGGAGCGGCGGGTTTTGATGCGCCTGCTGTCAATGGCCGGAGCGTCGGCAACAATGAGTTCAATGAGGCTTTTTAGTACCTGTACGGTGGACTCGTCTGCCTGGTCATCCATCCTGCGTATCTCCCGTGCGGTTTGCACATCCATGTCGCGAAACGACATGATGGCTTGCTTCAGCATTTGCCGGCTTGTCTCAATAAGACTTTCCATTGCTGATGTCTTTTCAAGCGGGGGGTGCTGGCACAGAAAAATTGTCCGCTCGGCGATATTTACCGCCTGGTCGGCTATGCGTTCGAGCTCGTTGCTGATTTTCATGTTGCCGATGATCATGCGCAAATCCTTTGCCATGGGCTGTTCCAGGGCAAGCAGGCGCAGGGACTGTTTGTCCACTTCCAGTTCAATGCTGTTTATTTTTTTGTCTCCGTCAATAACTTCCTGGGCCAGTTCGGTATCCCGGTTTTTATAGGCCCTGGTGGCTCTTTCATAAGCATCCTGGCAATGGGCGGCCATGTTTAAGACTGTTATTTTTAGCTTTTCAAGCTCCTGGTGAAAATGCAGCCGTTCCATCTATCCTCCTTGTTATCCGAACCGTCCGGTGATGTAGTCTTCGGTCTGTTTAAGGCCGGGCCGGGTAAACAAAGTTTCCGTATCTCCGGACTCAATCAGCTTTCCCATGTAGAAAAACGCGGTTATATCCGATACCCGGGCCGCCTGCTGCATGTTGTGGGTAACGATTATGATGGTGAATCTTTTCTTTAGTTCATGGATCAGGTCCTCGATCTTCTGTGTGGCGATCGGGTCCAATGCCGAGGCGGGCTCGTCCATGAGAAGAACTTCGGGTTCCACCGCCAGGGCGCGGGCAATGCAGAGCCGCTGCTGCTGCCCTCCTGAAAGCCCCAGGGCCGACTGGTTGAGCCGGTCTTTTATCTCGTCCCACAGGGCTGCCTGCTTGAGGTTCCATTCAACTTTTTCCCTTAAAAGACGTTTGTCTTTTATGCCGTTTACCCGCAGGCCGTAGGCCACGTTGTCAAAAACGGTTTTCGGAAAAGGGTTGGGCTTTTGAAACACCATGCCAACCCGCCGTCGCAGGCTGACCACGTCCACCGAGGGGGAGTAAATATTTTCGCTGTCAAGAAGTATTTCGCCTTCGGCCCGGGTTGCCGGTATCAGGTCGTTCATGCGGTTTAAGCACCTTAGGAAAGTACTTTTTCCGCACCCCGAGGGGCCGATCAATGCAGATACCTGGTTTTTCCGCAATTCCAGGTTGATGTCTTCAAGAGCTTTGAAATCCCCGTAATAAAAATTAAGGCTGTTTACCTGAAATTTTGCCTGCTCCGTCATGTCTGGTCCAGTCCTTTTTGTTTATTGCCGCAACCACCGGTGTTGCTGTCTACATCTTCCGGGCCCTGTTCTGCCCTGGGAAGGGTAAAAAAGAACACGCTTCCCCTGTCCGCGCCCTCTGGCGGGCTTTGGACCCATATCCGGCCGTGCATAACCGATACCGCGTGCTTACATATGGAAAGACCGAGACCCGTGCCGCCTGTGGTCCGGCTTCGTTCCTTGTCGATCCTGTAGAATCTTTCAAATATCCTGTCTTTGTGCTGTTCGGCAATCCCGGGACCCTGATCCCGGATGCCGAAAATGATTTCCCGGTCCTTTGTTTCGCAGAACACTTCCACGGTACCGCCGGAGGGCGAATATCGTACAGCGTTGTCCAGAAGGTTTCTGACCACCCTGTTTAAAGCCGCTTCATCAGCCTTTACCATCACCGGCGGGGTTATGCTGTTTTCGAGTTTTATGTGTTTTTCTCCGGCCATGGGCTTGCAGATTTCCGTGGCGGATTGAAAAACACCGGCTGCATCCAGGGGCAGAAGATTGAGTCCCGCAGGTCTTTCCTCCAGGCGGGTTAACGCCAGCAGGTCGTTTACGATAGTTGTCATCTGCTCGGTATTTTTTCTGATGGTCAAAAGAAATGATTCCGCCTGTGCGTCCAGAGAAAAATCCCCGGATGCAAGGGTTTCCACATATCCCTTTATGGATGTAAGCGGGGTTTTTAACTCATGAGAGACATTTGCCACAAAATCGCGCCGGATTTTTTCCAGGCGCCTGTGAGTGCTTATATCGTAGAAAACGATCAATGCCCCGCCTTCGGGTATTTTCAGGGCATAGACTTCGTAATAGCGCTCGTCTTCTGCCGAAACGGTAAGGCTGCATTCTTGTTCACCGCCAAGAATCCTGTTGCATGCCTCCTGAACTTCGCTGTTGAGCAGAACTTCCAGGGGGCGTTTTCCTATGCACGAAAGCCTGCATTCCGCGATATCTCCCATGGCCCGGTTAATGCTTTTGATTCTGCCCGCCCGGTCCAGGAGCATCACACCTTCGCGCATGTTTTCAACGATAGCCTCCATCTCAGTGTTCTGCTCTGAGATGACCTCCATCTGTTCGTGTATCCTGTCAGCGGTTTCGTTGAGCGTTACAGAGAGATCGTAGAACTCCCGGCCTGAATCCATTATGTAATGATGGGAAAAATCTCCGGACGCGACTGACTTTAACCTGTCCATTACCCTGTGTATGGGTTTTTCCAGTTTTCTTGCCAGATACAGACTTACCAGGAAGGCCACTGCCGCAATAAGTGCCATTCCCGCCCAAAATCGCCGGGTATAGGAATTGAGCCTGTTCTCAACAGAAGAGACAGGGTATGCGGCACGAAGGTACAGGGGTTGTTTTTCTTCAGGCGTACGGATCTGCTTGGCCGCGTAGATAAGGTTGCGCCGGATCGTGGCGGAATAGCGCATGCTTACAGCCGGCTGCCCGCTTTTTCCGGTCTCAAGGATCTCCTCCCTGTCTGCGTGGTTTTCCATGTATCTGAGTTCGTCAAAACGTACCGAGGAGTCGGCAATGACTTTTCCGCCGGGTTTTATAACGGTTATTCTATAGCCCAGCCTTTCGGCCATGGCGCCGCACCACCGGTCCAGTTGCTCGTTGTTTTCAAATGGGGCGTCTTTTTTAAGCGTCCATTCCAGAAATTCGAGCTGTTCAAGGGCGTTTTCCCTGGATTCCTTCAAAATTTCGCTTTTTAAGGCCGTGTAGAAGTAAATGCCCGGCAGGACAACCGCAATGGCAAGCACTGCGCAGAATGCCAGAAAAAGCCTGTTTCTGAACTTCATGTATTTCATTTAATTTTCCCTGAACCGGTAGCCCACGCCCCGGACCGTTTCAATGTCGTCGGCATAGGGCTCGATTTTCTGTCTGAGCCGCCTTATATGCGTGTCAACGGTTCTGTGATAGCCCTCGAACTGATATCCCCAGACCCGGTCTAGCAGAATGTCTCTTGAGCGGACTCTCCCCCTGTTTTTAAGCAGGTCAAACAGAAGGTTGAACTCCGTTACAGTCAGGTGTAGCTCTCTGTCCCCGATCCGGATCCTGTAGTTTTCAGGCTCCAGTACCATGTCTTTGTGACGCAGAAGGTTTTCTTCGTCTGCCTCCTGCGGCGGGGCGTGGCGTCTTAGCACAGCCTTTATGCGAAGCATAAGCTCCCTTGGTGAAAAAGGCTTTACAATGTAGTCGTCCGCCCCCAGCTCAAAACCCACTATCCTGTCTACTTCCTCGCCTTTGGCTGTAAGCATAATAACCGGTATGTTTTGGGTGTCCTGATTGCGTTTGAGTGTTTTGCAAACTTCCAGGCCGTCTGTGCCGGGCAGCATCAGATCCAGGATCACCATGCAGGGGTGTTCGCGGATGGCGGCTTCAAGGCCTTCATCCCCGCTGCTTTCCTTTAGGGCGCGGAAGCCCTCGTGTTCCAGATGCCAGGCGATCAGGTTTAAAATGTCGGTGTCATCTTCAATGACCAGTATGGTCTCTTGCATGGTTTTTACTTTCAGGCCCGTGACCGGTGAATTACAGAATAAGATGGATAAGCCTGTAAAAAGTCTTTTTTACAGGGCATTTATAGTTTTAAGTTTGAAGTGATTAAGTGTTAAGTAAAATCGATATGTTATCTTTTTATTGGTTGTCGGTTATAGAAGCTTCCGAACTTTTAATCGTGCAATCAAGAATAACCTCTGGGAAAAAAGTTTTACAGTTTTTTCTGCAGTCTGTTTCGGATGATAATGGCAGCCAGGTTCAGGCCCAGGACCAGAAACATAAGCACCAGCGCTGTCCCGTACTGCAGGGGCCTTGTCTTGTCTATGCTGGTGCCCGCAGTTGCCAGAACGTATATATGATAAGGCATGACCATGATCTCATCAAAAATGGATGACGGCAGTTTGCCCGTGTAATAAACAGCAGCAGTAAACATGATCGGCGCGGTCTCACCTGCCGCCCGGCTGACACCCAGTATGAATCCCGTAAGCATGCCCGGAAGAGCTGCGGGCAGGACCATCTTGTATATGGTCTGCCATTTTGTGGCGCCCAGGGCAAGGGAGGCCTCCCTGTAGGACTGGGGGATGCTTCGCAGGGACTCTTCCGCGGATCCGATGATCAGGGGGAGGATAAATGCCCCCAGGGTCAGCGCCCCCGCAAGCAGACTGACTCCCATGCCAAGCAGGATAACAAAAAATCCCAGGCCGAAAAGACCGTAAACCACGGAAGGGACCCCTGCAAGGTTGATAATTCCCATGCGGAGAATCCGGGTCCACCTGCCTTCGCCTGCAAACTCGTTTAGATATATTGCGGTGCCCACCCCGAGCGGGAAGGCCACCAGAATGGCCCCCAGGCTTATGTATATCGTGCCGAGTATGCAGGGAAGGATGCCCCCCTCGGTCATTGATTCTCTGGGCATCTGGGTCAGAAATTCCCAGCTTATGGCGCTGATGCCGTTTATTGCGATAAAACCGATAAATACAGCCAGGACCAGTACATTGATATAGCTTGCACCCCTGAACAGGGTAAAAGCCATGCCTTGGGAGAATTTTCGCTTATAGAGCGGTTTCATTATTCCTCCGGGTTTCTCCGGGTGTCCTTATAGATTGGCCTCGCCCACCTGCTTGTGTTTTTCCGACAGCCAGGAAGCGATGAGGTTGAAGACAAAAGTGAATACAAAAAGTACCAGCCCTATGGCAAACAAGGCATGATAATGATGGCTCTGAAACGGTGCCTCCCCCATTTCAGCCGCGATGCTTGCAGGCATGGGCCGCACCGGGTCAAATACGGATTCAGGTATCATGGCCGCGCCGCCTGCCACCATGAGCACTACCATGGTTTCGCCTATGGTCCTTGCTATTCCCAGCACAACCGCGGTGGTGATTCCCGCAAGAGAGGCGGGAAGAATGACCCGGGAAATGGTCTCCCAGTGGGTGGCCCCCAGGGCCATGGAGCCTTCTTTTACATGAGCGGGAACACTGTATATGGCGTCCTCTGATATGCTGGCGATGGTGGGCACTGCCATGAATGCCAGCATAATCGAGGCATTGAAGATATTCAGCCCGGTGTTTAGGTCCAGCAGGTTTTGCAGAAACGGTGCCATGACCACCATTCCGAAAAAACCAATGACCACCGTGGGCAGCCCCTCGATGAGTTCGATTACCGGTTTGAGTATCGAGCGGGTCCTGGGGTGTGCAATTTCCGCCAGGTAGATGGCGGTGCATACACCCACGGGAATGGCAATAAGCGAGGACAGGCCAACCACGCACAGGGATCCGACGATCAGTGAGAAAATCCCGTAATCTGCGGGATCATAGGTGGGATACCATTGGGTTCCAAAGATAAAATCCACCACTGAAACCACCTCGAAAATCGGCAGCCCTTCTTTTACAAGAAAGAGGAAGATCAAAAGCAGGATAATTACCCCGCTTGCTCCCACAAGAAGGAAAAACCCGTGTACCAGTTTTTCCCTTTGCCAGCTCTGCAGGCCCATGTTGTTTCCCTGTTTGGTTTTGTGCGGTTTGTGAAGTTGTCCATTAACGGCATTAAGGGAGTGCAGATGGGAACCTGCACTCCCTTTTTATCTCAGGAATTGATGCATTTTTTTTAATACAGGGGCACGTAACCGACGTTTTCAGCCAGCGGCTGACCCTTCTCGGGATGCAGTGCAAAGTTGATAAATTTCAGCGCTGTGCCCGAGGGCCACCCGTCGGTGAAGTAATAGAGATACCGGGAGACAGGAAATTCTCCTGAAGCCGTGGTTTCGGGTGTACCCTCCACCCCGTCGATTTTGACGTTTTTAAGGTCTTCGTCCAGGTAGCCGATCCCTATGTAGCCGATTGCATAGGGATTGCCTTTTACGGTTTCCACGGCTGCTCCGTTGGAGGCCACGGTCTGTGCCCTGGGCGTAACCCTGTCGCCCTTAAGGATGATGTCTCCCCAGACCCCGTATGTGCCCGAGGATGAATCCCTGGAAACCAGTGTGATTCTGCGGTCAGTGCCGCCCACTTCCTTCCAGTTGGTTATGTCTCCGTTATAGATGCCTCTGAGCTCTTCCAGGCTCAGGTCGTCTACCGGGTTGTCCGGGTTTACAACCGGGATGATGCTGTCTAATGCCACTCCGAACGGAACCGGGTAATGCCCGTTTTCAACCGCCCTTTTGACCTCTTCGTCTTTGATGAAACGGGATGCCTGGCAGATATCGGTGGTACCGTCGATAAGGGCTTTTATGCCGTTGCCCGAGCCGCCTCCGGATATGGAGATGTTAACATCCGGATACTTTTCCATGAAGGCCTCTGCCACTTTCTGGGTTACGGGCAGAACAGTCGTGGAGCCCTTGATTGTGAGTTTTTCGGCAGACCACGCCTGTGTCGTGCCCAGGGTAAGCCCCATAATGAAAACCAGCATGATCATCAACAGTCTTTTCATAAGATCCTCCTTAAATGTTTTTGATTCATTTTTTCGGCTGCGCCGGCAACTTTTTTTGCAGCGCAGGGTCTTTCTGCATGTGCAAGCAAACAATAACCCCGCTTTGCTACAGGTTCATGGCTGATATGTTACGATTCTGTTACGATTTTTCGGGCGTCCTTGCCCTTTTTTGATGCAGCCGGTCTCATGTGCCTGCTGAACCGAATCTATTAATAAGTTAAAACTGAAAAGGCCTTCGCGCCCGCAAGCTGAAAAAATTTTTTGAATTGTCATAAAAACGTCACCTTTTCTCCGCTGAATCGACAATGTCGTCGGCTATACCCGCCACTGAAAGTGAAAACACAAACGTCAAATCACAAAAAAAGGAGAAAAGGAAATGAAGCGTTTGAATCGGTTAGCAGGACCATTGAGCAGGGCCGGGGCGATATTATTGACATCGTTCGCCTGTGTTTTCGCATTCGCTGCAGGGCCCGCTGCAGCGGAGAAAAGTACCACGGAGGAGATTCTGGATATCCTGAAACAAGGAGATCACATTTCAGATTCCCGGTATGAGGAGCTCACACAGAGGGTAAAAGGCGGAAAAAGCCGTTATGACGTGAAGTTCGGCGGGCGCATCATGGCTGACTGGGCAAGCATCAGCGCTGATGACAGCTTTGATGATGACCTGGGCGGCGGCCTGGACGGAGACGGCGTGGAATTTCGGCGCGCCCGTCTTTTTGCCTCCGGATCATTTGAAAACAATGTTTTTTTTAAGGCGCAATACGATTTTGCCGGGGGAGATGCCGACTTTAAGGACATGTACATTGGCATGAAAAAGGTTCCGGCCCTTGGCAACATAAAGATTGGTCACTTCAAGGAGCCGTTTTCTCTGGAAGAACAGACAAGCAGCAAGTACATCACCTTTATGGAACGGGGTCTGCCCAATGTTTTTTCTCCGAGCCGAAACACCGGTATCATGGCATATGATGCCGCTTTGGGAAAACGGATGTCCTGGGCCATAGGGGCGTTTTATGATGCTGACGGCTTCGGGGATGGCTTCAATGATTATACGGATATCAATCTTACCGCCAGGGTCACCGGGGCGCCGGTTTACGCTGACAACGGCAGAAAGGCCGTGCATCTGGGCCTTTCCTACACCCGGCAGTTCCGGGATGAAGACGAAACAACCCTCAGGTACAGGCAGCGGCCGGAAGCGCATATAACCGGCGTGCGCCTGGCGAATACCGGCAGCTTTAATGTTGATGATGCGGATATCATGAGTCTGGAAGCGGCCATGGTAATGGGGCCGTTTTCGGTGCAGGCAGAATACATGCAGAGCTTCGTGGGTTCGGATGCGGCAAATGATCCAAGCTTCAGCGGCTATTATGTCTATGGCAGCTATTTTCTCACAGGTGAAAGCCGCAATTACAAGCCCGGTTCAGGGTCATTCGGCCGGGTTAAGCCAAACAGAAACTTCAGTTTCCAGAAGCCCGGAGCCGGTGCATGGGAAGTCGGCGTGCGCTATTCAAACCTGGACTTAAACGATGAGGCAATCGAAGGCGGTGAGTTAAGCAATCTGACCCTGGGCGTCAACTGGCACTTAAACCCCAATGTGCGCATGATGTTAAACTATGTTTATGCAGACCTCGAAGACCGCGAAGATGTGGCGGATGACAATGCAAACATTGTTCAGGCCCGGTTCCAGGTAGATTTTTAGCAGCTGCAAAGAAAATCCAAATCAATAAAAAAAGAGCCCGCACGCGGGCTCTTTTTTTATTGCATTCACCCTCTGTTCCGGCCCCCCGGCCGGCGGCATACCCACCAACCCAATATCACCTGAAAACAGCGCCAGCTTCTCCAATCCACCGGGCTCGCCGGTGCAATTTCTTTTTGCAGCAATGGCGGCGGAAAATCCCTTTATTTTCAGGGACAACCCTGACGGTGCCATAAAAAAATAGCATAAAATCAAGGGGCTTATCCGGCTTTTGGATGCAAAAAAAGGTTGCAGAATCGCGCCTGCCAGTGCTATGGCCCAAATAACACGATTATCCAACAGGGATGTCCGGCAAATTATGCATCCCGCCAAAAACCGTTGTTTGATTACAAACAACAGAAAACAATTCAAGGAGGACAAATGAGAAAGACGGCAACAGGTATTGTAACAGTATTGGCAGCAGGGCTGCTTTTTTTATGCACAGCCCTGCCCGCGGCGGCATTTACCGTGGATTTTCACGGAAAGGCGTGCACCGGGGTGATGAGTGCATCAGATGCTTATTTATTGGGCGGAAAGGATACCAACGACAGCACCACCATTGGTGTTGGCAAATTCCGTTTCCGGGCCGAAGTGGGAACCGATGACGGCCGGGCCAAGATGGTTTACGGGTTTGAAACCGGGGCCAACAATTTCGGCGACAGTGATTCCTGGAAGTATTCCGGAGACAGCGTGGATTTTGAAAACCGGTTTGCCTATATCCAGCTCAATGTGCCGGGCATGAACGACCAGGTCATGGGTCGGGCTGGCCTGCAGAAAACCGGTGTGAATCACTGGGTGTGGACGGAAACCGCGGCAGGTGTTACCCTGCATGGCAAAGGCGGAGTCAACTGGTCTGCCGGTTGGTTCCGGGGCCTGGAGGAAGGTTTTGGCGAGGATGATGCTGCTGAAACCGACTTTTATATGATCAAGGGGGATTTCAAACCCGGTGAGAATATCACGATTGGCGGTTTTGCCCTGTATGGAGATGATTTTGAAAGGAAGAATACCCTCACGGACGAGGATGGCGATCCTCGTCAGCCGGCATTAAGAGAAGGTTCTGAACAGTACTGGATGGGGCTGACCGGTAACATCGACGGCCCCATTTTTGCCTCCGGTGATTTGATCTACCAGGGCGGTGATATCGGAGAGATCGACGATATTGGCCGTGATGCAGACCTGGATGTGTCGGCCTGGCTGGCCAACCTGATTGTGGGCGCCCGGGTGAGTGATAATGCCAAGGTGTCTGTGCAGGGGCTGTATGTGAGCGGTGATGATGATGATACTGACGGGGACATGGATGCTTTCCAGTCTGTTGATGCGGATGTCAAGGTGGGCCAGATTTTTTTCAAGGATAGCCTTGCTGCGTCCCTGGACCGGTTCGTGGATGACCAGTTCGGATATACCATGCCTGCGCCTTTGAGAAACAAGGGTCTGATGACCTTTGCCGTGGATGGTGAAATTCAGCTGGATGCCAAAAACAGTCTCCGGGGCGCGGTGCGTTACCTGGAAACCGCTGAGAAATCCCTGGCCGGCGAAGATGAACTGGGATACGAGTTTGACCTGTGGTATGCTTACAAATACAATGACAACCTGACCCTGAAACTGGAAGGTGCTTACCTGATTTCCGGTGATCTGGCAGAAGAGATGTTTGACGATGATGATGTCTACCAGGTGGCCGCAGGCATGGTGTTTGCTTTCTAAATCTGGCATAATTGGAACAATTTGAGTGAAGTGGTGATAAAGGCTTTTTCCGGCCCCTCCTGATTGGGACGGGGCTGGAAAAAGCCGGTTGTTTTTGTCAAACCCAAAAAAGCGCGCATTTTGAGCGCTTCAGGTGAGCCCCATGAAACGCACGAAAATTTTTGCGGTTTTGCTGCCGACGGTTTTGCTGATGACCATTTTTCCGGCCTTTTTATCTGCTGCCGGAATTCCCGCAGACCAGGTGGCGTCGGATTTGTCCGTGCTGGAGGCCCGGTTGATTCAGGGCCCGCAGGATCACTGGCTGATCAACCAGGGCAGTCAACAGGACGTGAAAAAGGGCGATCTGTTTACCCTTTACCAGCCGGCCCAATCCGTCAAAGACCCGGAAACCGGGGAGACCCTGGGCGAGTTTGCCCCGCCTGCGGCCACGGCACGAGTAGTGCAGGTCCATGAGCGGTTTTCCGAAATCGAGGTGCAGTGCCTGGACGCTAGGGACTGCGAAATTGCCTCGGGCATGAAGGCGGTGCGCCATGAACAGGTCAAAGCCTGGTTTGTGGATGAAACCGGCGATTCTGCAGATCAGTACAAGCTGCTGCGCTCCCGGCTGGATCATCTGGACTGGCAGGATTACCGGCAGAGCGCGGGCCAGGGCCCGGAATCGGGGGCGTTTGCATGGGGCGTGGTATTTGTGGCCGACAGCAGCGGGGTTACCGTGTGGACCGGCGGCCAGGTGCGCGGGGTTTACCAATCGGAAGCAAAAGCCCGGACTTCTGCCCGGTCTGCTCCTGCCGCAAAGCCGGCAAAAGTTGCGCCGGCAGCCAAATCCGCGGCTGTGCGGGCTTTGCCCGGCATGGGCACGCCCATGGAGGTATCCGGATTTGAGGCCGTGGCGAGTTTTGACAAAAGAGCCGATCACATGGGTGTGGCCAGAAGCGAGGAATCCGGGAGTCCGTATCTGGTATCTCTGTCCGGGCGCACCATCACGGCCAGAAGCCTTGAAGGCGGCCATACATTTGAATACGAGTATCCGGGATTTGGTGAAGTGGTCAGCCTTTCAGGCGCAGGCGATCATCTTTTGGCCGTCAATATCTATGATTCGGATGCGGGCATGCGCTCCATGATACTGGCGGTTACGGACAATGGTTTTGCGCAAAAAGCCGATGGCATCCCTTATGTGCTGGGTTTCATGGGCCGGGCGGAAAACGGCAAAGCCCCCCAACTATGGGGCCAGCGGTTTTCCCGAACCGATCTTTTGCTGCCCGTGGTCCATGAACTGGCGATCAATGACGGGGGCGTGAAAACGGGCAAAAGAATGGATGTGCCCTTTGGGTTTTCGCTTTTCGGGGCGTTTTACGGGGATGTGAACGCAGACAATCGGAACGAACTGGGGTTTTTCAATCCCGGCGGTCGCCTGGTGGTTTATCAGCAGGAAAATCATGTATGGGAGGCAACGGATAAATTTGCCCCGTCCTATGGTTCGTTTTTGGTGGGCGATCCCGAGAATCCGGACGTGGCTCCGTCAAAGGTGGCGGTCTGGGGGCAGCCGGCCCTGTTTTCGCCAAATCAGCGCCAGTTTGCGGCCATCCCCCTTAACTCGGCCGGGTTTTCTTCAATGATCGGCGGCGGGCCGGGGCAGGGTACCGTGGGGATTTTTTTCGGCAAAGACAACGTGTACCGGCTCCAGCGGCTGGCGGATCATTTCCAGGGCCCGATTCAGGATGTGGCCGTATATGACGGCAAACTCCTGATCTGCGTGGCAGAGGGCGGGTTTTTCTCCCAGGGGGCAAGGTCGCATGTGGTTTCGGTGCCGTTGTCTGCGCTTGTACCGTGAAAATGGTGACAAGTGACAAGTGACGGGTGACAGGGTAACTCAAAACGTTTAATTTCGGCAAAAGATTGTTTGGGAGGCAGGCAGATGAGTGATCATCATCATCATGACCACGGACACGGACACGACCATGATCACGGACATGATCATCAACACGTGCATAGCCATGAGAGCGGGTCGTCTGAAATGAGCATGGCGGCAAAGCTGGAAAAAATGGTTTCCCACTGGCTCAAGCACAACGCTGATCATGCCGAAACCTACCGGCAGTGGGCGGACCGGGCCCGGCAGGCCGGGCTTCCGGAAGTGGCGGAGATCCTTGAATCCGTTGCAAAAGATAGCCAGGCCATCAATACGGACCTGGAAAAGGCCGGACAGGTGCTTAAGGGCAAGTAGCAGCCGGTTTTTTGCCCCCGGCTGCTTATCCCAGGGGCACCACCATGGGCGCGCCCCGGTGGCGGGTGATGTCCACGGCCACGTCATAGACTTCGCCGATGATTTCCGGGGTGACGGTTTCCGCGCCCCCTGCGGCAAAAATGCGCCCGGCCTTTAAAAAAATAAACTGGTCTGCATACCGGAGGGCCATGTTTAAATTGTGCATGGTCATTACCGCGGCTACCTCGTGGGTGGCCGCCACCTGCCGGATGGTCTTTAAAATTTCGATCTGGTTTTTCAGATCCAGGCTGCTGGTGGGTTCATCGAGCAGCAGGATCCCGGGCTCCTGCACCAAAGCCCGGGCAATACTGACCTTTTGGAGTTCCCCGCCGCTTAATTCCGTGACATACCGCAAGGAGAGGGAATTTAGCCCGAGACGGTCAATGGCCGCATGGGTCAGCCGCAGATCGTGCTCAGATGCCCGCCAGGTGATATGCGGCCGCCGGCCCAATAAAATGGCGTCAAAAACCGTTGTCCTGGCGGCTTCCGCCCGCTGGGCCACATATCCCATCCGTCTTGCGATTTCCATTGTCCCCATGTTTAAGATGTTTTCCCCGTTGATGCGCACCACACCGCTTTTGGGCCGCAAAATGGCGTTCATGCACCGCAGCAGGGTGGTCTTGCCCACCCCGTTGGGCCCGAGAACAGCCACCACGTTGTGAACCGGCACCTGAAAGCAGATGGAATCCAGCACGGCCGTGCTTTTATACTGAAACGAGACATTGTCCACTGTGAGAATCATCGCTGCTGCCCCCGGATGATCAGGTAAATAAACACGGGCGCACCCAGAAACGAGGTGAGGATGGATACCGGCAGAATATGCGGGGCCAGCACCAACCTGGCGGCCGTGTCTGCGGCCAGCAGCAGAAGGGCGCCGATCACGCAGGTGCCGGGCAGCAGAAACCGGTGATCATCCCCGATCAGGCGCCGCACCATATGCGGACACACCAGGCCCACAAATCCGATGATGCCCAGAAATGCCACCACCACCGCGGTGATCAGGGAGGCTGCCAGCATGCCCACCAGCCGCACCCGCTCCACCCGGACCCCGAGGCCCCTGGCGGTTTCATCTCCGGCGTCAATGGCGTTGTAATCCCAGCGCTTGAAAAACCCGTAAACAAACACCGCTGCCAGCACCACAGTGATCACGCCCAGCTCCTGCCAGCTGGCCCGGGACACGTCGCCAAAGGTCCAGAACACCATGGCCGCCAGTTCCACGTCATCGGCAAAATACTGCAGAAACATGGTGCCTGCGGTAAACAGCGATCCCAGGGCCACTCCGGCCAGAACCATGACTTCGGGGGAAGCGCTCCGGATTCGGGAAATGCCAATGATGATAAACGTGGCCACAAGGCTGAACCCGAAGGCTGAAATGGTGACTGCATACGGGGCCAGCATTGCCGGGAGCCCGGAGCCGGTTTCCTGTAAAGATCCCGGCCCCACCAGCATCACGCACAGGGCTGCACCAAAGGCTGCGGCATGAGAAATGCCCAGTGTAAAGGGCGATCCCAGGGGGTTTCGCAAAATGGACTGCATCATGGCCCCGGCAACCGCCAGTCCGGCGCCTGCGGCCATGGCGGTCAGGGCCTGGGGCATCCGGATCTGCCAGATGATAATGTCGAATTTTTGCGCCGAGGCCCGGCCCAGGAGGCTGGAAATCAGTTCGCCCACGGGCACGCGCACCGCGCCGACAGACACGGATGCAAAAAGCACCAGGATCAGCAGAACAAAAGCTGCGGCCACAAAGGTGGTTTTTTTGCCGATATGGGTTTTGTATTCTTCCGGGATTTGCGTATGGGTCAGGTGCATGGCTGTTATTCGCCTTTTTGTTCCATCACTTGTTCAAATACCCGGTTGCCGAACATGGCGTTGATCCGGTCAAAAACCGGACGCCCCACAAGAAAGGAAAAGATTTGATCTGCTTTTCTGGCCGGGTCAATGTCGGAGAATTTTTCCGGATACAGCTTTTTGCCCACATACCAGGCATTGGCAAAAACGGCCCCGAAATTCTGGGCATACCAGTTATAGGGCATCAGGCCGAATACCCGGCCCCGGCCAACCGCGTCCAGGTGCTGGTATGCCGGATCCGTGTGCAGCTCATCCAGGGCGCTGGCACCGGGATTGGACACGGTGCCGGCAAGATCCAGAAACAAAATTTCCGGGTTCCAGGCCAAAATCTGTTCCCGGGCCACCTGGGCATTGGAAACCGGTCCGGCCGTGGGCCTTGCGCTGTTGGCCGGATGCCGGGCCCGGGTGAATTCAAAGGGCGGAAAATCCGGCTCAGTGGAGCGAAATCCATGGGGCCCCTTGTAGGAAATCCCGCCCACATAGCAGGTGGGTTTGGCCGATTGGGGCACGTCTGCGGTACGCCGGGCCAGATCTGCGATCTGATCGTCAAAAAATTGGATGATTTCTTCTGCCCGTTGGGTTTTGCCCAAAACCCGGCCCATGATCTCCAGGGATTGATCCAGTTGATGGCGGTAGCCGGTGAGATTTCCGTATTGGAGCACAATGACCGGAATCCCGGTTTTTTTCTGGAGCTCGCCCGGATCATGGCCCATGGAGGCAAAGGTTTTGAAAATCACTTCGGGCCGGGGATCCAGAGCGGCAATGAGTTCCGGGTTGTCCATGCCCCGGAACTCCCCGAACATGGGCAGGTCCCGGAGTTCCGGATGGGCCAGGGCATAGGGCCGGGGATCGGCACCGGAAGAGACGTCTTTTTCCATGCTGTCAACCGCGACCACCCGGTCTGTTGCCTGAAGATAGACCATAAGCCGCAGGCATCCCGGACCCGAGCAAATCACGTGGCCGGCCGGCACGGGAACGGTTACCTTTCGGCCTGCGGCATCTGTGACGGTCTCCATTTTTTGGGCCCAGGCGGCCCGGTTTCCGGCCGCCGGGACCAGAACCATGACCGCGGCGGCCGTCAGGGCGAGGAAAAAAACAGCCAGGCGGGATGTCATTTTTCCTCCCCATGGCACTGGCGGCATATGCGGCTGCCGTCTTTGGTTTCCACCAGTTTTGCCGCCATGGTGGGTTCCCCGCATTGGTTGCAGGCAACAGAAGGGTCGATTTGGGCTTTGCCCGGCAGGTCAATGTTTGTTTCCGCAATGGAGAACAGGGATTGTTCATCCATTTCCAGGATATCGTGGGATCGTTTTTCATGGATTTGGGAAAAGCGCTGCTTTTCTGTTTCATCGGCCTGATCGGCAATGACTTTCTGCAAAAGCGCCATGTGTTCGGGATCCGGTTCAAAGGCACCGGGGCGCAAGGATACGCGCACGCCCCGGCCGGTCTGCCGGCTGGCAAAGGTAAACACCATCTTTCCGTAATCCCGGTAAATAAAATTGCCCTTGCCAAAGGTGCACCCGGTGAGTACCTGTACGGCATCGGCCGAGCAGGCGTCGGTTTCCACGATGGCAATCAGTTCCTCGTCCAGGGATCGTTTTTGGCTTAAGTGGGCCATGCCGGTGCGGGCCGCCCGGTACCCGATGGAAACCCCGGGGCACAGATGGCCGTGAAATTCCAGGCATTTTTGAAAATCTTCGCGTTCCATGACTTCCTTTGCTGTCATATTTTTATCTCCTTGGTTGCAAATTTGATGGCGCCGTAAAAACTCCAATATCCGCGTTACGCGCAATTTCTCAGAATTTCACGTACGGATAAGTACGCTGCATTCTTCGAAATTGCGCAAGCCTTGATCTTGAACTTTTTACGGCACCATCTAAAATCAGACTTTTTACGGTGCCTTCAAATTTCAAATGGTTAAAAGACCAGTTCCGCGCCGATGTGAAAGCTTCGGCCTGGTGCCGGAAAATCATATTCCTCCTGATACGTTTCATCCATGAGGTTTTCAACCCCCCCGGTGAGAAAGCCGGTGCAGTCCAGGTGCGCAAATACGGGGTACTTGAAAAAAAGGTCCACGGTGACAAAATCATCCATTTCCCGCAGTTCGGCTGTTGCGCCGGCAAACTGAGAGGCCCCGTCCGGGCTGGCTGTACCGGCCAGGTAGGGCACTTGCCGTTCATCGACCCAGCGCAGTTTGACCCGGGCCATGGCCCCGTCCGGCCGCTGCCAGGAAAGCCCGCAGTTGAACTTGTATTCCGGCAGCTCGGGCAGGGAATCGGAAAGGGTGTTGCTGGCATCCAGGACATCGCCGTGTTTTTTCGTGTCCTGCCAGGCAAAATTGGCAAATGCGCTGATGTGCTTTGTCAAAGATGCGGTGGCATCGATTTCCGCACCAGTAAAATCCACCCGGTCAACATTGTAAACTACCCGGCTGGGGGCATAGCCGAAAATCCAGCGGATATAGTTTTCCACCCGGTAATGGTACACGGTGGCCGACAAGGTGAGATTTTTCAGGCCGGTGTATTCAGCCCCGGCCTCGTACTGCATGGCGTCTTCATAGGTGAGGTCCTTTCGGGTGATATTTGTCCGGGAATCCAGCTCCGGCTGGTATCCCGCATAATACCAGTAAAATGCCGGGTTGTCCGGAAACCGGGCGGCCCGGCCGGCCCGGCCGTAGAGCGAAAGCCATGGCTGAAGGCTGTAGACAAGGCCGAGTTTCGGCTGGACAACCCCTTCGTGAAAATCCACATCCCGGTCCGCATATCCCAGGGGTTTGCCTGCTGCATTGTAACCGGTGACCGCATCCACAGTTCGGTCTCCCTTGTAATCATCATAGCGAAGCCCTGCGTATACATCCGTTTTTTGGCTCACACCCCAGGTGTCATCCACGTAGACGCCGTGCCACCGGGTGGCATCCCAGTCATCGTCAACGTCTGCAGGAGGCTTGGGAAAATACCCCGGCCGGATATAGGTGTTGTCCGTGCCGCCGTATCCCTGATAATTTCCCTCTGCGCCAAATCCGATTTGGTGATCTTTTCCCGGTCGGGCAAAATTGGTTTTCCAGCCCCAGGACCGGTCCGGGACCGCATCGCGTTCCAGGATTTTTTCGCCGGTTTGCCGGGAATAGAGGGTGTCTGTGCGGTCTTCGTAGTTGATGTAGGTAATCAGTTCCGAATCCAGGGATCCGATCTGTTTCTGGGCCCGGAAATCTGCCTCTGTGCGCTCCTTGTGAAAAAAGCTGCGGTCGCCGTGGCTGTCTTCGCCCGGAAATTTGATTCCGGGACCCGCCAGGTAGTCGCCGGCATGCTCCGGAAAATCCGAATCATAATCGGCCGTGTTTTTGCGGTTTTCCACGGGCATCTGGTAATCGCCCGTGCTGTGGCGCAGGGAGAGCTGCAGTTCGCCATCATCGCCCCAGAAGTAATGAAAACGGCCCGAAACATCCGTGCGCTCTGCTCCGCTGTTTCGCAGGTGCCCGTCGGTGCGTTTGTGACCCGCGGACAAACTGGCGGCAAATGCGTTCTGTCGGCCGGAGACGGAGGCATTTGCGGAAAACGTGTTATATCGCTTGTAGCCGGTTGAAATGCTGGCTTCAAAATCCTTGTCCGGGGCCTGGGATGTCATGCTCACCGCGCCTCCCAGGCTGTTTCCGTGTTTGGCGGAAAACGCGCCCTTGGTAATGTCCACGGTGTCAATCTGCTGAGTGGAAAGGGCGGTCCAGTCCACGAAATAACCGCCCATGACCCCGGTGCCGTTTAAGGGCCGGCCGTTTAGCAAAATCTGGGAGCGTCTTTCATCCAGGCCCCGCAGGCGCACCTGGCTGTTTTTGGGGGTAAGGATGCCCCGGCGCTGGATGTCAATGCCCGCGGCCGTATCCATGGCATCCGGCACGGTGGTAACCACGGCCCGGCCGGCCGATTCCATCCGGATGGTTTGGGTGTCCGCCTCGGGTGACGGAATCTGAGCGCCTGTAAACACAATTTCCTCCATTTGATAAGCCGGCTGCTCTGGCTGCTCCGGCTCCTCAGCTCCGGAAACCGCCGGCGCTGAAATTGTCATCAGCGCAGTCATTAGGGGCAATGCAAAAATTCGTAATATTTTCAATATATTGATCCTTTCTTTCTGAAAAACCATAAAAAAAGCCGGGTGGCCTGAGCGCCCTTCAGGGCGAGCAAAGCCTTCCCGGCTTGGTTTTTTAAATTCGTGTGAATGAAAAATCAGAAAGATTTATTACAAGGGCAATTTCATATTGCGATTGCAAGGCCATGTACACCGAAGCCGCCGGCGCTGTCAATGATTTTTGCACTGCCCGGCGGTCTAGTTGGCGGTTTCGCGCATTTTTGCCGACACGCTCGGAAACTGCTCCAGGTTGGTGTGGGGCAGAAACAGCGCGGATGTGAATTCATCCATAAACGCCGTGTTTGTGGAAAAATCCATGTAGGTCATGGCATTGCAGATCTCCCCGGCTGACTGCCGGTGATCTGCAGACAGCAGTGCCATGTAAGCCCCGCCAATGCTGGAGTTTCCGTAATAATGGAATATTTCCCGGTCAATGTCGGGCAGCAGGCCCAGGGTCACGGACTTGTCAATGTCGAGAAACTGGCCGAAACCGCCGGTGATGATCACCCGGTCGATCATGTCAAAGCTGACCCCGATCTGGTTGAGCAGCACCGTGAATCCCGCATACACGGCCCCCTTGCTGCGGATGAGATTGTCAATGTCGGATTCGGTAAACACGATATCCTCGTCCATGGGGGTTTGGTCGGCAAATGCCAGCACATAGGCCGGCTCTTCGCCCACCGCCCCCATCCGGGGATGATCGGCATCCAGTTGGAATTTTCCCCGCTGGTCAATGATGCCCGTGAGCATCATTTCAGAGATCAGCTCGATCATGCCGGTGCCGCAAATGCCCCTGGGCGGCTCATCACCGATGGTTTTGATCCGGGGTTCAAAGCTGACAGGTTCAATGGTGACGCTTTCAATGGAGCCCTGCTCAGCGCGCATGCCCCAGCGGATGCCGCCGCCCTCAAATGCCGGGCCGGCCGAGCACGAGGCACAGATGAGCCAGTCCTTGTTGCCCAGCACAATTTCACCGTTGGTGCCCACGTCAATAAACAGGGTCAGTTCCTCCTGCCGGTGCAGACCGGTGTACAGGACACCGGAGACAATGTCGCCGCCCACATAGCTGGCCGGCCCCGGCATGACAAACACGGCGGCATTGGCATTGGCCTTCAGTCCGATGCTCCCGCTTTTTAGCACCGGAAACTCGGATATGGACGGGATATAAGGCTCCCGACGGATGTAGCGGGGTTCGATTTCCAGCAGCAGATGGGTCATGGTGGTGTTGCCGGAGACCACGACGTTGCCGATATCCCGGAAATCCACTCCTGCGCCTTCCGCAGCCTCCCGGATCAGGGTGTTGATGGTGGAAAGCACCAGGGTGCTCAGTTTCTTCACCCCGTTTTTTTCCGCGCACACAATTCGGTTGATCACGTCATCGCCGCAGGAGGCCTGGCGGTTGTGCCCGGAAGTGGCGGCAATAACGCGGCCGTCTGCCATGTCCACCAGGTAGACCACGATGGTGGTGGTGCCGATATCAATGGCCAGGCCCAGACCGGGATGGGCTCCGTTGCCGGGCTCCACCGCCACCACTTCGCTTGAGCAGGCCTTGTGCATGATGGATGTTGTTACATTCCAGTTTTTGTTTCGCATGGCCGCAGCCAGTTGACGCATCACCGGCAGACCGATGTTTGTACGGTTCGTGTCAATGCCGTTTTTCTTCAGGCCCCGTTTGAGCCGGTCCAGGTCGCTGACCGGGTCATCTAAGCTCGGCGGGCTGAGCTCCATGGAGATTTTTTCAAGCATGGGGGAAATCTCTGTGACCCGGCCCTGGAGGCGGCGGGTGATTTCTTCGCCCATGCCGGCCACCCGCAGTTTTCGTTCAATGGTTTCCTCCGGCACCCGCACGGAAACCGGGCCCTTGACCCGGCTCTGGCAGGCCAGGACATAGCCTTTCTGTTTTTCATTGTCTGAGAGCAGGGCTGTATCGGTTTTTTCCACCTCTCCGTCTTCCACGATGAGCTTGCACTTGCCGCAGGCGCCCTTGCCGTTGCAGGAGGCATTGATGTAGACATCCGCCTTTCCGGCCGCATCAAGCAGGGTGGCGCCCGCAGGCACTTCGGCAGATTTGCCGTCCGGCGAAAAGTCCACTCTGCAGGTGGCTTCCCGGGCCGGGGTCTGACCGGATTCGTCGAGTTTTCGGGTCCCCTTGCTGAGAAACCAGATCGGGCATGAACTGCGGTATTTGCAGTAAAGTTCCGGATCACGGCATTCCAGGCATTGATCGCAGAGATAGATATTATGTTTCATGCATTTATAGCTGGTTTCGGTTTCCGGGTGATTAACGCATTTGCCCATTTTGTACCTCCTTGTACCGCTTGAGAGATTTTCATAAAGTGTAGGGGGGCCAACAGCAATATTTATGCCAGAGCATTAAAAATTTTGCACTATGCTATTTTTTTGTTGCGCTGACCGGCAAAAGGATCCATGCGCAGGGGTTGTCGGCTGACTGGGGCGTGTTTGGTGGTGATGCAGACAATGTGGGGGCAGGCTGACCATAACGAATGTAACGTTATGGAACGTTAATGTTTGGCGGAATTATCTTGCACCTGGGCGTGTGCACAAAAAAAATCAGCAGGCGGCCGGACTGCCAAGTACCCGGCCACCTGCTGATCCAGGGAGGTTGACAAGTCAGGAGGTGTTGTTCAACCTGCAGATTAATAAGCAATATGCGTGCCAGTTTTCCGGTATGTGTTTTCCGAATTGCGCCTATCCCCGGATCAGATCGCAGGTGAGGTCTGTGGCTTTTTCCATGGAAATCCGGCTCATGTTCAAAACAAGATCATACAGGCTCGGATGATCATAGTCCTCTTTTCCGAATTTTTTATAAAGGGCCCGCCTTCTTTTGCCCTGGACCGTTATGGCGGTTTCTGCCTGCTTGCGGGCGAGATTATAGTTTTCCATCATGAACCGGACCCGGTCTTCGCGTCTGCCCACCAGCAGAATGTGGAAGGCACGGGGGTGATCCCGCAGGATATACTGCCCGCCCCGGCCGATAATCACGCAGTCGCCTTCATCGGCCATGGTGCTGATGATTTCGGAAAGGGCGCTGACATAGATTTTTTCGTCAATATAGCCCTTGGTTTCAGCCAGAACCCGGTCCACGTAGCTTTTGGAAATCATGTAGTCCATAAACCGCAGCAGCGAGCCCCCGGCTTCCTTTTCAATGGATTTTACCCAATCGTTGGAGACTTTGGCGCGTTCGGCAACCATTTGCACCAGGTCTTCATCTGCCAGGGTGTAGCCCATCCGCTTTGATACGGTTTTTCCCAGGGTTTTTCCGCCTGCTCCGAATTGCCTTGAAATCGTCAGCACCGTCATAACCTCGGCTCCTTTTTGCGGGTGATTGTTGCAAATACCTTGATCTTAAACCGGAACAATGTTTTTTTAAAATATATACATGTTTGATACGCCTGTAAAAAGTCTTTTTACAGGCAGTGTTAAGTGATTAAGTGTTGATGGCGCCGTAAAAAGTTCAATATCTGCGTTACGCGCAATTTCTCAGCATTTCACGTACGGATCAGTACGCTGCATTCTTCGAAATTGCGCAAGCCTTGGTCTTAAACTTTTTACGGCGCCATCTGAAATCAGACTTTTTTACGGTGCCATCAAGTGTTAAGTAATTAAGTTTTAAGTAAAATCAAAAAGTTATTTTTTTATTGCTGGCGATTATATCCGTTTTAAGACTTCCAGGGAACTTGTTTTTTGAAAGCCTGAAATGGATATTCACCACAGAGGACACAGAGATTACGGAGAAGGCTTCTGATAAACAATGTTTTCTCTGTGCCCTCTGTGGTGAAAAAATGGGTCCCCGAAAGTTCCTTTCTGCAAAATCAGAGGCCTTTATCGGATCATCCGGGTCCGGAATCGGCCCTGCTTTTCAAAGCCGCTGGATCAGATAGATATAGGCCGGCAGGCGGCAGCGGGTTTTCAGTTCATTAAACCGGGTCAGCAGCCGGTTTTTGTCCCCGATATGTTCTAGCGGGGACAGGTAGACCGCCCCTTTGGGATAAAAATGCGCCAGACGGCTGCGGGTCAGTTCCAGAATCGAGGGCAGATGGGATTCGGGCAGGTCGGCGCCGATGACGAAATTGGCCGTGACTTCCACCCGGTCGTATTGCTGGTTGATTTCTATCATCCGGTCAAAGGCGGCTGTCACTTTTTCGGCATTCAGGGGCTTTCCCAGGGTGGACAAAGTGGCTGTGTCCCCGGATTCCAGCCCTATGTTGATATATGTGTAAAACGGCAGCTCATTTACTGCGGCAAAAAGGCGAGGGTCTGCGGCCAGCATGGAATCAACGCTGCCAAATAAAAAAAGCCGGGGATCTTTCATGGCCGATTGGCCGATTTCCAGAATATCCCAGGCCCTGCGTGCGGCAAAAAGAATCGGATCCGCCCCGGCATGCAGGGCATCATGCTGGCCCAAAAAAATCGAATTGTAGTTGATCCGGTTGGCACCGTAGAATTGCGCCAGCTCGTAAAGTTGGGCTTCAACGGCCTGCTGCGGGTGAACGGAAAAACCACGTCCGGATTTTACCCGGCAGAACCGGCAGTTATACAGGCATCCTTTTGAGATGGCCACCGGGATCACATCGTATTCAACGTGGCGGCAGTCCGGGGGCAGGACAGTGACCGGCCCGCCGATGATTTCGTGCAGACGCCGGCCCCGGTGTTCCAGGGTTTGCGGATTCATCTCCAGGATACGCTGAACAAATGCGCTTTGTTTTTCAGCCAGCCGTGTCGTGTCGAGTTGCTGCAGGTCCCGGCGGAGCCTGTGCCAGGCGGAAAAGGTTTCCACGACCTCCTGTCTTTCAAAGGCGTCGGTGCCAAACAGGGCATTGGTCTGGTAGGGCAGGCAGGGAACGTAATATTCCCCTGTGTAGTTCAGGGCTCCGGCATAACCCCCTGCGGAAAAATACTGCCAGTCATTTCCGGCGGTCCGCTTGAGCCATTCCGCAGAGGTGAGCCATCCGCCTGTCCGGCCGGCGATGGTCCGGATTTCGCCGTTGGGCTGGAATTCGAAAATATGGGCCGGGGTCCGGATTTCACCGTAGCGGCCATAACGCAGGGGATAGCTGATTTTAATATATTCCAGAGCCCCCTGTTTTTCCGGCGTGATGCTCAGTTTTTGATTCCGTTCAGAGGGACTTGTCATTTGGCTTTAATTGATCAGTTCCGTCATTCCTCGCCGATACCGGTAAAACGGACATTGAGGTTGATGTTGATGTTTAGCCCGCCCTGCTCGGAGATTTCATCCAGAACCTGGGCGACCAGCATTTTGATGGCCTGGTCGGAATCCTCGTTTTGCTGTGTGCTGGCTGTCTGACTGGGCAGGTGGATGGCCGAAATGGTTTTGTCCAGGGATTTGCGCCGTTTTTTGGCGCTATGTTTGATTTCACGGTTTTTCAGGCGCGAGGAACTGACATATTTTTTGAGATCCGGATAGTCGGCAAGGGTTTGTTCAAGAGTGTAGCGGTTCTTTCCGGTTTTGCGGGTAAGGCCGTAAAGCGCTTCGGCCGGAAGAGACAGGGCTTCGGGTACCAGGTGATAGGTGTAGCCTTTGGCGCTTCTTTTTTTATAAATAAAAAAGCCCAGGTCGCATTTCTCGCTATTGCTTAATTTGGCCAGGATACTGGCAATATCCTGTATTTTTATGCTTTTGCCCGATTGTTCGGTGACCAGTTGTGTAATTTCCGGAGACCGGAGATCCCGGCCCGTGAGCAATGCGTCAATAATAAATTCGCTGTTGGTTTTTTTTTCCCGATCCATGGGATGCCTTTCTCTGTTCAAATTGGGTTGTATAATAGTGCCTGAACGAAAACCGTCTTTTCCGCCAATCTCTGCGTCCGGCTCAAATTTTAATCCTCAAAATACGTCGAGTATTCCTGCGGTTAAAATTTTCGCCGTCCTGGACCTGAACGAAAAATCCTGGTTTTCGTTCGGGCAGTATAATAGTATGTTTTCTTTTTTTAAATTAATTCTATATAATAATAAATTTAATGATTATGTCAAGGATATTCTAATTTTATTTCCAGGCGGTTATGCAATGTTTCGATTTCTATTTATTTTACGAAGGCAGTGTCTAGATTGATCTTGTTGCGGCATGGCATTGTTTCGAAAAACATGGCTGTGACCTGTGAGGTTGAAAAAGGAGAGCCAAAAACGAACGAATGCTCGTTTTTTCGCCTTGACAGCCCTTTGGCCCCAAGGGTATGAACAAGGCATGCCTGTGCAGGCCAAACACATCATTGAACTTTTACGGCGCCATCTGAAATCAGGCTTTTTACGGTGCCATCAACTCTGCAAGGAAAAACCGGACTTGATTTTTGTATAAGGAAAACTTCATGACTCCAGCAGAAAGATTTCGGTCCGTCTGGCGCGATCCCGCAGGCTACGGCCGCAGCGTAAAACAGGAAACCGGCCGCAGCATCCTTGGATTTTTTTGCTCTTATGCGCCCGTAGAACTCATTTATGCCGCCGGCATCCTGCCTCTGCGCCTGTTTGGCACCCGGGGGGAAATCAGCCTGGCGGATACCCATCTTCAGTCCTATTGCTGTTCCCTGGTGCGCGGCGGTCTGGAGGACGCCTTAAAAGGGAACCTGGATTTTTTAGACGGAGCGGTGTTTCCCCATACCTGTGACTCCATTCAGCGGCTGTCGGATATCTGGCGGTTAAATGCCGGTTTTGCCCATCATTTTGACGCGGTTTTGCCGGTTAAACTAAATACGCAAAGTGCCCGGCAATATATGATCGACGTGCTTTCCGGGTTTTGCCGGGAGCTTGAAACCGCATTTGGCAAACAAATCCGTGATGCGGATATAAACGCGGCCATTTGTGCATACAACCAGATCCGAAAGCAGTTAAAAGCCGTATATGCGCTCAGAAGCCAAAAACCCGGGCTCTTTGAACCCTCTGCCGTACACTGGATCATGACCGCGGCCATGGTTATGGAGCCGGCGGCATTTTTGCGCGACATTACCGCGTTTCTCGATCAGATCGGCTCTTCTGCCGGGGATGCACCGCAAACCGGCCGCAAGCGCCTGATGCTGGCCGGCGGCATCTGCACTCATCCGGACGTTTATGATCTGCTGGCCCGGGCCGGGGCCGACGTGGTATGGGATGACTTGTGCACCGGCGCCCGGTATTTTGAGGGCACCATTGCCGAAGATGCCAAAGATCCCCTGGCTGCCGTGGCCGACCGGTATCTTTCGCGCAGCGTGTGTCCGGCCAAGCATGCCGATATTACTGCCAGAGGCCGGCACCTGGTGGATGCGGCCCGGGAGCAGGGCGTAGACGGGGTGGTCTTTCTCCAGCTTAAATTCTGTGATCCTCACGCTTTTGACTACCCTTACCTGAAGCAGTTTCTTGATTCGGCGCAGATTCCGAGTCTGCTCATCGAAATCGAGGACCAGCCCCCGCCCGGGGAGCAGCTGCTGACCCGTTTGGAAACCTTTGTGGATATGCTCTAGTCCGGGGCGTATGGGAGGCAAGTAATGGCAGATAATCAAAAAAAGCATGATCCGGCAAAAAAGGCGCCCAAAATCCAGGCGGTCTCCCGCATGAAGGAGATCATGACCAATTATTACATTGACGCCAAAACCGCCCGGGAGCAGGGCAAAAAAGTGGCCTGGATCACCAGCGGCGGCCCGGTTGAGCCCCTGATCGCCATGGACGTGATTCCGGTGTACCCGGAAAACCACGGGGCCATGATCGGAGCTTCCAAGATGGGGGCGCAGCTTTGTGAAAAAGCAGAGGAAATGGGCTATTCCCGGGATCTGTGCTCCTATGCCCGGGCCGATATCGCCGACAGCGTGGAAAAAACCGGACCCATCGGCGGGCTGCCCGAACCCGATATGCTGGTGTGCTGCAACAATATCTGCGGCACTGTGCTCAAGTGGTACGAAACCGCGGCGCGGTATTTCAATGTTCCTCTGTTTATCCTGGACACGCCTTTTGTGCACAGGGAGTTTTCCGATTCCGCCCGCAAGTACGTGCTTTCCCAGATTTATGAGTATATCGGCTTTTTGGAGACCCATTGCGGCACCAAAATGGATTATGACCGCATGGAGGAAGTGGGCCGGCTATCAGTGGAGGGCACCGGGCTGTGGCAGGCCGTGCTCGACACCTGCGCTCACCGGCCGGCGCCCATGACCGCATTTGATGCTTTTTTTCATCTGGCCTTGATTGTCACTCTTCGCGGCACGCAAACTGCCGTGGACTATTACCGGCAGCTGCACGACGAATTAAACCAGCGCATTGCAAACGGCGTTTCCATGGTGCCGGATGAAAAATACCGGCTTTTGTGGGACAATCTTCCGGTGTGGTACAAGACCCGGTGGCTGTCTGAAAAATTTGCCGCCCATGACGCGGCTTTGGTGGCCGACACCTACACCTCGGCCTGGAGCGGGATGCTGCCGGACATGAACGGACAGACGTTTCTGGAAGCCATGGCCGAGACCTATACCAAGGTGTATATCAACATCTCCATTGACATGATGTTTGATATTGTGGCCAATATGATTGAAAAATACCACGTGGACGGAATGGTGATGCATTCCAATCGTTCCTGCAAGCCCTATTCCCTGGGCCAGTACGATCTTCGGCAGATGATCATGGACCGGCTCGGGGTGCCCACTTTAATCATTGAGGCAGACATGGTCGATGAGCGCGCTTTTTCCGAAAGCCAGATTGACACCCGCATTGACGCCTTTATGGAAACCTTGAAATCCTGAATTCATTGTATATCACCCGGGGATGGAAAGCAGTATGATTACCGCAGGCATTGATATCGGTTCGATCACCGCCAAGGCGGCGCTGATCCATGACGGCAAACTGGCCGGCACTTCTCTGCAGTTTACGGGATACCATGCGGCAAAAGCCGGAAATGCCGTGCTTGAAACCCTTCTGGGCCAAACCGGTATCCGCCGGGATGACATTGATGTCATTGTGTCCACGGGCTACGGCAGAAACAGCGTGGATTTTGCCGACAAGGCCGTTACCGAGATTACCTGCCATGGTGCGGGCGCGCATTTTATTGATCCGGAAATCCGGTTTGTGGTGGACGTGGGCGGCCAGGACAGCAAGGTGATCAAAATCGATACCAACGGCAAGGTGATTGATTTTGCCATGAATGACAAGTGCGCCGCAGGCACGGGCCGGTTTCTGGAGGTTATGGCCCGGGCCCTGGAGGCGGATCTGGATGATTTTGGCCGGCTTTCGGCCGAGGCCGATGCCCCGGCGGCCATCAGCAGCATCTGCACGGTTTTTGCCGAATCCGAGGTGATTTCTTTGATTTCCAGGGGCGAGAGCCGGCAGAACATGATTGCCGGGATTCATGAATCCGTTGCCTCCCGGATATCGGCCATGGCCCGGCGGGTGGGGGTGACCCCGCCGGTGATGATGACAGGCGGAGTGGCACGCAACCAGGGAGTGGTCCGGTCCCTGGAAAGCCGCATGGATGTTGAAATCCGAGTTTCGCCGCACGCCCAGTTAAATGGCGCCATTGGCGCCGCCCTGCTGGCAGCCCGGATGCAGGAACAATAAAAAAAATCTTGACAAAGGAAAACCGGTTGCTATAGAAATAGTTTCTTTATATTTGTCATCAGCTTGGCAGATATTGATGCGTCAAAAAATTTCCGGCCCCTTTTGGGGCCGTTATTTCATGTGAGAAAAGGAGTTGAGAGAAAAATGATCTGCCAGACCACCCGAAAAGGAATGGAATGCGCTTTTATGACAGCAGACGGCTGTGTTTATAACGGCGGTACCTGCTATCAGATTGTTGAGTCCTGCAACGGCTGCGGCCGAACCGTATCGTATGAATCCGGCTGGTATTGCAGCAAGTGTCCGGAGCCGGAAAAAAAGTGGAAAAACGGCACCTGTAACCTGGCCACCCACGTGTCCAAAGCCGGGGCCGATACCAAGGCGGCCAAGATCAACCCGATCAAGGCTTCCAAGCGCGGCGCAGGCAAAAAATAGCTTCATTTCAACAAGCGACCCCCTCCTGCGGCGCAGGCCGGTGAGTTTTACGGTTTGCGCCGCATTTTTTTGTACCACCTGAAAACGCCTTTTCTTATCCCCCGAGGTTGTCGCAAAACAGCGGGTTGAGAAACAGGGGCAGTTCGTGTTTGATCACCGCCCTCTGCCATCTGCGGATATAGCGCTGGCGTAGTCGTGCGGCGTTATCCCGTGTTTGCAGCGCCTTGTCAAAATCAATGATATAGACCCTGCCGCTGGCATTTACCAAAATGTTGCCCGGGTGGAGATCCACGTGCAGAATCCGGTTTTGTATCAGTTTGCGCACCTGGCCGGCCACGGCGGAAATGATTTGCTCTGCGGCTTTTTCATCGACCATGGCCAGTTCCGAAAGGGTTCGGGCATTTTCGATCTGCCGGGTGACCAGCCAGGTGTTTTGCAAAAAACGCCCTTTGGATGCAAAGGCCACCGGCGCAGGTGCTCGCACGCCCATGGCGCGAATGCGGGTCAGCATCTCAAATTCGGCCCGGCCCCGGCACGGGCCGATGCCCAGGTAGGTTTTTTCAATGACCCGGCCCAGCAGCCCGCCTCTGAAGTAAGTTTTTATGATCAGCTTGCCCAGCCCTTTGATCTCCGCGGTTTGAGCACCTGTTCTGCCCCCGAGCCGGCCCCGGGCGTTTTGCGGCGGCATTTGAAAATACTCTGCCAGTCGGTCCATCTGCGGGCGGGTCAGACCCCGGCCCGAGCCGAATCGATATCCCCGGTGGCGCTGGAGTGTCATCACTTGATCATCTCCGGCCGATTTTGCGGATCCGGGTAGGCTGTCAGGCCGTATTGTATTTTTTCAATCACTTCTTCCGGATTGATGGTTTGCATCCGGCCCGGCTTGGTTTTGCGGGTAATCGGGGCGTGTTGTGCGTCCGGATCGTTGTAGTGGTCGATCAAGAGGTCATGGAACCGGTAGGGGCCGCAGCGCCTGGGATTGGAGTATCCATAGAGCCCTATGGTGGGTACACCCATTGCCACGGCAATGTGCAAAGGTCCCGTATCCGGGGACACCACCAGGCGGCAGCCCTGAAGCTGCATCATGGTGCGGCGGATGGGTTTTTCCAGGGCGATGACGGGTCGGCATTTGCATAGGGCGGCAATTTCTTCTGCAATCTGTTTTTCCCGTGCGCTGGGCCCGCCGATCATCATCGGCTCAAGACCCAGGCGGGATTTGACCGCGTCCATGACCCGGGCGTAGCCGGCCGGGGCCCATTCCTTTTGCCGGTGGGCCGTGGCAATGACAAATCCGGCAACCGGCCGGTCAATGCGGTCAAAATAGGCCTTCTGCCATTTGCGTTCCTCCGGGGTAAAACAAAAATCCCAGGTTTTTGTAAAATTTTGGATTCCCAGGTATTCCAGAAACTCGAAAAACTGATCCTGCACATGGCCCATGGGACGGCCGGGAATATGATGATTTGTGGCCAGCCAGTGCAGTTCCCTGGACCGGTGCCAGTCAAATCCGAGTTTGATTGTTGCCGGAGTAAACAGGGAAATCAGGCTCACCTTGGCGCTGACCTGCGGGATCACGGCCAGGTCAAAGCGCTGGCTGCGCAGGTCTGCAATCAGTTTTTGCCAGTCCGCGGCGCTGCTTTTGCGATCAAAGATGACAAACTGATCCACGCACGGCTGGTGCATGACCATTTCATAGGGAATGGTCTGCAGCACCCATGTCAGGCTGGCATGGGGAAAGCCTTGTTTCAGCCCGTTGGCCAAAGCCAGGGCATGGACCGTGTCGCCCACGGCAGAGGTGCGGATCAGACAGATTTTTTCAGGTGCGGGTTCAAGCATTTTTTATGCGTCAAAGGGGCAGCCCAGGCCCGGAATGGCCGGGCAAGGCCTTTTTTTCAGTGAGATTCGACTTGAAATCAATTGGGCTACACTATATGGTTTGCCTTAAAAAATCAATGGATTTGTCCCATATGCACCGTTTGTGCGGAAAGGAACAACAATGAAGGTTGAGGTCTCTGTGGGGGAACTCGTGGACAAGGCCACCATTGTCCACATCAAGTCCGAGCGGATTCATGATCCGGAAAAACTACGCAATATCAACAGAGAATTTGCTCTGCTCAAAACGGCCATGGCGGCTGCGGGCATTGATGAAACAAGCCCCCAATACCTGCAGCTCTACGAGATCAACAGCCGGTTGTGGGATATCGAGGATGCCATTCGGGAAAAGGAGCGGACCAAATCCTTTGATGATGAATTCATATCCCTTGCCAGAAGCGTTTACTTCAACAATGATAAGCGCGCTGCGGTCAAGCGGGAAATCAACCTCGCCTGCGGATCCGAGCTGGTGGAGGAAAAAAGTTATCAATCTTATGAATGATCCGGCCTTATCTTCAATTTAGGTTTATGTATCATGCAGGGCCGCATAATCCAACGGACCAAAAACCATGGGGAATCAGATGAATTTGCGGGTGATGACGTTTAATCTGCGGTTTGAAAACGACCGGGACGGGCAAAATGCCTGGGAGTGCAGAAGGGCCATGGTCGTGCGGGTCATTGAAAAGCATGCCCCGGACATCCTGGGTACCCAGGAAGGAAAATGGGACCAGCTCATGTACCTGGCAGACAACCTGCCGGGTTATTGGATCCACATGCCCGGTCGGCAGGAAGACAAAAAGGCCCAGTGCCCGACGCTGTTTGTGCGCAAAGATCGGTTTGAGATCACGGGAGGCAGGGATCTCTGGCTGTCAAAAACCCCGGATGTTTACATGAGCAAGGACTGGGACAGTGCTTTTCCCCGGATGATGAGCTATGCCGAGCTTGCCTGCCGGGAAGATGAAGGCAGAAACATTTGTGCGGTTGTCACCCACCTGGATCACATCGGCAAAGAGGCCCGGTTTCACCAGGCAAAGATCATTGCGGAGCAGGCCGGACGCACTCGTTTGCCCAGTCTGGTCATGGGTGATTTCAACGAGGAGCCCGAAGCCGATGTCCACCAGATTCTGACAGATCCGGCGGTTGGTCTGAAAGATACCTGGCAGCAGTCAGGCGGGGGCTGGGGTCGGGATAGTTTCACCAGTCACGGGTTCACGGGTATTCCCCAAAAAAGTCGAATCGACTGGATACTGGCAAGCAAGGAATTTTCGGTTGATCATGTCCGGATCATCAAATACCAGGAAGACGGGTTTTACCCGTCGGACCATTTCCCGTACATGGCGGATTTGCGTCTGAGCGCATAAAACCGTTCGTTGTCGGGGCGGTTTTATGCAAACAGGTCCAGGTGTTGGCCGGTTTTCAGGTCCACCAGCCCCTGCTCGCAGAGCCGGATAAACGGGATGGCCGCCCCGGTAAGGGTCAAAAGGCTCAGCACCGGATCGGGAAAGCCGATGCCAAGGGAGCTTGCAGCGGATTTGATTTCGCGGTTGGCTTCGATGATGTCTGCCATGGGCTGTTCTGTCATGACCCCGAGAACGGGCAGGGCCAGTTCACCGATCACCCGGCCGTGTTTTACAGCAACAATGCCGCCGCTGTTGTGACTGACCCGGTTGATTGCAGCGGCCATGTCCGCGTCATTGACCCCTACAGCCACAAGATCCGAGGTGTCCCAGGCGCCGCTTGCCGCCATTGCCCCGGCCTTTATGCCAAATCCCTTTACCAGCCCTGTAAAGCATCTGCCCGGGTCCTGGCGGAAGTTGACAGCCGCTGCCTTGGCAATGTCGTTTTCCGGATCTGCCGCAATCCCGCCGTTGATCACGGGCAGGTCCATGATTTTTTCCCGGGTGACAAGGTCAGTGACCATTTCCATGACCCGGACGCGCTGAACAGGTTCCAAATCCGGGGCGGTGACGGCAAAGTCGGCCGCATCCAGGTCCCTTGGCAGGCGCACGGTGTTGTAAGCGGTTTGGGCAAACACGTGGGGCCTTGGGGAAACCAGCAGTTTGCCGTTTTCCGCGATCACCTTCCCCCGGGAGACCACGCACCGGGCACAGATGGTGGAAATATCGGGTATAAGCACAAAATCCGCATCCCGCCCCGGGGCCACGGCACCGATCTGCAGATCCATCCGGAAGTGCTCGGCCACGTTTAAGGTGGCCATGCGGATGGCGTCCACAGGGGCAAAGCCAAGGTCAATGGCTTTTTGCACAATGGTTTCCATGTAGCCGGACCGGCTTAGCGCCTCGGGGGTGATGCCATCTGAGACCAGTGCGGCCCGGCGCAGATCGATGTTTTTGTGCCGGATTTCGGATACGGCTTCCAGGTCTTTTCGCACGCTGCCCTCGCGGATCATCACGTAAAGTCCCTGGCGCAGCCGGGACAGGGCTTCTTCTGCAGAAATGGGCTCATGACAGGAGGATATGCCCGCGGCCAGATAGGCCGCCAGTTTCTGCTCACTGGCTCCGGCCGTGTGGCCCTCCAGGGTTTTGCCGGACTTGCGCACCATTTCAAATGCCGCCATGTAGCGCTCCGGATGCTGGAGCACCTCCTGCCAGTAGGCTTCGCCCATGCCCAGAATCTCGGGCCGGGAAAGCAGGGCCTGCAGATCTTCTGTGTCAATTCCGGCCGATAGGCTGCTGATGGACACCATGGCCGGGGCGGTGGCAAAGATCTTGATGGGCTGTTCTCTGCACGCGGCCAGGTAGTCGGTGACCCCGGCCAGGCCGGCGGCAAAATAGCCCTCAAAGACTTCCGTGACAATGGTGGTGGTGCCGCCGGTCATGGCATATTTGAGAAATTCTTCCGGGACCAGGGATGCGGCCATGTGGGTATGGCCGTCAATAAATCCGGGAATCACGGTCATGCCGCCGGCGTCAATGACATGGGTATCCGAATCCGCCATTTCTTCCACGCCCGTGCCCACATAGGCCACTTTGCCGTCTTTGACGCAAATTCCGCAGTTTTCCGGCAATTCGCCGGTAAACACGTTTAGCACCCGGGCATTGATCACAACCAGGTCCGCCGGGATTTTTCCCAGGGCCGCATCCATGAGCCGGGCTGCTGCATTGCCGAAGCTGTCGTTTGTGCCGGCGTCCATCTCAGTGAGGCTCTTTGGGAAGGTCGGCATCCGATACATCCGTGCTGAGGTCTGCATGGATGTTGTTTAAGCCGTTTTCGTAGAACTCGTCGGCAAACAGCGATTCCAGGGCCCGGAGCTGGGCGGCGTTCTCCTCGTCAAAAAGCTCGTCATAGGTTTCAATACCCTTTTTGTCCACAAGGGTTTTCAAGGCCATGCGCTGGGCCAGGCCGAACCAGAACAGGTTGTCCTCGAAATCCTCGAGCAGGTCCATGACCTCGGATTCTTCCTCGTAATCCGGGGTGGGAACACAGGTGCCGGCCTGCTCGTCATAGGCCACCAGATCACCCAGGCCTTTTTCCCGGGCCCCCTCGTAAATCTTCTGGATTACCTGGTCATAATCCCGGGTTTCGGGGTTTTCCTCGGTTTCAAAAACGTGCAGGACCCAACTGGCGATCATGGCCAGATCCATGAGTTTCCGGTATTCTTCCTTGCTAAATTGCGTTGGCATGTCTACCTCTTTTTGGCTGGTTTTGATAAGTAAATGAAAATCTGTATCAGTAAATTTTTCAAGTAACAAAATGTCATTGAATTTTCAAGGTAATTTCACTTGTTGGAAAGTTTCGGGCAATTTTTTGTTTTTGTGAAACATCCTGCAAATATAAAGATCTTGCAGGGCTTTTTGCATCCGGGCCGACGGGGGGACGGGTTGCTCGCTGCTGACCGCTTGCGCGCTCAAATGCGACTCGCAACCCGTCCCCCGTCGGCCCGCCCAACAGACATCGGCTGGCGGGTTTTTCAGGCAGCCGGATTTTCCCTTCGGCCGATGATCCGGGGTAGAGAGCCGGTATGATTTCCGGCCTTGCCTCCTGGACAATTCCGATCACTTGACAAAAATCAGGCTTTTAGTATTGATATGGATCAGGAAAAGATCCGGCCCGATGGCCCGGGTCTGGATTTAAAAAAATCACAAGCAAATCAAAAGGGGCGGGTTTGAAAATCGATATACCGGGATATGGCATTCTGAATCTCAAATACGTGGTCATGGACTATAACGGCACCCTGGCCGTGGACGGCCGGGCCGTGGCCGGCGTGGACCGGGCACTGGAAAATCTGGCCGGTGAGCTGGAACTGCACGTGCTGACGGCCGATACCTTCGGCAAGGCGGCTGCAGAGCTTAAAGATATGCCCTGCAGCCTTTCGATTCTGCCTGCAGGCGACCAGTCAGCCGCCAAGCGCGATTATGTCAGGCAGTTGGGGGCGCAAAACACCGCTGCCATTGGAAACGGCAGAAATGACCGGCTCATGCTGGCCGAATCGGCCCTTGGCATCTGCGTTCTGCTCGATGAGGGGGCCTGTGTGGAGACCGTCAATGCTGCTGACGTGCTTTGCCCCTCCATTCTTTCGGCCCTGGGGGTGCTGGCCAGTCCTCTGCGCATCAAAGCCACCCTGAGAAGCTGATGAATCCCTTCTGGGTCGTTCTTATTATAGTGCTGGGCCTGATCTATATCATCAGCCCGGTGGATCTGCTGCCTGATTTTTTCCCCATTGCCGGCAGGCTCGATGATCTCGGGCTAGTGGCCCTGTTGATTTATTACCTGAAAACCGGCCGCTGGCCCGCCTTTATTTCGCGTATTGCCGGCTGGTTTTTCGGCACTGGCCGTTCGGGGGCGGGAAACTCCCGGAATCAGGGCCGGGCGGCCGGCGGCAAACAGCAGGCAGCCGGCAAAAAGGATCCCTATGCAGTGCTGGGCCTGTCACCCGGCGCATCAAGTCAGGAAATCCACGAGGCTTACCGCCGGCTGGCCCACCAGTATCATCCCGACAAAGTCTCTCATCTCGGGGAGGAATTCCAGGAACTGGCCAGGCAGCGTTTTCTGGAAATCCAGGAGGCTTACGAGGCCCTCACCGGCAAAACGCCTTAGGTTCTTTTGTCGGCTGAATAGCAGAGATGCGCCAGAAAGCAGTTTTCGCATTCGGGTTTTCTGGCCTTGCAGATCTGCCGGCCGAAGAAGATCAGGTGCAGGGAAAAATCGTTCCATTCCTTTTTGGGAATCACCGTCATGAGATCCGCCTCGATTTTTTCCGGATCCTTGCTGCGGGTCATATCCAGGCGGCGGGAGATGCGCGCCACGTGAGTGTCAACCACCATGCCGGGAATGCCGAAGGCCGCTCCCAGCACCACGTTTGCGGTTTTGCGCCCCACGCCGGGCAGCGACACCAGATCTTCCAGGTTGCCCGGCACCCGGCCGTTGAATCGATCGGCCAGATCCCGGGCGCAGTTTTGAATATGCTTTGCCTTGTTCTTGTAAAATCCAGTGGGCCGGATCAGGGATTCAATCTCTTTGACGTCGGCTTCGGCAAAATCATTGGGTGTTTTGAATTTTTCAAACAATGGACCCACAACCGCATTGACCTGCCGGTCGGTGCATTGGGCTGAGAGAATGGTGGCCACCAGCAGTTCAAATGCATTGTTGTGTTTCAACTGCGTCTTGACATCCGGGTATTGGGCCCTTAATATCTGTCGAATTTCACGTATGCGATTTTTTTTTCCGGTCATGTGAATGTTGATGGTCTCGTAAAAAGTCGGTTTTCAGATGGCGCCGTAAAAAGTTCAAGATCAAGGCTTGCGCGATTTCGAAGAATGCAGCGTACTTATCCGTACGTGAAATTCTGAGAAAGCGCGCGTAACGCAGATATTGGACTTTTACGGTGCCATCAATGTTGACCCGTCAATAAAAATGGATATGAATTACTCTAGCGCCACAAATCATTTGCCTTTTCATAGCACGGATTGCAGCAAAAAAAAAACAAGAGCCTTGGGGCTTTGTTCCGGGGGGCTGGACAGCATCCTGGCCGGGCTTGTCCTTCGCCGACAGGGCATTGACGTGGTGTGGATCAGCTTTGAAACTCCTTTTTTTGATGCGGAAAAAGCCCGGGCCGCAGCCGCGCAGACCGGCATTGAGCTGATTGTCAAAGATATCACGGATCGCTATTTGCCCATGCTGGCAGCTCCGCCGGCGGGCTACGGCCAGTTTGTCAATCCGTGCATGGATTGCCATGCCCTGATGTTTCGAATTGCCGGGGAAATGATGGAAGAACTCGGCGCGGATTTTTTGTTTTCCGGAGAGGTGGTGGGCCAGCGGCCCATGAGCCAGGTCAAGCCGTCTTTGCGATACGTGGAAAAACGCTCTGGCTATGACGGATATATCCTGCGCCCGCTGTCGGCCAAAAATCTGCCAATGACACCCATGGAAGAAAAGGGCCTGGTGGACCGCGATCAGCTCTGCGATTTTTCCGGCCGGTCCAGAAAGCCCCAGATGGCGCTGGCAAAACAGTTCGGCATCACTGATTATCCGGCCCCGGCCGGCGGCTGCCTGCTGACGGATGCCGGGTTTGCCGCGCGTTTAAAGGACCTGATGGCCCACAGGCAGAAATGGCTCCGGCGGGAGCTGGATTTGCTTAAATACGGCCGGCACCTGCGCCTGGATGCCGGCACAAAGCTAGTGGTGGGCCGCAATAAGGCGGAAAACGAGCAGATTGCCCGTCTGTATGACCCGGAGGCAGATACCCGCATCCGAATGAATCAGATGGCCGGTCCCCTGGGCATCATTGTGGAGTACACCGCCGGTGCCTGCATCCGGCAGGCCGCGGCCATATGCGCCGGCTACAGCAAGGCCGCGGGCGATCAGCCCGCAGAGGTTGAAGTCACCCTGCCGGGCGAAGACGCCCGGGTGATTTCCGTTGTTCCGGTCAACCCAGAAATTGCAAGCCAATGGATGATATTGTCATGCAGATAACCAAAATTGTTTCAGGCGGCCAGACCGGTGCAGACCGGGCCGCCCTGGATTTTGCCATTGAATACGATATGGACCACGGCGGCTGGATGCCCGAGGGGCGAATGGCCGAAGACGGTCTGATTCCGGATCAGTACGGGCTGAGCGAATTGCCCGGCGGCGGTTATGCCCGGCGCACGGAAAAAAATGTCGAAGACTCGGACGGCACCCTGATTGTCAGCCGGGGGCCGCTGTCCGGCGGCTCCCTTTTGACATTTGAGCTTGCGCAAAAACACGGGCAGCCCTGTGTCCATGTGGACCTGGAAACCGTTATTGTCTTTGATGCGGCCATTGATGTTTACGAGTGGTTAAGGGGCCACGAAGTTCATGTGTTAAATGTGGCCGGCCCCCGGGCCAGCAAGGATGAGAGCATTTACGAGCTGACCTGGAATCTGCTGGAGATGGTGCTGCACATGGATGCCATTTCCGGGGCCATGCCCAGTGCTGCGGCGTTTTTTCCCGGCCGGGGGGATGCCGCGGATTCGGACAACAATCTGCCGGCAACCGTGGATGAAGCCGTGAATCTGCTTTTGGAACGCCTGACAGCAAAAACCAAGTCCCGGGTGGCCAGCCGGCCGGGCGATGATCTGGCTGGCTTAAAAGATATCCTGGGCGAACCGATCCTTGCAGAATTCGGCCTGGATGCCGGCAACCCCGCGCTGCTGGAATCCTGCCGGCAGCAGGCGAAAAAACCGGATCTGGAAGCTTCCGGGGCGGTACGCGTGATCGTGCGGAAGTTGTGGGAGCGGCTGCGGCAGATGGGTCATCTGCGCGTGATCAAGTAAACTCCCGGGTGTTTAGCGCATCATTGCCGCCGCTTCCCGGACCCGGGGGTCCTTGTCGTTTTTGAGCGCATCGATGATTTGCCGCGCCCGGGATCCGGGTGTCCTGGAGACGGCGTAAGCCGCTGCGATGCGCACACGGGTCGGATAAAGCCTTTTTTTAAACACCCGTCCCTGTGAAAACAAGATTTTTTCTAAAGACGGGAGGAACCGGTCGCTGGCGTGCTGGCCCATGGCCCGGCACACTGCGCACAGCAGTTCCGGGTCGTTTTTCTTCTCCGCCAATTCCCCCAGAATCCCGGCTGCCCGGGCGGATTTTCTCGTGCCCAGATGATTGATGGCCTCTGCTGCCAGTTCCGAATCCCGGCTGCCGGCCAGTTCACCGAGGAGAGTTGTGGTTTCGGGCTTGTCAATTTTCTGGATGAGCCGGAATGCGGCCCGGCGGACATGTTGATTGGCGTCTGCCATGGTGCAGCGAAGCTCTGTACTCAGCTCGGTTGTCACCCCGTCTATGATTTCCAGAATTTTTATTTTTGCATCTTCCCGGGTTTCATTGATCAGCGCGGACTTGAGCCGGTCGGCGCCTGCCTGGCCGAAGTTGGCCAGCAGCCGGGCAGCCAGCCGCCGGACCCGGATGTCTTCTTCCCGGGTGATGATTTCAATGAGCATTGGGGTCATCCCGGTGCCAAGGGTGCTGATGAGCTGGCAGGCCTGCTGGCGCCGGTGCCTGTCTGAAGCCTTCATGTCCGCCCGGAGTATGTCCACGATTTCCGTATCCAGCTGCCGGCCAAGCACCCGGGGGCGGTCAGATGGCTCCATGCCGCTGTCTGCGCTCAGCGCCGGATGCTGCAGGAGTCGGGAGAAAATCCAGGCGGCTGCCGGGTATTCCCCGTAAAGAATCAGCGATGCCGCGCATTGATGAAGCCTGTCTGCGGCCTGGCGCACGGCGGGGCCGTGGGTTTCAGCCTCGATAAGCGGCATGAGCGTGCTGAGTACCAGCTTGAGATAAGCCCCGGCCGGCTGCCATCCAGGAGGGTTCAGAACAGCGTAAAAGCGGTTGCGGATCCTGATTTTTTCCGTTTTGCCGGAATCGTCATGCAAACGGGCCATCTGCTGCAAGATCCTTTTGACCTGTTCGGTTTCCCCTTTTAAAAACAGGTCCCGCAGCCGGGCGGCAAGGACTTGATCATCCTCGCCGGACATGGGTTCGGGTGGCGCATCGCTTTGGGGTTCGGATTCGTCACATGCTGTGTCTTCCCCGGCGGGTGCGTGTTGATGGTCCTGGTCGTCTTCTGCTTCCGTCATTTCAGCCAGGGAGTGAATTTGCTGCTCATCGTAGAGGCGTTGATTGATCAAAAGACCGGATAGTTTGTAGCTGTTTGCCAGTTCCTGCCAGAACCCGGTCAGCTCGTGCCGGTCTGGCAATTCAAAACAGGCCTGGAAAAACGTGTTCAGATCATTTTCCGTTATCCCGGAAGTCAGTGTCAGGCTGTGGATGCCGGTATGGGACATGAAGCGGATCATGCCGTTATACAGGGCCTCAAAAGCACTGGGATCCACCTTTGTTCCGTTGATGAGCAGGTTGTTTTTTACCCGGGAGAACACAATGACTGGCTGACTTGCGAAAACCGACTGCAGTTCGGCCAGGAGCATGCCCACCGCCTCCCGGGTGACAGGTCCGCCGGCGGGATAGAGGCGGAATTTGCTGTAAGTGCCCAGAAATGCCCCGATGATCCTTTGCGCCTGACGGGTCTGCGTATCTGAAGACTTTGCCGCTTGCTCGGGAGAGGCATCCGGGGTTTCAAGCGGGTCTTCTGCCGGGGCATCTGATGTTTCAATCCGCGTATACGCCACCTGGCGGACATGCACGCAGGCAAGCTTGTTCCGGTCTGCAAAAATCTTCCAGAATCCCGGGGGGATGGTTTTTCTGCCCGCCTGGCTGATTTCGTCGAGTACGCGCTGCAGCTCGGTTTCGCCCGTGCCGTATTTGAATATCAGGCTTTTGATTTCCATGCGGGAAAAAAGCGCCCGGATATTGGCGGAAACACCGGACGGGGCGGTATCCCGGATTCTTTCCCCGTTAATCCAGAGATCATCGCCTTCAACGGTGATGGAAACCTGGCTGTTGGTATAAAAGATTCGTTCCAGTATGCGCAGCAGGTCCCTTGAGGCGGTGACAACCGATTTGCTGCCCGCCGGATAAAGCCGGGTGTTTCGCACAGCCACCAGCAGCGCACGGAGCAGGTGCGGCACCAGTTGCCGGGCCTGAGGGGGCAGGGGTTCATCGCCCAGTCCGGTTTCCGGGCCGGTTTCTTCCCGGTCAACAGCTTCCGGGTCAAAATCGGCGCTCCAGTTTTCCATCTCGTCTTCCCGGAACAGGTACTGGTTCCAGCTGTCCTGGAATTCCTTGTACTCCCGGGCTTTTTCGATTTCATCAGACCGGCTGAAATGATGGGCCAGAAACGCGGCAGAAGGCAGCAGGTTTTGCTGAAACAATGATTCCTGGTAGATGCCGATCTGTTGGTGAAGCAGCTTTTTTTCCGCCGGGCTGATGCCGTCGTAAATAATATCCCTGACTTGTTTGCTGGAAAACCGGATGTTTTCGTCATCAGCGGCAAATTCGGTCTCAACAATGCCCTGCTGCTCGGCATTGTCGATGATTTCATAGAGCCGGGCCGAGTAATCCCGGGTGATGCCGGCAAGCATGCTTAAAAACGTGGATTCGCCGAAAGCCGATGCCTGGTCCAGAAATCGCCGGCTGTCCTCGTCCAGGGAATTCATTTTCAAGCGGATGATTTCCTCCAGGGAGCGGGGGAAATACTCCTTGTCCAGGGGAGACACCGTCCATTTGCCGTTTTTTTTGACAATATGGCCGTCCTGGATCATTTTCCTGATGATTTCGGTTAAAAATAATGGATTTCCGCGGGTCACCCGGGCCATTTCCCCGCAAGGACCCCGGGGCAGATGAATGCCCGGGAATATGGCATCCAGGTGGGTTTCAATATCAGACTGGCTCAAAGGGGTCAGGGCAATGTCCTGGATTTCCAGTTCTTCAGAGTATGCGTTACGGAACAGGTCCAGGGACACGGCTTCGCCGATGGTCTGTTTTTCCCGGGCCGCGGTGCCGCAGAAAAATACCGGAATCCGTCTGCTTTGCATCAGCATCCGGATCAGGTGCAGGGAGGCCGGATCGCAGTAGTGCAGATCGTCAACAAGCACCGCCAGAGGGCGGCCGCCGGCCAGGCGGATGACAAACCGGGTAAAAGATTCAAAAACAGCCTCGCGCGCCTCAGGGGCATTTTCCGGCAGCGGGGGCTCGCCTTCCCGGATCTGGGGGATTACCTGGGCAAGCCGGTCGATTTCCGCATCATCTGCTTGTTTTAAAATGGACAGGCCCTTGTCCTCCAGCCTGTTCATCAGGGCCATGGCGATGTAGGCGGCCAGGTAATAGGGTCGAAAAGCCTCCTGTATGATGCCCTGGACCCGGACGGGCTGTAAATTTTCCTCCAGGTCCTTTTCAATTGTGCTCAGAAAGCGGGTTTTGCCGATGCCCGGGGCGCCGTCCACGATGACCATGCGACTTTGGCCCTGGTCAAAATGCCGGAGTGATTCCCGCATCCGGGTCAGCTGGTCGCCCCTTCCGGCAAGGCCGGCATTTTCCAGGTATCGCAGGGCGGTTCTGGGAAAAACGCCGGCATCACTGACTTCCTCTGCATCCATGCACCGGTCCCGGCCGGCTTTGCGTGCGGCCTGCATGGCCGTGTCAGCCTTGTGGATCAGGTTTTTGATGTCAGCGGCGTCTCCGGGTGCGCCGGCAATGCCAATGCTCAGGCTCAGGGGTATCCGGGTTCCGGCTTCAGGGGCGGAAAAGGGTTGCCTGCGGATCTGATGCAGCAGCTTTTCAGCAATGCTGCGGACTTCGGGTTTACTGTGATCCGGCAGCAGCAGAAAAAAGCTGTCCCCGGCATAGCGCACGCAGACGCCATTTTCCGGAGCTGCCGTGCGGATGCTTTCAGCGGTATGGATCAGGGCCTGATCACCTGTGTTGTGACCGTACTGGTTGTTGATCCGCTTGAAATAATCAATATTGATCATCACCAGGCTGACCGGCCGACGGTCAAGGGCCTGCCAGTCAATGGCGTTCTGGCAGTGGTGAAACAGGTATCGCCGGTTGTTGAGCCCTGTCAGCTCGTCTTCATAAATCAGGGCTGACGGGTTTTTACCGACGTTTTGAAGGAAGTAGAGAAGTTTCTGGTATTTCATCCATCCCCCGGGTTGGACAGGCCTTTGATGCCGGAATTCTTACCAAATCATAAGAAAAAATCAATTCAATAGCAAACAGATTATATAATGCCGGGCCCGGGTCATCTGTTTGCGCACCGGCCGGGGCGGCGTTATGTTTTTGCAATCATGGTATCAACAGGGAGAAGAACATGAAAACAGCAGCCGAAATATTGCAGGAAAAACGGACCCAACGCCTGGTGTCCATGCCCCCGGGATCCCTGGTGATCGAGGTGATCCGGCAGATGGCCATTCACAATATCGGATCCATGCTAATCGGCAGGGAAAGGCGGATTTCCGGAATATGGACAGAGCGCGATTTTTTGAACAATATGCTGGAGCCCGGCTTTGATTCCCGGAAGGCTGTGGTGGATGATTACATGCATACCGATCTGGTTTCGGTTGCTCCGGATACACCCTCAGAGCGGCTGGAGGAGATGTTTCTGGGACTTTTTATCCGCCATATCCTGGTCATGGAAGACAAGGAATGCACTGGCCTGCTGTCCATCGGAGATGTACTGCGTTCCAGTCTTTTGGAAAAAGACCGGAAAATCAGGGAACTCAATCGCATTGCCAGCTGGGAGTATTACGAGAACTGGGCCTGGCACCGGGGCCGGGCAGATCGTTCCGGCACCAGGCAGGAAAAAGAATAAAAGCCCGTCAGATGGTCTCTGACGGGTGTTTAAATCAATGGCAGCCGCCTGCTCCGCCGCCGCAGGTGTGATTCTGGGTGAACTGGCGAAGCCGGCCGCTGATCAGGGCGTCCACGGCAGAGCCCACGGTCGGGGCCTGTTCACCGTAATAGACCTCAATTCCCATTTGATTAAATCCCATAAGCGGTCGCATTCCCATTCCTCCTGCCACCAATTTCTGCACCTGTTTGTCCGCCAGATATTGGACCGGCGCCATGCACCCGCCCTGCTCATGGGGAATGTTGGGGACCACTTCCACGTTCTGGATTTGATCATTTTCCACTTCCACCAGGGTGTAGAGATCGCAGTGGCCGAAATGGGCTTCCAGGGAAGCTTCCAGTCCGCCCGGCGAAGCCGAGGGGATTGCTATTTTTGTTTTCATGTCTGTTTGTTTCCTTTTTGCTGAAGATGTTTTTTTAATGATTGCCGCAGATTGCCGGATTTTGCGTTCTGCGCAAAAGTTCACAACAAATTAATGACTGGCCGGGGGCTTGTCAATGCCTTTTTTGCATATGCCGGCTTGAAAGAAACACGGAAAACCGGTAGAAAGATTTTTTGTATTTATTGATAAGCAATCCGTTTTATAAAGGGAGTCGGCAATGTCTGCACAAAACGGGTTTGTTCCCCCGGTCGGGTTAAAAGGCCCGCACATCCAGTCGTTACTGGCAAGCGCCCGGTTCCGGGCGGCCAATACCGGTGCTGTCATCAATGATGCCCGGGAGCATGTCCTGGAAACCAGCCAGGGCGTTCGTCTCCAGGGGTTTTATTCACCCGGGCCGCAGCCCGGGAAAAAGGGCTTGGTGCTTTTGCTCCACGGCTGGGAGGGAAGCGCTCAATCCACCTATGTCCGCACCACCGCCGGGTACCTGTTTGACCGGGGATATGATATTTTTCGTCTGAACCTGCGCGATCACGGCCAAAGCCATCATCTCAACAAGGGGCTGTTTTTCGGCACCCTGTTTGACGAGGTTTTTGAAGCCGTGCAACAGGTGGCAAAGCTGGCCGCAAATGTTTCGTTTTTCGTGGCCGGGTTCTCCCTGGGCGGCAATTACGCGCTTCGCATTGCCCGGGAGCTTGCGCGGCGTTCCATACCGGAAATCTCCCATGTGGTGGCCGTCAGCCCTGTTCTGGACCCGGGCCGGGCCACGGACGTGGTGGACCGCACGGTTTTGTACAGGTATTATTTTTTGAAAAAATGGAAAAAATCCCTGGCGTGCAAGCAGCAGTTGTATCCGGATCTGTACGATTTTTCCGGTGTGCTGGCGCACAACACCATCCTCGGGCTCACCGCGGATTTGCTTCCCCGCTGCAGTCCGTTTGACAAGCCGGCCGATTATTTCCGGACCTACACCCTCACCGGCAAAGCCCTGGAAAATATTGCTGTTGCCACCACCATCATCACTTCAAAAGATGATCCGATCATTCCGGTGCAGGATTTTTACGGATTGCGCTTAAATGATCTGACGGATCTGATCGTGCATGCCCATGGCGGGCATAACGGATTTATTCAAAACTACCGTTTGAATGTCTGGTATGAAAAGGCCATGGCTGAGATTTTTGCCGGATACGGCAATTAGTCACCAAAGCCCGCACACCCGGTCATCTGCGCATGCTTGCGGGTGCCGGGGTACTGCCGGCAGATTCCGGGCTTGACCTCATGGATCCGGCAGAGCCATCTGCCGGATCCATGATTTGGGGCTGCCGGCAGCAGCCATGGACAGGTTTCTGAAAATCGCCGGGTGCCGGGCTCCACCCACACGGCATAGGAGACAATCCGGCTGCCATGGCGGATTGTGGCCACCCGCTCCAGGATGTCGTTTCTTCCCAGGAGCTGCCAATGACGGTAATCGGCTGCAGACAGCTCATGGCGGTAATCCAGCACCTGGCAGCACCGGCCGCACTGTCTGCACGCAAACCCCTGCATGTCCGTTTCGATCAAAATCCCTGTTTTGCCCCCTTTGTCATTGCCGGCCACTTCGGCACGGGTCTGAAACGTTTTTCGGCATATTTCCGCAATGACCTCGGTTGACGGCGGCGCGTTTTCCAGTGCGGTGATCAGGGTATGTCCCAGCTCCCGGGCTGTGATGCGGAGCATGCGGTTTTTGCGCGTGCGGCCCGGCCTGGATATCCACATGCACTGGCAGCGGGGATCATCTGCGATCGTAATGTCCGGTCCCAGAATCAGAGGGCAGAGGTCCATGAAAAGGCGGCGCTGGGGCGGGTACTGGTAGAAATCGGTTCGAATGGCGTCAATCGCCTCTGCCATGGACAAAAAGACGTGTTCTTTTCCGTCCAGGGGGGTGTCTCCTTTCAAGTCGCAAGGACAGGCAGGCTGCATCTGATTGATTCTGCGTGCCCGTGACACGTGATTACCTGGTATTTATAACCGAAATTCTGATTTCCGGCCAGATTTTTGTTGGGCGGGTTTCTGCATAAAAAACTTAATATTTTTCAGCCGCCCGCCGATAAGCGGACATTGAAGGTTGGGTGTTGGATGTTTTCATACAGGGACAAAAAGCCTGGAAGGAAGAAATGGATCTGCTTGCTGAAATCATGACAAAATTTCTGGTTTATTGTGTGGCCGCCGGTATTATCGGCGGCATTCTGCGGTTGATTTTTGGAAAAACCTTATTGGTCACGGTTTACTTCTGGCTGATACCCGGCATTATGCTCACCATTCTTGCGGCTTTTATTTCCGGCCGTGCAGGAAATATGGATCTGACCTGGACAAAACTGACAACGCCGATCGGGGTTTTGATCCTGGCGGGCAATTTTATCATTGTGGGCAAAAAGCTCATGGGCCGGCTGCAGATGATGTCTGATGAGCTTCAGTCCGTGGCAGTGGAGATGGATTCCTCGGCCGCCTCTGCTTCTGCGTCCAATCAGTCCCTGGCCGACAATGCCGCCTCCCAGGCAGCTTCCATTGAGGAAACCGCCTCGTCCCTGGAGGAGATGTCTGCAAAAACCAAGGGCAATGCCGACAATGCCGGGCAGGCAAAGTCTTTGGTATCAGAGGCCAAAATCGTGGTGAAAAAGGTCAACGATCATATGGCGGAAATGGCTGAAGCGGTTGGCGAAGTGACCCGCAGCAGTGAGGAAACGGGCAAGATCGTCAAAAATATCGATGATATCGCTTTCCAGACCAATCTGCTGGCGTTGAATGCCGCGGTTGAGGCCGCCCGGGCCGGCCAGGCAGGGGCGGGGTTTGCCGTGGTTGCCGGTGAGGTTCGGAATCTGGCCCAGCGGGCGGCCGAAGCGGCCAAAAACACCTCTGCATTGATTGACAATACCATTGCTGTTGTCCGGAAAAACAGTGAACTCACGGAACTTACCCGCAAGGCATTTGATCAGAATGTGGAAATATCGGAAAAAATAAATACCATTGTGGACGAAATTGCCGCCGCCTCCCGGCAGCAGGCCCAGGGAATTGAGGAGATCAACGGGGCCGTGGCGGACATGGACCGGATTACCCAGCAGAATGCTGCGGCTGCCGAGGAATCGGCCGGCGCATCCCGGGAAATCGGAAACTACGTGCTGAATGCCAAAAAAATCGTCCGGGACCTGAACCTGTTTATCAAGGGCACAGAAGCAGATTCGAATTCACCTCCCCGGATGCAGGCGCGCCTGCATCCTCCGGATGAAGACAGCGAAGTCAAGCTGATTGCGGCAAATCATTAGAAACGGCGGGTTGCAAAACCCGCCTCATGTTTGTCTGAGCCATTGATTATTTTTTTCATCCAGGATGTCTTGCTTTTCTTCGGATTTTGTTTAAAACAGAAAATCATGTGCAAAATCTGCAAACCGGAATTAACTTTCCTGTGAAACCGTTGCAGCCTCACAGCTGATGCGGGCGGATCTGTGCATTCAACCCCCGGAGAAAAGGAAACCCTATGATCAAGACCATCAACGAGCAGGCCGTGGAGCTGGAATCAAAGCTGTCCTGTCATCTCATTGATACAGAGGAAATTGAAAATCTTGACCAGTCCTGGAAGAACGATCCCAGGTGGAAGGGCGTGACCCGGCCGTATACGGCCGCAGATGTCCTTCATCTGCGGGGCACGCTTCCGGTGCAGTACTCCTGGGCCGATGCCGGGGCCAAGCGCCTGTGGCGGCTTCTGCATACCGAGGAGTTTGTGCCGGCTTTGGGCGCGCTGACCGGAAACCAGGCCGTACAGCAGGTGGAAGCGGGCCTGAAGGCCATTTATGTGAGCGGATGGCAGGTGGCGGCTGACAACAACGCAGCCGGCGAAATGTATCCGGACCAGAGCCTCTATCCGGCCAACAGCGTGCCCAACGTGGTGCGCCGGATCAACAACGCCTTTAAGCGCGCCGACCAGATCCAGGTGCTGGACTGCAGGCAGGACGGGCCGTATTGGTACGCCCCTGTGATCGCAGATGCCGAGGCCGGATTCGGGGGGCCGTTAAACGCATTTGAGATCATGAAGTTCATGATCGAAGCCGGGGCTGCAGGTGTCCATTTCGAGGACCAGCTGGCTTCGGCCAAAAAGTGCGGCCATCTCGGGGGCAAGGTCCTGGTGCCCACCCGGGAGTTTATTACCAAGCTGATTGCTGCCCGTTTGTCTGCAGATATCTGCGGGGCGCCCGCGCTTTTGATCGCCCGTACGGATGCCGATGCGGCAAAGCTTTTGACAAGCGATATTGACGAGCGGGACCGGCCCTTTATCATCAGCCGGGAGCGCTCCGACGAAGGCTATCACTGGATCCAGCCCGGCATTGAATCCGCCATTGCCCGTGGCCTTTCCTATGCCCCGTATGCGGACATGGTCTGGTGTGAGACCTCGGTGCCGGACCTGGACCAGGCCCGGCAGTTTGCCGAAGGTATCCGTGCCCGGTACCCGGACAAGCTGCTTTGCTACAATTGCTCGCCATCGTTTAACTGGCAGGCCAACCTTGACAATGCCGCTCTTTCCCGGTTCCAGCGGGAGCTGGGCGCCATGGGCTATAAGTTCCAGTTTGTCACCCTGGCCGGATTTCATTCCCTGAACCTGGGCATGTTCGAAATGGCCCGCAGTTATCGCGACGAGGGCATGGCCGCGTATTCGCGCTTCCAGCAGGAGGAGTTCAAACATGAGAAGGCGGATGGCTACATGGCCACCACCCACCAGAAATTTGTGGGCACAGGCTATTTTGACCGGGTCATGACCACCATCACCGGCGGCAAGGCCTCCACCGGTGCCATGGCGGATTCCACCGAAAGCTCTCAGTTTACCAAAAAGTAAAGGGGTTTTGACGCATGGATCGTCGAACCTTTCTGAAACTTGCGGGCATGGGGAGCCTGGCGTTTGCTTCCGCATGCACCCTGGAAAATGAGAAAAACCTCTATTCTCTGGTCCGGCTCGAAGACGATATGACCCCGGGCAGGGCCAGTTGGTATGCCTCAACCTGCCGCCAGTGCCCGGCCGGCTGCGGGGTGCTGGCCAAAAACCGGGAGGGGCGTGTTATCAAGCTTGAAGGCAACCCCCTGCACCCGATCAACAGTGGAAAGCTTTGCATCCGCGGCCAGGCCGCCCTCCAGGAAATTTACCATCCGGACCGGCTCAAAAAGCCCCGCATCAGGGAAAACAACACCTGGAAAACCATCGGGTATGACAGGGCCCTGGCCCTGGTGGCGGAAAAAACAAAAGCCGCTGCAGCCAAAGGCGAAAACCGGGTGCGCATGGTCACGCAAATCGAAGGCGGCATGCGCATGGATGTTTTCAAAAAAGCCCTTGCAGCGGCAAACAGCACAGAGCTCCTTGTTTTTGAGCCCTTTTCCTTTGAAAAGATCCGGGCGGCAAACCAGCAGGTTTTCGGTGTAAATGCCATCGGTTCCTGGAAGATCCGGGAGGCTGATCTTCTTGTGGGCTTTGGCGCGGATTTCTGCGAAACTTGGCTTTCGCCGGTGGAATATGCCCGGCAGTTTAAAACCATGCACGCCTGGCAGGGAGCTGCAAAGGGCCGGTTTTTTCATGTCAGCCCCTGGCGGGGCATCACCGGGGCCAATGCTGATTGCTGGCTTTCCTGCGCCCCGGGCACTGAAGCGGCCATATGCCTGGGCTTGATCCGCCGGGTCATGGAACAAAACCCGCCCCGGAACATCCCGGATAGGACCGCAAAAGCAATCCGGGCGGCTTCAGACCCCTTTGATGACAACCAGGTGACCGCCATGTCCGGCATCAACCCGGATGCCTGGCAGCGCCTGGCCGCGGCCATTTCAGAGGCGGAAAATCCCCTGGTGCTGGGCGGCCCGACAACTGCGGCAGATGCCTGTGACGTGCAGACCGAGTTTGCGGTCAACCTGCTCAACTACCTGCTGGACCCGGGTCTTGGAAAAATGGATTTTACCCGGCCGCACCGCGTTCAAAAGGCTGCATCCCACTTGCAGATTTTGGATTTTTTCGATCACATCGGCGCCCAAGCCCCGGATGTGGTGCTTTTAAACCAGATCAATCCCGTATACGCCCTCGGCCCGGAGATAAAGGAACGCCTTGAGCAGACCGATGCCTTTGTGGTGAGTTTTTCCAATTTCATGGACGAGACCGCCCAATGTGCGGACCTGGTGTTTCCCACCAGCCTGGCCCTGGAATCCTGGGATGAGTATAGCGCATACCCGGACCTGCTGTCATTGTGTCAGCCGGCCATGAAACCCCTGCATGGTGCGCCCTGTATTACGGATGTGTTTTTGCAGGTCGCCCCGGATGCAGCGCAAAACACTGCAAACGCCAAAGAGGCACTGCTCTCGCATGTGCAGCAAAATTACCCGGTCTCAGATACCCGGACCTGGATGCAGGCCGTGCGCAAAGGTGGACTGTTTGATCTGCCCCGGTCAAAACAGGCCCATGAAAAGCCCCGGCTGCAGGAGCCCGGGTTTGCAAAATGGCTCACCAGGATTTCCGTTTCCGGCAATGAGCAAAACCTTTCCTTTGCCGCCCTGCCGTCTGTACGTTTCTTTGACGGACGTGCGGCAGACCTGCCCTGGGCCTGTGAAATTCCGGACCCGGTCACCCAGGTGGCCTGGCAGAGCCCGGTACTGGTGCATCCGGACACCGGGGCAAGTCTTGGCATCGGTCATGAGGACGTGGTGCGCATCCGCACCGCCCACGGACAAATCCAGGCGCCGGTATATGAAACCTCAGATATTCATCCCGGGGTGATGGGTCTTTATGCCGGCCAGGGACACACCGCAGGGGGCCGGTATGCAAAAGGGCAGGGGGCAAACGCGTTTTTGCTTTTTTCCGTGAAATCCGGATTTGCCGCAGACATTGCCGTGTGCCAAACCGGTGCCCTGGAAGTGGAAAAAACCGGGCAAAAGCAGAAGCTTGCCGCCACGGCCGGCAGCATGGACCCCCACGGCCGGAAAATCGCGCTCACTGTTGCCGCAGACGATCTGGCCAAACCGGCAAAAGAAAAAAAACACGGACTGGCCATGCACGATTTTCCCCTGACCCTGCCCCTGCCCGGGGGCTATGACAAGCACCGGGATTTTTACCCCCCGCATGATCACGAGGATTACCGCTGGGCCATGGTGGTGGACCTGGACCGGTGCATTGGGTGCAGCGCCTGTGCGGCGGCCTGTTATGCGGAAAACAACCTGGGCGTGGCCGGAGAGGAACAGATCATAAACGGCCGGGAGATGTCCTGGATTCACATTGAGCGCTACTGGCAGATTGATGATCCGGAAAATTCCGTTTTTCTGCCCATGCTCTGCCAGCACTGCGACAATGCCCCGTGCGAGTCGGTCTGCCCGGTCTACGCCCCCCACCACAGCAAGGAGGGGCTAAACAACCAGATTTACAACCGGTGTATCGGCACCCGGTTCTGCGCCCAGAACTGCCCCTACAAGGTTCGGCGCTTTAACTGGTTTGACTGGAAATGGCCGGAGCCGTTAAATCTCCAGCTCAACCCGGATGTCACGGTGCGCAGCAAGGGGGTCATGGAAAAATGCTCCTTTTGTGTCCAGCGCATCAAGGCAGCCCATGGCCGGGCAAAGGATGAAAACAGAAAGATCAGAGACGGCGAGGTGACACCGGCCTGTGTGCAGACCTGTCCCACAGACGCACTGGTATTCGGCAGTCTCATGGATGAACACAGCCGGGTATCGCAGATGGTCAGAGACCGCCGGGCATATCAGGTCATGGGATATTTGAACACCAAGCCGGCTGTGATATATCTCAAAAAAGTGGTGCACAAGGACGGCGCCATCTGAAAATCGACTTTTTACGAAGGCATCAAGATCTGAGGCCATGGAAAAACTTTCATTTCAGGAAATTGACAACACTGTTGCCGCCACCCTGGAGCCGCCGGGCCGGTTTTACTGGGGCGTGGTGGGACTGCTGTTTTGCGGGGTCCTGGTTGGCGCTTTCTGCTGGGGCTGGCAGATCATGGTGGGCATCGGCGCAGGCGGCCAGAACAGCCCGGTCAACTGGGGCACCTATCTGATCAATTTCGTTTTCTGGGTGGGCATTGCCCATTCCGGGACCCTGATATCGGCCATTTTGTATCTGCTGCGGGCCCAATGGCGAAATCCCATTGCCCGGGCTGCTGAAACCATGACCGTGTTTGCCGTTTGCACGGCCGGCCTTTTTCCGTTTATTCACCTGGGCCGGGTGTGGATGGTCTACTACATGCTGCCTGTTCCCAATCAGCGTACCTTGTGGCCCAATTTCCAGTCGCCGCTGATGTTTGACGTGGTGGCCATCAGCACCTACCTGATTGTCAGCGTGCTTTTCTGGTACACCGGCATGCTGCCGGATCTGGCCATCATCCGGGACCGGGCCACGGGCGTTCGGAAAAAGGTGTTTTCCGTGCTTTCCCTTGGATGGACCGGAAGATACGAGCACTGGCGGCATTACACCCGGGGCTATCTTTTGTTTGCCGCCCTTGCCACGCCCCTGGTGATATCCGTGCACAGCGTGGTGTCCTGGGACTTTGCCCTGGGCGTGATTCCGGGCTGGCACACCACCATATTCGCTCCGTATTTCGTGGCCGGCGCCATTCACTCGGGCCTGGCCATGGTGCTGACCCTGATGATCCCTATGCGAAAAATTTTCAGGGCAGAGCGCATCATCACCATGCACGTGCTGGAAAGTGTTGCCAAGACCATCGTGTTTACCGGCCTGATCGTGGGATTTGCCTACGGCACCGAGTATTTCATTGCCTGGTACAGTCAGAACACCGTGGAAATGGAAGTGTTTTCATTCCGCTCCACCGGCGGGTTCGCGCTTTCCTACTGGATCATGGTGGTCTGCAATTCTCTTGTGCCCCTGCTGTTTTTCTTCAAACGCATCCGCACCCACATTTTCTGGTTGTTTGGGATTTCCATCGTGGTTAATATCGGCATGTGGTTTGAGCGGTTCGTGATTATCATCAGCAGCGTGTCCCATGATTTTCTGCCCAATGCCTGGGGTCAATATGCGCCCACGGCAATCGAGTACGGGATCATGCTGGGCAGTTTTTCCCTGTTTTTCTTTTTGTATTTTTTGTTTGTCAAGCATCTGCCGGCCATTTCCATGACCGAGATGAAGGAACTGCAGCATCAGGAAACAGCCCATGAATAGCGGCTATACACAGTTAACCGCCCTTTTTGCAGATGACAGCCGGGCGGCCAAAGCCATTTTAACCCTGCGCGATACCGGCTGGTCTGTTGCAGATGTGCACGGCCCCATTCCCAGCGAGGCCATATCAAAGGCTCTCGGGGTCAAAAAAAGCATGGTGGGGTGGTTTACGCTTTTGGGCGGGGTGATGGGATTTTTTCTGGGATATTTTCTGGCCGTGTTTACGGCCACGCGCTGGGACCTGATGGTCAGCGGCAAGCCGGTGCTGTCCTATGTGCCGTTTTTTATCGTTGGCTTTGAGTTCACGATTTTGTTTGCTGTGTTTGGCAACGTGCTCGGCCTGATTCTGCTGGCCCGGCTGCCGGCCTATCAGGACCTGCCCCACCGGGTCACCCGGTGCGCCTCTGACCGGTTCGGGGTGGTGGTGGACTGCGATGTAAGCAAACAACAGGAACTGCAGGCAATTTTAACCCAACTGGGCGCGGAAGTGCCCGAAGAATCGGCTACGGGCGGGGAATCGTGACACAGCAGATCCGGGATCAGCAAAAGTCAAGAAGGCGCATTTATGCGATTTGCCTGGCGCTGGCGGGCCTGGGGGTGGCCGCTTTTGCGGCCGGTCTGCTTTTGGGAAGGCCTGAAACGGCCTGGCGGGCCTATCTGGTCAATTTTTTGCTATTTTCCGCAGTGGCCCAGGGCGGGCTGGTGTTTTCCGCTATGATGAATACCGTGCACGCCCGCTGGAGTCGCCGGCTTTCGGCCCTGGCCGAGTCGTTTGCCGCATTTTTTCCGGTGTCCTTTGTCCTGTTTCTGGGGCTGTTTTTCGGCCGGGCCTACGTGTTTCCCTGGATGGGCCAGGATCTGCACGGCAAGGAGGTGTGGTTAAACGTGGGGTTTTTGTTTTCCCGGGACATCATCGGGCTGCTGATCCTATATGGGCTGGGCTTTGCCTATCTGTATTACAGCCTGTGGTTCCGGGTGGATCGGGAAAATCCGGGATCTGCCCTCCAGCATCGCCTGGCCGGGTTCTGGGCCGCCCGGGAGGGTGACAGTGAGACATATGCCCACCGCAGATACGTGTTCGGGGTTCTCTATCTGCTGGCTTTTGCCTTTGTGCTGTCTTTGATCGGGTTTGACCTGGTCATGGCCGCAGACCCGCACTGGTATTCCACCCTGTTTGGGGCCTACACTTTTATCAAGGCTGTTTACGTGGGTTTTGGCGCGCTGATCATTCTTGCAGCGGGCCTGCATGCCAGCAGTAAAACGGATTTCACTCTGAGCCGGCCCGAGTTTATTGACATGGGAAAGCTGTTTTTGGCCTTCTGCCTGGCATGGGCGGATTTTTTCTATTGCCAGCTGGTGGTGATCTGGTACGGCAATATTTCCGAGGAAACCGTGTATGTTATTGAGCGCACCATGCTGGCCCCCTGGAACCGGGTGGCCTGGATCGTGTTTATCGTCTGTTTTATCGGGCCGTTTCTGATCTTGTTAAACCGGAATATCAAGACCGTGCCCTGGTTTATGATGCTGTTGTGCACGGTGGTGATCGCGGGCATGTGGCTGGAGCATTACCTGCTATTGGGACCGGCCCTTGAACCAGGAGGCGGGGTTTTGCTGTCAGCTGCTGACGTGTTTATGTTTTTCGGCTTTGCTGGTCTGCTTGCGGCTTGTGTGGCCGTATATCTGGGCCAGTTTCCCGGACTCCCGGCAGCCGCGGGCACACAGCCCGGCACTGAAGAACAGGGCGAATCATGAAACCCTTTGACCGGATAAAGAACTTTTTTGCAGCAGTTTCGCTAAACCGCTGGCCTGTAGTCTTTGTGATTCTGGCGGCAGGGCTGGGGGGGGTATTTGCATACCTGGTGTATGTGTATCCGTCTGCGGCCATGGGCCCGGAGCAGCCCATTGCCTTTTCCCACCGGGTCCATGCCGGTATCAAGGACATTGATTGCCGGTTCTGCCATCCGTTTGTGGAAAGATCCACTTATCCCGGGGTGCCGGAGGTGCAAAAGTGCCTGTTCTGCCATGATCACATCATCGCCGGACATCCGGAAATCCAGAAGGAGCATACATATTTTAACACGGATACGCCCACACCGTGGCGGCGGGTCAATTACCTGCCCGAGCATGTGATGTTTAATCACCAGCGTCACATCAAAAAGGATGTGGCGTGTGCCTCCTGCCACGGGCAGGTGGAAGAAAAGGACCGGCTGAAGGGAAGGGCGTTTGAAATGGGATTCTGCCTGGAGTGTCACCGGGCAGAGGAGGCCAATCTGGATTGCTGGCTGGCCTGCCACAACTAGTGCCTTGCGGAAATGGCCAATTTGCCCAATTTCTGCGTCAGGCTCAAATTTGAATCCTCGAAATACAGGAGTATGTCTGTGGTTCAAATTTTTGCCTTCCTTGAACTTGGACAAATTGTCTCATTTCCGCAAGGCACTATGGCTGATAGAATCGAGTTCTATGGAAGTCCAAGGGCAGGGTCGGTTTTTGGAGCGACATTGAGCGTTTACGGAAAAATTTGTAAACGGTCAGGAGCGAAAAAACTGACAACAACCGCAGGGCTTCCTTTCTGAGAAACATGGAAACCATGTAAAAACTTTTACGAAACCATCATTAATGCAATGGCGCTGAAAAAGGATACCGCGTGACAGAGAGCCAACCCATCAAAAGATCCGATTATGCCACTGCCAAGGGGTTTTGCCTGACTTCGGCCTTCTGGATGATGGCGGCCACGTTCATGGGGCTTTTGGGGGCAACCGAGCTGATTGCCCCGGATCTGACCGAAAATATTGGCTGGCTCAGTTTCGGCCGGGTGCGGCCCACCCATGTGAACCTGGTGCTTTTCGGTTTTGCAACCCCCGGGCTTTTGGGAGCGGTGTTTTATTTTTTCCCCAGGGTTCTGCAGACCCGGCTTTACAGTGAAAAGCTGGGGGTGGCAACGGTGATTGCCTGGAATGTCATGCTGGTCACCCTGGTTGTCACCCTGCTTTCAGGCCATACCCAGGCCCGGGAGTATGCCGAACTGATCTGGCCGGTGGATTTGCTGGTGGTCCTGGCTTTTTTTATGATTACGGTCAATTTTTTCATGACCGTGCAAAAACGTGAAGAACCCCTGATCTATGTTTCTGTCTGGTATGCGTGTGCGGCGGCCGTTTTGACCATGCTCACCTATGCCCTGGGAAATGTAATCTGGCAGCCCGACGGCGGGGCCCTGACCGGGATTCCGGACGCGATTTTGCTGTGGTTTTACGGGCACAACATTTTCGGTCTGCTGTTGACCCCGTTTTCCATTGCCGTGGCCTATTACGTGATACCAAAGGCGGTCCGGGCCCCCCTTTACAGCCATACGCTGTCACTGCTGGGTTTCTGGGCTTTGATCGTGGTCTACACCCACATCGGCACCCATCACCTGCTTCAGGTGCCCGTGCCCACCTGGCTCAAAGTGGTGGCCATTGTTGACAGCATTGCCATGGTGATTCCGGTTGCGGCCTTTCTCATCAACATCTGGTATACGGCCAAAGGCAAACTCGGGGCCATTCATGCCGATATCGGGGCCAAGTTCGTGTTTACCGGCACCATCATGTATTTTTTTGTCAGCATCCAGGGCTCCATGATGGCTTTGCCCCAGGTGCAGCGGGTGACTCATTTTAACAACTGGGTGGTGGGCCATGCCCATATCGGAGTGCTGGGATTTTCCGGCATGATCGCTTTGGGCGGGCTTTATTACGTGCTGCCCCGTATTACCGGCAAACCCCTTTTCTCCCGGTTTCTGGCGGATTTTCAGTACTGGCTGATTTTAATCGGGGTGGTGGGCTTTACGGTGATTTTAACCATTGCCGGACTCATTCAGGGCAATGCCTGGCTAAACGGGGAAACCGTCTATCGGGTCCTGCCGGAAATTCACCTGTATTACGTGATTCGGGCCGGGCTGGGGGTGCTTATTTTTGTTTCCGCCATTATCGGGTTTTATAACATCATCCGATCGGTATTTATGCCTGCAGGAGGTGGAAAATGAAAATGACCCCTGCGGTAATATTTGCCGGAAGCGTGCTCATCCTGGCTGCGGTGGTGGCCGTAGTGGTGGTGCTGCCTTATTATCACACCAACCAGACCCAACCATCTGAAATATTCCGTCCGAGAACCGATGCCGAGGCCGCGGGCCGGCAGATTTATATTGAAAATGGGTGCGTGTACTGCCACAGCCAGTCCATCCGCAGCATTGACTGGGGACTCGGGGCTGAGCGCATTGCCGATGCCGGCGATTACGTGGCAGACCGGCCCATTTTGCTGGGTTCCCAGCGCACGGGCCCGGATTTGTCCCAGCAGGGCGGCGAGCACCCGGATGACTGGCACATGGCCCATTTTGCCAATCCCCGCTATACCAGCCCGTTGTCGATCATGCCGGCGTTTGCCTTTCTGGGAGAGGAAAAAATTCAGGAACTCACCGCCTATGTCCAGAGCCTTGGGATGAAGGATGCAGACAGGCGCATGGCCCGGCAGAACAAATGGAAAGAGCAGGCTGTGGCTGCCTATGAAAAGGGACCGGACAAAAACGTGCAATGGCTCCATGATCATGTGCCCGAGACCTGGCGAAAAATGGCCAACCCTTATCCCACCACAGAGGGGGGGCTGGCCCGGGGCCACAAGATCTACCAGGATTTCTGCATGGGATGCCACGGCCCCATCGGCGACGGCATGGGCCCGGCCCAGCCCTATCTGTATCCGCCGCCTTTAAATTTCACGGTATTAAAGGACCGGGGCATTACCGGCGGGATTTTGTATTACCAGATCATGAACGGCATCACCGGCACGGCCATGCCGTATTTCAAAAAGCATCTGGAATCGGAAAAAATCTGGGATGTGGGCAATTACGTGGCCGAGTATTTCATCAATCAAAGCGATGCCGGCGAGGATATCGGCGGCATTGACGTATCTTATGAGCCATAGGAGCAGTTGCGATGTATTTTCCTTATTTTGCGGCTTATATGGGCATCGGGATTTTCCTTGCAGTGGGCTTGTTTGTCTGGGCCCTGAAAAACGGCCAGTTTTCCGAACAGCAGCGGGCGCGCTTTCTGCCCCTGGAAGATGAGCCAAATGCCGGCGAAGTTCAAAGTTCACGCATGGGGCGGCTGGAATTTCTCACACTCGGGTTTCTGGCCAGTGCCGGGCTGGCCGCAAGTGCGGCAGTGCTAGTTTTTGCGCTGGTATCTTTTTAGAAAAGAGGCGGGATTATGAGAATTTTTGAACTGTTGAACAATATCCATGTGTTTATTTATTTGTTTCCGGCCCTGGGATTTATTCTGCTGCTGGGCCTGGCCCTGGGATATTCGCATCTTCGGTCCGGAAATGATCAAAAGCGCATGCAGGAAATCGTGCATTCCTATCCCGAGGGGATTGAAAGCCGAAATGCGCCATTTCCCCTGGCCATGACCTTTATCATTGCCGGCACCGTGGTGTGGGCGTTTTTTTATATTCTGTTTATTGGAATGTTTCAGGTGGTGATCTAGAGATGAAAGAAAACAGCAAACATGAAAGTGTGCTGCGTTCCTGGGTGATTATCAGCCTTTTGCTGGTGCTGATTCTGGCAAAGGGGTTTTTTGCCTTTGCAGTGGTGGGCGATCTGGGCCAGCCCGGGTGGGACTACGGCACGGTAAAAGACGTTCCGGCCTCTTCGCCTTTTGGCGAGTATGAACTGCTGCCCAATCCGCAGCATATCCGGGGAGCTGACGGGAAATGATCAAGCGGATCGCGGTACTGGGGGTTTTGGGTGTGGTGCTGGCTGTGGGCGTTTACGCTGTGATCACGGTTTATGACAATCTCATGTCCGCCGGCCGCATGTGGGAGACCCCGGCCATCAAGCCCCAGGAACGACCCATGGACACCATGACCAAAGGCGTGGTGCCGTTTTCCGGCGGTGAGGCCCAGCTGCGGGCAACCCCGGCAGAAGAACTCAGCTCTCCCTGGCCGCAGGCCGATGCGGATATCATCGCCCGGGGTAAAACGGTTTACGCGCGTTTCTGCGTTCACTGCCACGGAAAAAATTATGACGGCATGGCAACCGTGGGCCAGAGTTTTTCGCCCCTGCCCACGGACCTGACATCCAGTGCAGTGCAGTCCATGCATGAAGGGCAGATGTTTCATTCCATCAGCTATGGCACCCCAAACGGCCGCCAGCCGCCCCTGCACGCTTCCATCACCCCGGAGGACCGCTGGCGGGTGATCGCCTTTGTCAAACACCTTGGGAAATAAACAAAGCCAAAGCCTTGGATACAGAGGTGCAGCCAGTGGTTTTCGTATGAGGCAGGGACGGGGGGCGGTTTGTTTGTCTGCGGCGGGGTTCCGGCGATCGTCCCGGGGCTTTGGCTGGAATTTTAAAAACTCGGGCGGATCGCCCTCAGACAGTTTAAAATTCCGGGCGCCAAAGCCCCGGGACGATCTTATGCCGAAACCGCGCCAATGCAGCCAAACAAACCACCCCCGCCCCGCCTCATGGCCAGGGCTCTGGAAATATTTGCCAGCAATTGTTTTCGAATACCGGTGTGAGGTCGGTCCGGAAGGGTGTTGCCAATGTGTTTTACAGTGTTATCGGATTTGGGAACGGTCCCCAAGGAAGCCCGAAGGGTGGGGGCGTGTTTTTGAAGCGACATTGAGAATTTTTGCGGGAAAATTTCAAATTTTTTGAGGACGACAGGCCGAGTTTTTAAAATTTCACAAAGGCGTTGGCTGAATCCGCAAAAAGGCTCAGGAGCGAAAAAACCCGCCCCCGGCCTTCGGGCTTTCTTCCTCCAAGTTTCCCCGCTCCGGGGGATGCTCGCGGCCAACCGTCTGTTATCCTTGATGTCCCTGCAGTCGGGACATGCGCAGATAGCGGTTTGTTTTTTTAACTCTATTTCATGTCTGGAAAGCTTGCGCGGGAAATGAAGCAAACATGTGATTTATGCGGTCTGGAGATACGGCAGACAGCCGTGGAAGACGAGATGGACGGGCGCAGGCTGGTGTTTTGCTGCAAGGGCTGCAGGCAGGTATATTCCATGATCATGGAGGCCTCTGGGGCCACGGATCCGGCTGCATTCCGGGAAACCGAGATTTTTCAGCGGTGTGTGGACGCCGGGATCATTCCGGCATCCCAGCAGGATTTGGAACAGCGGGAGGGCGGTCAAAAGGCCGGCGCGGCCGCACCGGAAACGGATGCGGCAGAAAAAGAGGCTCCTGAGAATCCCGGGGGTTCAGCAGAGCGGTGCCTGACCCTGGATCTGGATTTGCACGGCATGTGGTGTCCGGCATGTGCCTGGGTGATCGAGGAATCCCTCAGGCAGCAGCCCGGGGTTTTCAGCGCGGACTGCCGGTTTGTGACAGACCGGGCAAAGGTGGTCTATGACCCGGTGAAAAACGCCCCTCACACAATTTTCAAGACCATTGCCAAACTCGGCTACCAGGCCGCCCCGGCCGGGGAGGGAACCGGCGGGGCAACGGCGGGCGCGTATCTGCGGCTGGGAGTCTGCGCCTTTTTGACCATGAACGTGATGATGCTCTCCTTTGCCCTGTATTCCGGGTTTTTCACCGAACTTTCCACGGCTGGCACCGCATACATTTCCTGGCCGATTCTGGTGATGGCCGCCATTGTTTTTGTTTACGGCGGCGCCCCCATTCACCAAAAGGCGTTTTCCGGGGTAACGGCCGGTGCCCCGGGCATGGAAGCCTTAATTTCTCTGGGGGCGGGTGCGGCTTTTTTCTACAGCCTTTATCATTTTTATCACAACAGCATTCATCTTTATTTTGATACCGCATCCATGCTCATCACTTTGGTACTTGGCGGAAAGGCCGCCGAGCAGTGGGTTAAAGACAAAATCCAGGCCCGGATTTCCGGGGTGTTTGACCTGCTGCCCAAAAAGGTCCGGATCTGCACCGATGACAGCCCGGGCGGGCGGTTTGTGGATGCCCGGATGCTTGGCAAAGGCGATGTCTTCCGGGTTCTGGAAAATGATGTCGTGGCAGCAGACGGCGTGGTGGTATCCGGGCAGGGCCGGGCAGATGAAAGTACCCTCACAGGCGAGGCCCGGCCGGTGGTCAAAAATGCGGGTGATCCGGTCAGCAGCGGCACCCGGCTGATTTCCGGGGATCTGCGGGTTCGGGCAACAGCCGTGGAAGAGGCGTCCACAGCCGGCCAGCTGATTTCCGTCATGGAAGATGCCCTGGAAAAAAAGACCGGGGTGGAGGATGCATCAGAGCGGGTTCTTCGGTATTTTGTGCCCGCCGTGGTGCTGCTGGCGGTATTGACCGGTGCGGCCTGGTTTGCCGCGGGCCTGGATTTTCGCGAGTCGCTGATCCGGGCGGTGACCGTGCTGGTGATCTCCTGTCCGTGCGCCCTGGGCGTGGCCATTCCACTGGCCCGGGTGGCCGGTATTTCCCTGGCCGCGCAAAGGGGCATTCTCATCCATGATTTTACCGCATTTGAACGCATTGGCCGGGTCAATGCCGTGGTGTTTGACAAAACCGGCACCCTGACGGCCGGCAACTGGAAGCTGGCAGAGGTTTATCCCCTCGGCGGCTGGGATGCAGACACACTTCTTGGCATTGCCGCCGGCCTGGAGGCCGGCTCCGGGCATCGGGTGGCCGGAGCCGTACTGGATGCGGCAGAAAAACAGAAAATCCCACCCGCACGTGTCTCGGATGTGGCAGAAGAGGAAAACGGGATTTGCGGCCGCATGGACCGGAAATGGGTCCGGATGGGCTCGGAGACGTTTTTGGGCCGGGAAATCGAAGGTGCGGACAGATCCCCCGGCATCCCGGAGTTGACGCAGACCCGGTATTTGTCTTATGTGTATATGTCTGTGGACGGCATTGCCGCAGGCATTTTTTGCTTCGGGGATCTGCCCGGGCAGTCGGCTTCCGGACTGGTCCGGGCCTTAAAAGACCAGGGCATGCAGGTGGCGCTGGTTTCCGGAGACAGCACGCAGACCGCTAAAGCCGTGGGCCGGGCCCTGGGAATTGACGAAAGCCGGGGTGATATGACCCCGGCGGATAAGGCCGATTTTGTAACGGATTTGAAAACCCGGGGATATTTTGCCGCCATGGCGGGCGACGGGATCAACGATGCTCCGGCCCTGGCTGCTGCGGATCTGGGAATTGCGGTGCACAGCGGAAACAACATCGGCCGCCGGGCATCGGATGTAACGCTGATGGGAAGCGATCCCGCGCGGATGATGGATTTTCAGGCACTTGCCAGGCGGGTGACGGCAACCGTGCGGCAGAATCTCTGGTTTACTTTTGTCTATAATGCCGTGGCCATACCAGTGGCCATGAGCGGGCTGTTAAACCCCCTTGTGGCCGTGGCCGCCATGATGGCCAGCAGCCTGAGTGTCACCGGCAACACCCTGGTGCTTATTTCCAGGGAAAAAACAGCAGACAGGATAACATGACAAATACCGAAAAATCCAAAAAAGGCGTACTCCTGCTGGCCGCAGGCATCAAGGGCGCCATCGGCTCAACCGTGGCTGCATCTGCGGCCATCATGCAAAACCAGCCTGAAAACGTGCTGCCGTATCTGACAACAGGGGAAAAATTTCCCTTTCTGGGCAAAGCCGGGCAAATGACCGTGGCCGGATGGGACACGGATCCGGTTTCTTTTGACAGGGCCCTTGATTGCTGCGGGGTTTTGGAAAAAAGCCTCTGGGAGCCGTGCATACCGGAATTAAACAAAATTGATGTCCGGCCGGCACCGGATGCGGGCATGGGTGTAAAGGAGCAGGTGGCCCAGGTCAAAGCCGACATGGCCGCTTTCCGGAACCAGCAGCCCGGCCTGGTGCCGGTTTTTGCCAATCTTTTGCCCGCAGGCGTCTGCCATGAGCTGCACGGATTTTCAACCCTTGAGCAGTTGTATCAAGCCGCCGCCCGGGTGCCGGCCGATATCGTGTATGCGGCCGCTGCCGTGGAATCGGGCATTGCAGTGGTCAATTTCACGCCCAATGACCTGGAAATCCCGGCGCTTGTCAGCGCGGCGGAAGCCGCCGGGGTGCCCCTGGCCGGAAAAGACGGCAAGACCGGTCAGACCTATTTCAAGGTGGTGCTGGCCTCATCGCTTCTGGCCCGCCGCCTGCATGTCAATGGCTGGTACAGCTTAAATATCCTGGGCAACGCGGACGGGGAAAATCTCATGGACCCGCAGTACGCGGCCTGCAAGCTTGACAACAAGACCGGGGTGCTCGAAGAGGTGCTCGGATACGCGCCAGGCGAAAAACGCCACAACAGGTCCGCCCACAAGGTGCACATCGACTATTATCCCCCCCGGGGCGATGCCAAGGAGGCCTGGGACGTGATCGATTTTGAAGGGATTTTCGGCTTGCCCATGAGCATGCGGATCAACCTTCAGGGCCGGGACTCGATTCTGGCCGCGCCCATGGTCATGGATCTGGCCCGGTGGATGGCGGCCCTGACCCTGGCCGGGCGCTCCGGCCCGGTGCCGGAACTGGCATTTTTCTTTAAAAAGCCCGTGGGACCAGACGGGCCGGTAGGCTTTGAAAAGCAGATGGCGGCTTTGGAGAAACTGGAAAAGGAGATCTGCCCGTGATACTCGGCTACAGCACCAACGCGTTTACACGCTACAGTCTGGATGAATCCATACAGAAAATCGCCGACCTGGGATTTTTCGGCGTGGAGATCATGTGTGACCGGCCGCACCTCTATCCCCCGGATTATGATCAGGCCCGGCTGGCCCGCCTCAAGTCCCTGCTCAATGAGCACAACCTGTCTGTCACCAACTTAAACAGCTTTACCCTGTTTGCCGTGGGCGACACCTATCTGCCATCCTGGATCGAGCAGGATCCGGAAAGGCGGCAGATGCGCATTGATCACACCCTTGACTGCCTGCGGATCGCTTCGTTTCTCGGGGCCAAAAACATCTCCGTGCCCCCGGGCGGACCGCTTGACGGGGCATTGCGCAATGAATCCATGATGCTGTTTCACAAAGGAATCGCGGAAGTCCTCCCCCTGGCAGAGGAACTCAACATCCGGGTGCTGGTGGAGCCGGAACCGGATCTGATGATTGAGCGCACATCCGAGTTTCTTGATTTTATCCGGCGCATTGATTCCCCCATGGCAGGGATCAATTTTGACATCGGCCATTTTTTCTGTGCCGGCGAAAATCCGGCTGCTGCGTTTGAAACCCTGTTTGAATGGGTGGGGCACGTGCATATTGAAGACATCGGCAACAGTCGGATTCACCAGCATCTTGCGGCCGGAGACGGGGCCATTGATTTTGCCGAAGTGTTTGCGGTCATGAAAAAGCTTGGCTATGAGGGCGATATTTCCCTGGAGCTGTACCCTTATATCAATGCCCCGGAAATTGCCGGCAGAAAAAGCCTGGAGCATCTGCGGCCCTTGTTTGCCGAAGCCGGGATCAATATCGCGTGATGCCCCCCCCAGCGGTGCGCCTGCTGTCAAATTTGATGACATCCGCCCCCCTTTTTTTATTTTCATAAATATTGTTGAAAATATGTCGGCCTGCCGTTAAACTTTGTTAAAACAGATAATCGCTGTTCAAGCCCTCAAAATATCCGGCCGGATCCACAGTACGCCTGTTTTCAGATAAACCCGCTTTATATGAAAGGAGGTGATGTCCGATTTTCCCGTTTAGATGCAGAATAAAGAAACATGTGCGGATTCCGCCATGATTTTCAACTTTCAATCAGAGGGGGGAAGACGATGAAAAAGTTTATTGCTGTTCTGGCTGCAGTATTTGTTGCAGGATTGTGCACACAGGCTGGCGCCGCGGAAATCGAATTTCACGGTGACTTAAACAACCGGTTTAACTTATATACCAATCAGGCAAACATGTATGATGGTGTTGAGGGGGTTGCGTCAAACTGGGATGTAGAGCCCGAGGATCGGGCAATCCAGGAAGACGGGGTGGACGAGCTCTGGGGGGATATCAAGTACCGCCTCTGGGCCACTGCAGCCACCAACGACGGGGCTGTTAAGGGGACATATGCAATTGAACTCGGCGCAATGCGCTACGGCGACGGTGATGATGGCGGCGATTTTTCAGGCGACGATGTCAACATCGAGACCCGCTGGGCATACACTGATTTTGCCGTTCCCAACACGGACGGAAGGGTATTCATCGGCCTGCAGCCCTTTGCGGTCAACAGTTATGTGTGGAAAGAAACCGCAATGGGGGTTCAGTACAAGGGCAAGGCAAACGCGTTCGATTATAAGCTTGCCTGGATGCGGGGCAGGGAATTTTTTAATGGCGACGATGATGATGATCTTCTCGAAGATGTTGACAGCTTCGTTGTCAGGGGAGATTTTTCACCTGCACAAGATGTTGAATCAGGTGTTTTCGTTTTGTATCAGCGGTCTGATTCCCTTGTAAGCGGAACCGATTCAGATCTCAGCAGCAGCTATCCGGGTTCCAATTATCTCGTAAAACAGTTCGCCGAAAGCGACTTTGACATGTACACCCTGGGCACTGACGGCTCATTTAACACCCCCACAGACTTTGGGAATTTTTTTATGAACTGGGACCTGATGTACCAGGGCGGGGAAATCAAAAATGATATCAGCGAGGATGCGGATATCAGCGCTTTTTTCGTGCATGCGGACGCCGGGGTCAACATTGATCGGCTGAAGCTGACCTACACCGGCTGGTATGCCTCAGGAGACGACAATCGTGAAGACGGCGACCGGGACAACTTCACCGCAACTGATGTGGACACCTTTGACAGCATCATATTCTTCGAGGGCGGATACACGGATGACAACTACTTTACCGAAGCCCCCTACATCCTGGACAAAGGCATGATTTTCAACAGGCTTGGGGCGGATTACAAGATGACGGACAAAACAACCATCGGCGGCGCACTTATCTATGCCATGACAGCAAAGGATCTGCCAAACGGAGAAGACAAGCTGGGCCTGGAAATCGATGCCTACATTTCCCACAAGCTTTATTCCAACCTTGAAGTGGCCTTAAATGCGGGCTATCTTTTCGCAGACGATGCAATGGGCTATTTCAGCGACACAGGCGAGGAAGAAGACGTATTCCGCACCACCGCGCGCGTGCGCTATGGTTTTTAAAAACCGGAGCACCATCTGACAAGAAGGCCCGGCAGCAGCCGGGCCTTCTTTCTCACCCGAAAGAACTGGAACCTCAATCTAGGTGGAAATAAAATTATGGGAGGCAATATCTTGGGAAAAAACACAGTGACGGTTTGCAGAAAATTTCTGTGCTGCATTGCTTTTGCTTTTTCAGCAGGGCTTGTGTTTTGCGCTGCCGCCTCAGCTGGGGTTGTCGGGGAGGTCAAAAAGGATTTGGAGCCGGTTTCAGGCTACATACTCGCACGTGAAAACGGGGCCTATGTTGTGGACCTGAAAAAGGACCAGGGCGTCAGGGCCGGCGATCTGCTGTCGGTTTCCGGCGAGGGCAGGGAGCTGACACACCCGGAAACAGGCGAGACAATTGGCATGCTTGAGAAAAAAAAGGGTGTTCTGGCGGTAAGGCGGGTTAAACAGAATTATTGCTTTGCCGCGCCTGTGGCAGGCCGGGAGTTTGAACGCGGTGACCGGGTGGCGCGCTACAGCGGTATGCCCGCTGTTTTCACGGATTACACCAAAAAGGGCGAGGCTTTGTTTGTCCGCCTCCGCCATGAGCTCCCGGACCTTGAATGGCAGGACTATGCAGAGGCCGACGATGGGATCACAAAGGATGAGGCAGTAAACGGGCTTAATTTTTTTCTGCGCAAAGACAGGCTGGAAATCCGGGGGCCTGAGCTGGGGTTGATCCGCAGTTATGAATTAAAAGATTTTGCCGGGGATACGCAAGTCCGGGGGGAGCCGTCCCTGATGGAGCGCAAAAGATCTTGGCGGGCCCGCAGTAAGGTAAATTTTCTTCTAAACCCTGAGGGGCAGGCTGACCAGCGTATCCTTCAGGCCGATTTCACCGGCCACGGCGGCCGGGTGCTGGCAGCAGCCACCAACGGCTCACAGATCCTGATTTACGCTCCTGAGCAAAAATTTGAGCCGGTTTTTAAGGCAGATACCGCCCTTCCCGGGCAGATTCTCTGGGTGAGTTGGTGGCGGCCCGCTCAGAGCGAAAACCTCTACCTTGCTGTTACAGCAGCGGTGGATGACAACCGCGGCTACAGCCAGGAAAGCGGCAAAAAAATCGACGGAACAGTGTTTATATGGCAGCAGGGCAGGCTGACGCCTGTTGAGCGGGGGCTTGACTACCTTATGGCCGCTTTTGACACAGACGGCAACGGAACCCCGGAAACCCTGCTTGCACAAGAGCTTGACAGAGACACCTTTTTCGGCAAAACAAGACAGCTTATGTTAAAATCCGACCGTATAAAGGCCCGGTCTCCCGCTTTTGATCTTCCCCGGAGATTTCCGGTCCTGGGGGCCGTGTTTGCGGATTTGTCAGGCGACAAAACACCTGAGATCGCCTATATACGCAACAGAAAGCTTTTTGTCCACAGCACACAGGGCGTTGTTTACGAATCAGCAGACAACATTGGCGGCAGTCTCAACCACTTCACCTATGATTTAAATCCCGGTGCAAAAGACAGGATATTTACTACAGTAACCCTTGAAACCCCGCCGGCGGCAGTTGATATGGACAATGACGGCACGCCGGAGCTGCTTGCGGCAGCCGCGGATACCTCGTGGTTTTCCCTTTCGGGCATGGGTGCGGATGTGAGAAAAAGCAGGGTCTCGGTCACTGATTTCACTGAAAGCGGATATGAAAGCGCGCCCGGAAGTGATTTTCTTGAAAAGGCAATACAGGGTATGGGTGCGGTGAACGGAAAAATCTGGCTGGTCAATACCCGGGGCTCTGACAAAAATCCGGCAAGCCGGTTTTATACCCTTGACTTGGAGTAAAATTTACATGTTATAATACATACCATGAATCCATATTTCCCAGGAGCTTACCCCCATGTCAATGCTTCCGGAACGTGAAAATACCGATCCCAGGGAGCTGGCCCGGTTTTCCGGCCAGGCCGCCTTGTGGTGGAACCCGAAAGGACCCTTGCAGGCCCTGCATGACATCAATCCGCTGCGGGTGGGCTATATCCGGGAAAAAAGCGGGATCTCCGGGCAATCCATCCTGGATGCGGGCTGCGGCGGCGGGATTTTGTCCGAGGCTTTGGCTGCGGCCGGTGCCCGGGTGACCGGTATTGATCTGTCCCCGGATGTCCTTGCCGTGGCCCGGCGGCATGCCCGGGACGCCGGCCTGGACATCGACTATCAACAGATTTCGTCAAAAGAGATGGCCGCCCGTAATTCATCAGCATTTGACGTGGTGGCCTGCATGGAGTTTCTGGAGCACGTTCCGGATCCGGCTGCAGTGGCGGCCGAGTGCGCAGCCCTTGTCAAACCCGGCGGGCACGTGTTTTTTTCCACCATCAGCCGAACGCTGGCCGCGCGCCTGCTGGTGATTTTTGTTGCAGAGCGGGTTCTGGGGATTGCTGAAAAAGGTACCCATGAATATAATCGCCTGATCCGCCCGGAGGAACTGGTCCAATGGGGCCGGGATGCCGGGCTGATCCTGGCGGATTGTTCCGGGTTCATGTACATGCCTGTTGTGCGCAAGTCCTGGCTGACCCGGAGCCTGCGGATGAATTATATTATGCATTTTACAAAGGCTTCAATTCAATGACATTTCATCGGATTCCCGGCTGGTTTGACCACGGGGTGAGAAAAAAAGTGGCGGATCCGGATTCAGATGCATCCGGGTACACCTATTTCGGGCTGGAAAAATTGCCGGCCGACCGGAAAAAACAGGTTGTGCTGGCCCATTTCAACCGGGTGGCGCCCAGATATGATTTCATGAACACGGTGCTGAGTTTTGGAATCCATTACGCCTGGAAAAGAAATGCCGTGGCCATGCTGGGATTAAAGCCGGGCGACCGGGTGCTGGACGTGTGCGGCGGAACCGGGGATCTGGCCGTGTATGCCGCGGGCTGGATCGGGGCGCAGGGCAGGGCGGTTATCTATGACATGAATCATGAAATGATGCGCGCGGGCGTGATGCGCCCGCAGAACCGCAAATACCGCGACCGGATTTTCTGCGTGCTCGGGGATGCCGAAGAAATGGCATTGCCGGACAACGCCTTTGACGCGGCCATGGTGGGATTCGGGATCCGGAATCTGACCAGCATCCGGCAGGGGATTTCTGAAATGCACCGGGTATTGAAACCCGGCGGACGGATCATGTGCCTGGAGTTTTCAAAGCCGGTGAATCCGGTGTTCCGGGCATTGTACGACTGGTACTCGTTTTCGGTGATGCCGGCTGCCGGCCGGGTTCTGGCCGGGTCAGACCGATCTTATGCATGTCTTTCAGAAACCATTCGCATGTTTGCCACTCCGGAGGAGCTGGCGGCCATGTTTGAGCAGGCCGGATTTGCAAAAGTCCGTTTTACCCGCCTGACAAACGGCATTGCCGCCATTCATACGGGAACAAAATCGTAAAATCCTTTTTATATCATCCCATGTCGTTGCGGGAAGGAAGCCCTTCGGTCGGGGTGGATTTTTTCGCTCCTGACCGTTTACGGATTCATCAAATGCCTTCGCTTAAAATTTCAAAAACTCGGCCTGTCGGCCTCAAACAATTTGAAATTTTCACGCTCCGGCGTTTGCTGAATTTTTCCGTAAACGTTCAATGTCGCTTCAAAAAACCACCCCGCCCTTGGACTTCCTTGGAAGCATTTTCACATTCTTCAAAGTTTCTTGAGGAAAAGCTCCCTGCGGCCGGGTCAGTTTTTAGCAGCAGCCGGGTCCGCATTCGGGCCGGGATTTTCCGTCAGGCTCCACAACACAGCAGCACGAATCCCCGGTGCGTCCCAGCATGCTGTTGATTACCGCTGCGGCGCATCCTACCCCGGCATCCACGGTGATTGCGGCCGTGGGGCAGTTTTGGGCGCACGCCCCGCATTCCATGCAGTCATCGCGGCTGACGATTTCGGCTTTGCCGTCTGCCAGGGCCATCACCTCCCGGGGGCAGACCATGGTGCACATGCCGCAGCCTGTGCACAGCTCCGGATTCAGTTCCAGGGTGGTGACGTTTTTCAGGTATGTAAAAGATGTGGTTCCCATAGTCTTGCTCACTTATTTAGTGCCTGAACGAAAACCGTCTTTTTCGCCAATCTCTGCGTCCGGCTCAAATTTTAATACTCAAAATACGTCGAGTATTCCTGCGGTTAAAATTTTCGCCGTCCTTGACCTTGACGAAAAATCCTGGTTTTCGTTCGGGCACTATTTATCTTGTTTAACAATGATGCTGATTTCATAGAAATGCAAGCCCCTCCGGCGGATCAGAATATAAAGCGGGCAGCGGTCCAAAGCACCAGGCCCACAACTGCTGCGGCAATCATGGCGGGCACGGCCGCACGCATTTCCCGGCGTACACCGGAAAGGGATGTATAGGCCGAAGCGCCGGTAAAATTCATGCCCATAAAGGCGGCCGCAGCTGTTGCAATCAGTGCCATGCCCGCAGCTTCCATCCAAAAACCGGGATGGTTCAAAGCCTGGCCGGCAGCGGCGGCAATTGCACATGATGTGAGCAGCCCGGCAATGGCGCCTTTTGCGGCAAACGCCCGGCCTGGAATCCAGGGCAGCAAAAGCGGGGTGAGAACGGATCCCGCCACCAGTCCCCCTGCAAGCATCAGGGCTGCAAAGGTTCCGTGAATGCGCACGCCAGCCCACCAGGCCCCGGAAAAGCCCACTCCGCCCAGCAGAAAAAAAATCAGCATCAGGGAGGCCATCCATTTTGCCGCCGGAAAAAATTCCATGGGAATGAGCACCGCGCGCTCTTCCATGGGAAAGCGCTTTGTGCGCATCTGCCGGGTGGCTGTCATTCCTTTGTCCATAAATGCCGGCAGGTCTTCGGCTTCCACAGGGCCGTAGACCACCGTAAACCCGCAGGCCCGTCTGATCTTGTGGGCGGCCACACCGGGTGCGGCAAGCTGGGGCAGGATGATTTTGCGGTGGGAAACGATGTTTGCAAGGCCGCTTGATTGAATCCGGCTTACCAGTTCATTTGTGCCAAAGGTTTTTTTGCCCGCAGCGCACCAGACATTGATTCCGTTGGTGTCCAGTACCAGGATCCAGGCGTCTTTCGGGTGCCAGGCCCTGCGGAGCCGGTCAAAGCTCATTTTGTAGTTGGCCGTAACCAGCACCGGGCTGTTTTCATCCGGGGTGCCCATGGCGTAAAGGCCGGGATCCACGGTGTAGGTCATCCGTCCGATGCCCAGACGGGTTTTGATTGTGCCCAGGCGGTCTGCCGGGCCAAGGTTTCCTGAAACTACAGGCAGGTTGCCTGCGGGAGTCGATATCGTACCCCTGACAAACGGCTGATTCACATCCGGCGGGGCCGACCGGCCCGCTTGATCCGACGGTCAGCACCCGGAGGATGAGGCCCCGGGTCCTGTCCCGAGCTGCACACCCTTGGACGACAGGCTCAGGTCCGTATGTTGTTCTGATTGATTTTGTATCGCGCTTTGTTTTGTCATTTTTTGATACCTTTTTGCATGAGTTTACAAAATACGGACAAACCGGATTGAGGTCAATAATTTCCTGGCCAGGGGGACCTTCTGCAAAAACCGGTTTTGGGAAGGCTTTCGCATGAGCCGCGTCGGGTGTGGTTTGTTTGTCTGCGGCTCGGTTTCGGCGATCGTCCCGGTACTTTGGCTGGAATTTTAAAAACTCGGGCGGATCGCCCTCAAACAGTTTAAAATTCCGGGCGCCAAAGCCCCGGTCCGATCTTATGCCGAAACCGCGCCAATGCAGCCAAACAAACCACCCCCGCCCCGGCTCATGGCCAGGGCTCTGGAAACATGCGGCAGCACCTGTTTTTTTACCGGAATATCCTTTGCATTTGAACATCGATATAGGGCTGATAGGTCTGGAGAGGTGATTTACAGGGTTATCGGATTTGGAAGAGGTTCCCAAGGAAGCCCGAAGGGCGGGGCCGGGTTTTTGAAGCGACATTGATCTTTTTTGCGAAGAGATTCAGCCAATGCCGGAGCCGGAAAATTTCAAACTGTTTGAGGGCGAATGCCCGAGTTTTTGAAATTTCGGCGAAGGCATTGGCTGAATCCGCAAAAACGATCCGGAGCGAAAAAAACCGGCCCTGGCCGCAGGGCTTCCTTCCTTCAATCGCAGGAGACGTGACAATCGCAGCATCGACAGAAGTCGCTTGTGACGGTTTTTGCATGATCCGGTTCGGGTGTGGTTTGTTTGTCTGCGGCGCGGTTTCGGCGATCGTCCCGGTACTTTGGCTGGAATTTTAAAAACTCGGGCGGATCGCCCTCAAACAGTTTAAAATTCCGGGCGCCAAAGCCCCGGTTCGATCTTTGCCGAAACCGCGCCAATGCAGCCAAACAAATCACCCCCGCTCCGGCTCATGGCCAGGGCTCTGGAAATATGTGCCAGCAACTGCTTTTTCATCAAGAGTTTTTTTGAATTTGGATGCCCAAAGCGTTGATTAGTCCGAAAAGGGGGCTCCAGGTTTTACTGAGGTATCGAATTCGGGATAGGGCCCCAAGGAAGCCCGAAGGGCGGGGCCGGGTTTTTGAAGCGACATTGATCTTTTTTGCGAAGAGATTCAGCCAATGCCGGAGCCGGAAAATTTCAAACTGTTTGAGGGCGAATGCCCGAGTTTTTGAAATTTCGGCGAAGGCATTGGCTGAATCCGCAAAAACGATCCGGAGCGAAAAAAACCGGCCCCGGCCGCAGGGCTTCCTTCCTCCAAACTTGCAAAATTCCGGTACAGAGGTGTGGAAAGATTGCCAAGTCTTGAAAGTTCAGATGGGATTTGAGCTGTAACTGGCCGGTTTGATCTTAATGGCTTTTATGTGATTTTGCTCACAGGCGCCATGTAGATGGTGAACTCCTGTTGTCCGTCGATGCCCAGGATTTTGTCGCAATACGCCTGGTCATAGGCGGCAATGGCGCAGGTGCCGGAGCCCGCGGCTTCGCAGGCCAGATACAGGTTCTGGCAGACGTGGCCGGCATCCAGGGCAATGACCTTGTAGGAGGCCTCGGCGTAGCGCCATTCCATGCGGGCCGGAATGGTGGTCCAGATGAACGTGGCCGCGCTTTTTCCGGCAAAGGATTGGCCCATGGCCATGCGGGTCATGGTTTGTTCCAGATTTTCGGGTGCTTTTTCTTTGACAAGTTCATGGCTCAGGGGCAGGTACCGGTAAATGGCCTTTTCCAGCCCTTCCACCCGGAAGGCTGCAATATAGGTTTCAAAGGAGTGCCTGCACCCGGCTGAAGGCACAGTGCGCAGGGCGTTATAGGGCCCGGCCTGCTGCCGGATACCCTGGGTGGCCCACAGCAGAAATGACAGCTCAGAAAGCGGCATGTCGCCTTTGGTAGCAGCCCTGCGTGATTGCCTGCGGGCAATGGCATCCACCACGGAAACCGGCTGAATGGTTTGCCAGTCCCGGGCCGGAGGCAGGGAGATTTTTTCGGCCTCCGCCGCGCATGGCTTTTGCAGCGGCGGAGGCGCAAGCCCCCTGGATTGGGCGGTTTGTGAAAAATCCACCTGCAGACGGATGGTGTCTTTTAAAAAATATTTGTAATCCTTGGTTGGTTTTTCCATAATATCAAACTTAATCATCATGGCGGCACATGACAAAAAATGGTTGGACAGGGAAATGGAGAAATTGACGACAACCAAGCAAAAGCTCGATGATCTGCTTTCTGCGGCAAGGGATATGGGCGCAACCGATGCGGTGGTGCTTGCCCCGGAAAGCATTGTGGTGGAAGACAGTTTGGCGGAAAAATGCACTCGGCCCAAGTGCATCAATTACGGGCTTTCCAAAAGCTGCCCCCCGAATGTGGGCGGACCCGGAGCCATGCGCAAACGGCTGGAGACAGTGGATTTCGCGATTTTTTTCAAAATCGAGGTCCCGTCCGCGATCCTGTATTCCGGTCAGGGCCGGGAGCTGTTTCAGCTCCTGCATGAAACCGCGGCCGGCATTGAACAGAGAGCCGTTGCACTCGGGTTTGCAAACGCCCGGGGCTATGCCGGAAATTCCTGTAAAAAGGTGTTTTGCCGTGATTTTCTGGAATGCCGGGTTATCGGTGAAAACGGGCAATGCCGGAACCCGGACCGGGCCAGAGAGTCCATGTCCGGGTTCGGCATCAACGTAACAAAACTTTATGAGGCGGCCGGATGGCCGTTTAAGGGTGTTGTCCATGAAAACGGCGCCGAGGTCATCGGCATGTCCAGCCTCTGCGGCCTGGTGCTGCTGTAAGTGGTTTTACGGAACAATGCACAATGCGCCGTTTTCCATGTGCCGGATCAGGTAATTGGAAACACTGCCCATGAAAAACCGTTTGTTCATACCCCGCTTGCCAATGACCAGGGTGCCGTGACCCTGATTTTTGAATTCTTCCAAAATAGCGCCGGCCACATCAAACCGTGCCGGAACAACTTTGAGGTTCATCCGGTTTTCGTTGATTTTCTTTTCTTTGAGCTTGCCACGGGCAAGTCCCATGAAATTATCAATGCACTGGCGGCCGGCTTTTTCAATCACCCGGGCAAAAGCCTTTTCCTCGCCTGAATCCGCCTGCTGCTCAAAATCAAGGCCGCAGGTGTCTCTTAACGAGGCCTGCACGTGAAACAGCGTCAGGCCCGCATCCGGATTTTCCCGGAGCATATCCAGAAGATAATCCAGGGCCTTGGCCGAATCCACGGAGCCGTCCACGGCCAGCAGAATATTTTTGGATGGGGCTTCACCGCTGATCATCCATACGGGAATGTCCGGGTTGTGCTCGATAACGTTTTTGGTGGTGCTGCCGATAAACGTGTCCGCAAACCGGGAAACGCCCCTGCGGCCCATGACAATGGCATCAGCCGATGCTATCCGGGCCTCATCAATGATGTCCTTGGCCCTTCCTTCCCGGCATTTGCGGGTGGATACCGTGATTTTGTCTTCAGCCACGCCCATGCGCATCATTCGCTTTTTCAGATCCTCCAGAAGCTCCTTGCCCAGGGCCTCGTTTCTGTTGTTGAATTTTTTGAGTTCCTCCATGGCCGCAGGGTCTTTTTGGGATTCTTCCCGGATGTATTCTGATATTTTGGGCTGGACATGGAAAAGCATGTAAGCGGCATCCTGAAATACCGGTGCCATTGCTGCCATGTACTGCATGGCCTGGACAGTGTAGATGGAATCATCTGCCGGCATTAAAAATTTTTTCATGGTTCTCTCCCGGTTGTGTTGGTGGTCAGTCTAAACAATATGGCCGAATATATTTTAATCATTAATCCGGACAGCCGAAATTGCAATCCGGTTTATGACCAAAACACATTTGCAGGGGGTTTTTGGGGAGAGCAGGGAAGGGTCAGCAGTTTTGCCTGACGTGATTGACAAATTCCAGCAGCCAGAACACGTCTGCCGCAGCCCGGTGTCGGCTGTTTTCGCTGCATTCAAAGGTGCAGACAAGATCGTTTACGCTTTGGTTCGCCGAAGGCGTGCGCGCCATGCGGGCCAGCCAGGTATTTAAGTCCAGTATTTTCACCAGGGAGGGATCATATCCGGAATCGGCCAGCAGGCGGTTTTTCCACCGGATGTCAAAATGGGGTTCATCTGAATAAACCGACTGCCCGGCAAGGTCGCTGACCATTTTTTCCGCCACTTTCCGCGGATCATGGCCGTGTTGCCGGAGTTGTTCCAAGGTGATGCCGTGGAATTCAAAGCTCTTGGGGTTCCAGTCGGTCCAGCCGGCCATGCAGTCCGGGTTTAAGAGGTAGGATTCAATGGCATCGGCATCGGGCCGGCATCCCCAGGCCACTTCAATGGGATGGGAGTTTTTGCGCAGGCTGGAGGCTTCAAAGTCGATGATGAACATGGGGCTAATAGGTCCATCCTTTCCAGGTGAAATAAATCCCCACCAGAATCATCATCACCCCGCCGAACTTGTAGATGAGATCCCGGTGTTTGAGCCATTTGACATTGGAAACCTGGGAGAGCAACAGCAGCGCGGGTATGGTGCCGATGCCAAAGCAGGCCATGACGCCGGCCCCGGAGATCATGCCGCCGAACGTGGATTCGGCCTCCATGCCCATCCGGGCCGCGGCAATCATGGCCGTATACACCGGCCCGCAGGGCAAAAGCCCCAGGACCATGCCCAAAGGCAGAAACAGGACCGCGCGTCTTGCATCCAGAATCCGTTTAAATCCGGCCCGGGCAAACCCGGCAAGGGGCGGGGCGTTTTGAAAAATCCGGCCCGCCGGCACCCATCCGGTCATGGCCAGGCCCATGACAATGATGAGCACGCCCGCAAACACCAGAATCGTTTTCTGAAATCCCCCGATTTCCGACGCAAACCGGGTAAACGAGGCGGTTGCGCCCATAATCGCCCCCAGCAGCGAATAGGTGATGGTTCTGCCGATGTTGTAATACAGCTGGGGCAAAAACGAGGGCCGGTCCTTTAGCTGAAGGGAGACCGAAATCACGATGGGGCCGCACATCCCGATGCAGTGGCCGAAGCCAACGGTAAATCCCGTGGCCAGAAACACCGCGTATATGGATTCAGTAGACCACATCAAAGACAAATTCGGCTGTGCCGGTTTCGGGCAGCGTTACCCGGGCAAACCAGGTGGTCTTGCCGCTGGGACAGCGCACGATTACACCTTTGCCGGTCCAGGTGTTTTCCTTCTGCTGCACCATCTCCACCCGGTTGGGTCCCATTTTCATGGCCGGCATGCCAAGATCGATGTAAGGCGCCGCTGAAAGCCTGTCTCCGCTGATGGTCACGCGAAACTCAAGTTCCTCCATGGCCTTTACCGGCTTTGGCGAAATGTCGAGTTCCACGTTGCGGCCGGCAAGCTCGGCGCTGCAGGGTCCCTGGTGAATATTGCACGTGGTTCGGACTTCCGGGTTTTGGGCGAGAGCCGGGGCGGCTGCAGCTGCGAGTGCAAGAAAAATTGCCGCCCCCAAAGCCACTCTCGCCATCGCCAAACATCGGTTCGAAGCTGGATCCATGTTTCTCCCCTTTTTTGGGTTATTCCTTTTATATTTTTGCAGTTCAAAGCCTCTGTGTTGCCGACTGCCTTAACCGCTTGATTTTTCTGTTTTACTTAATCACTTAATCACTTAACACTTAACACTTAAAACTTAAAACTTAAATTATCATGATCAGCACGATCATGAGCATGGAAACCGGAAAATAGCTGGCCCGGTTAAAAAGCGCCATAGCGTCTTCGCGGCCAAGGCCCCGGTAAAGCCGGAAGGCCGGCTCAATCAAAAGCCCGCTGCTGATGACAATCGCTGCCAGGGGTGCGACGGCCCCGGCGCCGGGAAATGAGATCAAAAACAGGATTACGCAGAACACAACCGAGATCACAAGGCATGCAAGGGCCAGGGTTGCGGATTTCTGGGCCCCCAGGCGCACCGGGATGGTCTGGGCGGCCAGTCTGCGATCCTCGTCCATGTCCATCCAGTCCGCCGGGATGTTCTGCCCGCCGATTTCCCAGAAAAACAGGCAGGCAAACACAAGGGCCATAAAAATAAACGATGGTTCCGGATCCACCGCAAACAATGCCGCCGCAGCACCCATGTTTTTGACAAATCCGCTGACCACCGCCCGCCAGGGACTCACCCGCCACAAAAGGCAGTAGCCCGCCTCCAGCACGGCACCCAGAAGAAAGATGAGCGCGCACACCGGGTTTAGCAGCCAGGCGCCGATCAGGGCCACCACAGACCACCCTGCGGCCCATATCAGGCCGTCTTTTAACGGCAGCAGCCCCCGGGCCATGGGGTGGCGGATCATCAGCGAATCCAGGTAGCCGGCCTCGGATGCGGTGGGCCGGGAATATTTTTCCTTATCGGTTTTGTAGTCCACGATGTCGTTGAAGGCGTAGATGGCCGTGTATCCGGCAAATGCGGTGAGAAGGCCGATGCCCGCGACAGACGCCGGCGGAAAGCCGCCCAGGTACAGCAGCACGCAGAAACCCGGGGTGGCCATGTCCAGTATGCCGTGGGGCGTGCGCGAAAGGGCCAGAAACAGTTTGATTCGGTTGATTGCATTCATGATTGATAAAATAACCTTTTCAGGGCCGGGTTTCCAGTTTTTTTCAGTATGGCTGCGGCCAGACAGGCCCGAGTGCCTGCATTGAAATGGTTTGCAGGATTTTTCAAAGCCGTTAGGTTGTACAAAAAGGCGTTGTGCCTGTTATACAGACCGGCTTTTCCGGGCTGCGGCAGGTTTTTAAGATTCTGGCAGGGAGGCAAAAAAATTTTTTGCGGTGACGTTACTGTGCCGTTACATTTACGTTACAAAAATCATTCTGCCGGGCGTCATAAGCCTTTTTATGCGGACGTCAGGCAGCAGTAACGGGCTGTATCCCTGTTTTGACGGCTGAGACCGTGTTTGTTGGCATGATTATTGATTCATCAGGTCAGATACAAACGTTGCAACTGCGGCATTAACAATGATCACAACAGCAAATGGATCAGCGCAGGCGGATTCATGGTTTCTGAAAGGAGGTGATGACAGCAGGCAGGCCGACAAACCGGCCCCTTGGCGGCAGTAAGGTTTTTATGTTTTTTTCATCAAAGGAGGAACACAATATGCGCAAGTCAACATTGTTTTTAAAATTCACCGGTATTTTACTGGCAGCCCTTCTGACAGCAGGGACTGCAGTGGCACAGGAAGACACGCCTGATTTTGCCAATGATCCCCTGGTCGGGCCGGCCGGCACCGGCACCATTGCCCTGGAGACCCCCGGCAATATCATGATGAGCTTCGGCGCCCGGGCCCGGATCATTCCCACCAGTGAGAACGAGTGGGATTTCGGGTTTTCCGATGACTTAAACGGTTTGCAATTGCTTAACGGAGACATTGATAAAAGTTTTTTCAAGGGTCACGGCAATGAGTCGGGATGGGTCAATGAAAACTATATCCGCACTGAAACCCAGATTTATTTTAACGCCATGCCCAGAGATCGGAAATGGAGTTTTCATGCGGCCCTGGAGTTTGACAGGCCCATTGATACGTCAGTGGTTGATGCTCGGGGCGGGTCAGAGACCAGTAGCGGTTTCGGTTTGGAGCGGTTGAGAGGTTCTTATGCCATTAATCCCAATCTACGTTTCAATGCCGGCTGGGATGTCTGGGCCATGCCCGATCCGGCCGGTTTGACTTACGGTGATGACGCCCCTGGTTTCTGGCTGGACGGGGATTACGGCACCTTTGATTTCAGTGTTGCATATTTCAAGCTGTCGGAAAGCAACTGGGGAGCAGACTCTAAAATAGAGTGGACCACTGACAATGACAGTGATAACGAGGACCGGGACCTGTATACAGGTTATCTCAATTACAACGTTTCTGAATCAAACAGGCTGACGGGTCTTTACATGTATGACCGGATTCGCAATGTGGCCACTGGCAGTCTGCTAGACGTCCTTTCAGAACAAACCGGTGATACGCCCAATACGGATTCGCATTACCTGGGCCTGATCTATGAAGGCGGTGCAGGGCTGGTCAATTATTTTGTGGAGGGAATTTACCAGTTCGGCCAGGCAGATGACACGGGTCTTGATGGAAGATATGCCTATGGCCATGATGATTATGACATCAATGCCTTTGCCTTTGCCGGGGATCTGGAGCTGGATCTGGGCGATTCCGCGGGCTGGGGGCTCAAGCCCCACCTGGGATTTATTTATACCTCGGGTGATGATGATCCTGAAGACGACAACCTGGAAGGCTACACCGGAGTGATGGCTTTCCAGCGCTGGACCAAGTTTGGCGGCGAAAACACCATTATCGGCGACGGCAACACCATGATGGGCACGGTGCTTTACGGCTACCTGCCCGGGCTTTACGGAAACGGCACACCTGTTGTGGTCGGCGGGCTGCCAAACACTACGGGCCTGGGAACCGCACGCGGCGACAATCCGGGTCTGACCATGACCAGCCTGGGCTTCAGCCTGACTCCCAAACGGTATCTGATGTTTAAGAGCAACATCAATTCATTTTGGTGGAATGAGGATATCAGCGTGCGTTCTTGGGTGGCTGATCCGGCTCTTGCTGCGGAGGGATTTTTTAAGGAAACCAAAGTGGATTCCGGCTACGTGGGCACGGAATGGGACAATGAACTGCTTCTGGCCCTGAGTAAGAACACCTTTATCAAGGGACAAGCTGCACTGTTGTTCCCCGGTGAGGTGATGGATGATGTGACCGCTGCCCGGTCTGCCACAGCCGCCGGTCCCGGCGAGGAAAGCGATGATGTGGCCTATCGCCTGGGCGCGGAATTTATCTGGCAGTTCTAAAGCATAGCTGGTATTATTTGCATCAAATATCAATGGTTCCGGCAATGGCGGGCAAAATCCGCCATTGCCGGATTTTTGGTTCAAACCGGTACTTGTTTCGGAGGGTGCGATGTTCAAGGAAAAAAGCAGATTCGGTAAACTCATGGTATGCGTGCTCGGCTTGTTGCTGTTATCCGGCTGCGCCGGAGGGGGCGGGCCGGATATCATGTCTGAGGACAAAAAGGAAGGTGAAGCCTATTCCAATGCAGACGTTCGCAGGATGACCATCGAGCATCCGGGCACCCTGTCCGGCGACTATTTTCTCAAGCGTTCCTATCCGGAAAAATCGGCCAGGGATGACAAGCCCGGCATCACCTGGGCGCATGCGGATTCCAGGAGCCGGCAGACTCAGGCAGAAGCCGCATCTGCTGAACCTGCCCCAACACGGCAAAGCGTTTCCACGGGCGTTTACAAGATCGGGCTCATGGCCGGACCCGATGCCAAAGACGATTTCACCCCCAGGCAGCTGCATCACGCAGCCGCAGGCCTGATCCTGGAGCAGAGCCGGGTGATCGGCCCGGAGCAGATCGCTGATGTGGCTTCGGCCGCAGACTGTTCAAACCGCGATATGCTCGAATGCGTGGGTCAGCAGGCGGCCCTTTATCCCGGGGCGCACCTGCTGGTGGCGGTCGATTCCCTTTCCCTGCCCGAAGATTTCCCCGGCCGGGCGGCCATGGGCCTGCGGGTGATGGATACGGGCCTGGGATATGTTTACCCGCCCATGGAAATGACCCAAACGCTGGAAGTCCGGGATCAGGCCGAAGAATTCGTGCAGCAGGCCCTTCAGCGCGCATTTGATTTTGCCGAGCAAAAGGCGGATGTCATGCCTGTCCACAGCCGGGTGTTTTCCGTCAAGCAGAACCGCATTTACATTAGCACCGGGGCGGCCAGCCGGGTAAAACCGGGTGATGAATTTGCGGTGGTATCCTCGGGCCAGGTGGTGGACACCCCTGCAGGCCTGCCCGTGGCCTGGGTGCCGGATGCGTCCAAAGCCCGGATCCGGGTGGAAAAAATGGTGCGCGATGATGTGGCGTCCTGTTCTCTGGCTGACGGGCAGGCCGTGCAGCCCGGTGACTACGTTCTGATGTCCCCGGCCGAATAAGGCCTTTGTAAAACCTTCAAACGTTGATGGCCCCGTAAAAAGTCTGATTTCAGATGGTGCCGTAAACAGTTCAAGATCAAGGCTTGCGCGATTTTGAAGAATACAGCGTAGTTAGCTGTACGTGAAATTTTGAAAAATCGCGCGTAACGCAGATATTGCACTTTTTACGGCGCCATCAAACGTTGAAAACCGGAAAAACCAATTGACAGGGAATTTGTTTTCCGATAAGTGAACAGTGATCAATAAAATGAGTTTGGTTTGATTTCGCAAATCCGGTAAAAACAAGGAGGGGGTGTATGCAGAAAGTGAACATCGGTGCTTTTCTGACCAAAAGAGCCAGTCTTTCCCCGAACAAAGAAGGCTTGGTTCTCGGCGATGTCCGTCTGACCTGGGATGCGTTAAACAAACGGAGCAATCAGCTCGCTGCGGCCATGGCCGGCCTGGGCGTGGGGGCAGGCGACCGGGTGGCCCTGCTGGCCTTAAACGAGGTGGAATTTTTTGACATGTATTTCGGCCTGGGCAAGACCGGGGCCGTTTTGGTGCCCATCAACCACCGGCTGGCCGGCCCGGAAATCGAATACATCGTGGATGACTGCCAGGCAAAAGTGCTGGTGTTTGGCGCGGAATTCGCCCCTGTGATCGATTCCATCCGGGAACGCATTTCCTGCGCCCATATTGTGGCCCTATCCGATGATGCGCCGGCTTATGCCCAATCTTATAAAGCCCTGACCGCCGGGGCTTCGGATGCGGAGCCAGAAATCAACGCAGGCGGGGACGACACCCTGACGATTCTGTATACCTCCGGCACCACCGGCCGGCCCAAGGGCGCGGAGCTGACCCATGACGGGTATTTCGGAACCTCCGTGACCCTGCGGGCTACATTCGGCGACATCGGCCAGGTGCTTTTGATGCCCCTGCCGCTGTTTCACATCGGCGGGCTTGCCCCGGTGCCCATGTGCGTGCATTTTGGCATGAAAATGGTGATTCAGCGGGCATTTGATCCAAAGAATTTCCTGGAGCTCATGGGCCGGGAAAAGGTCACCTGGTTCGGCTCTGTGCCCCAGATCCTCATGTTTCTGCGCCAGGTGCCCGACTTTGAAAAATATGGCTGGGACACGGTGAAAATGGCCCTGGTTTATGCCGCGCCAGTGCCCGTGCCCCTGATAAAGGAATATGCGGCCGCAGGCATCGAGGTGCGCCAGCTCTACGGCATGACCGAGTGCACCGGGCCGGCCACGGTGATCGACAGTGAAAACGCCATTGAAAAAGCCGGTTCCTGCGGGCTGCCCTTTTTCCACAACCAGATCCGGGTGGTGGATATGGACGGCCACGACGTTGGCGCAGACGAACTGGGAGAGGTGCTCATCGGCGGCACCAACCTCATGAAGGGCTACTGGAACAAGCCTGAAGCCTCGGCCGAAACCATCAAGGACGGATGGCTGTATTCCGGGGACATGGCCAAGATGGACAAAGACGGGTTTCTCTATATCATGGACCGCAAAAAGGACATGATCATCTCCGGCGGGGAAAACATCTACCCGGCCGAGATCGAGGACCTGCTCATGGGCCATCCCAAGATCGCGGATGTGGGTGTGATCGGCTCTCCGGATGAAAAATGGGGCGAATCCATCAAGGCCATTGTGGTGGCCCGCCAGGGCGAATCCATAGACGAGGCCGAAGTGATCCAGTGGTGCCAGGGTCGGATTGCAAAATTCAAGATCCCCAAAAAGGTCGTTATCACAGAGGAAATCCCCCGCACCCCCACAGGCAAGATTTTAAAGCGGGTCCTGCGGGATCAGTTCAACGCCGCCTGACAGGAAGCGATTTCTTCTTGAGTTTGTTGGCCGGGTTGGTCATAAAAGAATCCGGAGGTGGAACGGAAGAAATATGTTTCTGGTTGATATGCATGTGCACACGGTACTTGGCGGCGATTCTTTGATCCGGCCCGAAGAGGTGACCGATTGCGCCCGGCGGGCCGGACTGGATGCGGTGTGTATCACAGAGCATCATTCCTATGATTTGAGCCAACCCTTTGACGAGATTACCCGGCAGACCGGGTTTGTGGTTTTCCGGGGTCTGGAATACCGGGCCGCAGAGGGCCATTTGCTGATCTACGGGGTGCCGGCGTCAAGAAGCGATCTGCCCCCGGGCCTTCCCATGCAGACGGCCATTGACTGGGTCTGCGTCCGGGGCGGGGCGGCGGCGGCCGCCCATCCCTTTCAGACAACCATGGCTGGCACCGCTCTTGGAAATCGGTTGTTTGAACTGAAAAATCTGGCGGGTGTTGAAACCTTCAATGCCAGCCTTACAGACAGGGAAAACCGCCTGGCCGCGGATGCGGCCCGGAAAATGGGGGTGTGCGGCATTGGCGGCTCTGACGCCCACGGCCCGCAGGTGCTGGGCCGGGCCTGCACTGTGTTTGAGCGGCGGCTGGATACCATTTCGGAACTGGTGGCCGCCCTGAAAAACGGCAAATGCCGGCCCCGAAAAAATTTTCAACACAGGGCCGGCAATCAAAGCGGTTGTGCCGGATAGCGGTTTTATTCAACACCCCGCTGCCCTCTGGATTGCGGAGGGCAGCGGGGTGGTTTTTTTAGTACCGGTAGTGATCCGGCTTAAACGGGCCTTCCTTGGGTACGCCCAGGTACTCGGCCTGCTCGTCAGTGAGGTTGGTGAGCTTGATGGCCAGGCGCGACAGGTGCAGGCGCGCCACCTCCTCGTCCAGATCCTTGGGCAGGGTGTAGACCTGCTTTTCCAGATCTTCTGCGGCCAGTTTGAGCTGGGCCAGGGTCTGGTTGGTGAAGCTGTTGCTCATCACAAAGCTGGGATGGCCTGTTGCGCATCCCAGATTGACCAGCCGGCCTTCGGCAAGAAGGATGATGGAGCGCCCAGAGTTTAAGTGCCACTGGTCCACCTGGGGCTTGATGTTGGTTCTCTCGCAGTTTTTCTCCAGGTAGCTCACCTCGATTTCATGATCAAAATGGCCGATGTTGCAGACAATGGCCTCGTTTTTCATTTGCTCCATGTGCTGGCCGGTAATCACGTCGCAGCAGCCCGAGGCAGTCACAAAGATGTCGCCTAGGGGGGCCATGTCTTCCATGGTGGATACCTCGTAGCCTTCCATGGCCGCCTGAAGGGCGCAGATGGGATCGATTTCCGTGACCACCACCCGGGCGCCGAAGCCGCGCATGGACTGGGCGCATCCTTTGCCCACATCACCGTATCCGGCGATGATCACCAGTTTGCCGGCCACCATGGTGTCAGTGGCGCGCTTGATGCCGTCGGCCAGGGAATCCCGGCAGCCGTAAATGTTGTCGAACTTGGACTTGGTCACCGAGTCGTTGACGTTTACGGCCGGAAACAGCAGTTCGCCCTTTTTGGCCAGCTGGTAGAGCCGGTTGACACCCGTGGTGGTTTCTTCGGACACGCCCCGGATGTTTTCGGCGATCTTGTGCCAGTGTTTGGGATCGCGCTCATAAGACGCCCTGATCCGGTTGATGATGCACTGGTATTCATAGATGTCATATTCCTTTTCCAGCATCCCGGGGTTGTCCTCGGCCTTGACGCCTTCGTGGATCATCAGGGTGGCATCGCCGCCGTCATCCACGATCATGTCCGGACCGGAGCCGTCAGGCCAGGTAAGGGCCTGCTCTGTGCACCACCAGTAGTCTTCCAGGGATTCGCCCTTCCAGGCAAACACCGCGGCCGATCCGGATTTGGCGATGGCTGCGGCCGCATGATCCTGGGTGGAGAAAATATTGCAGGATGCCCAGCGGATGTCTGCGCCCAGCTTCTTTAAGGTCTCGATGAGCATGGCCGTCTGGATGGTCATGTGCAGGCTGCCGGTGATTTTAAAGCCCTTAAGCGGTTTGTCCGGGCCGTATTTTTCGCGCACGGCCATCAGACCGGGCATTTCGTTTTCCGAAAGCTCCATTTCCTTGAATCCGTCGGGTGCCAGGGAAATATCGGCCACCTTGTGGGGCAGGGAAAGATCGCGTTCCGGGACAATGGCTTTTTTCTTTTCATTGTTTTGCATCAGCATGTGCGTTTTTCCTTTCGTTGGTGTTATTCGTTCATTTTGTTTTTGTTTTACACAAAGCGGTTATGTATTCATAACAGCCTGAAAAATATTGAGCGAAAGCCCTTTTGACAGATTATGGGGCCGGACCTGCTGCAGGACAAATCCGTTTTTTTCAAGCCATGTTTCAATGGATTTACGGGGAAACCCCAGCCATTTGACCCCATAGACGGTTTTGAGCGAATGCTGCTGGTGGCGTTCAAATTCGGCCAGGATCAGTTCGCCTCCCGGCTTCAGAATCCGGGCCACCTCGCCAAAGGCGGCGGCCGGATCGGCCAGATACTGCAGTACAAGGGAAATGACCGCAAGATCGGCTTCATTGTCGCCCAGGGGCAAATGCTCGATTTCCCCCAGCCGGATGTCCACCTTTTGTCCGTTTGCATCAGAGAACCGTTTTCTCGCCTCTTCAAGCATCCGCGGCGAGGAATCTACCCCGATAACCCGGCCGGCGTGGGCCTTCATGGCCTCAAGCAGTTCTCCGGTGCCGCAGCCCAGATCCACGCCGGTTCCATGGGCGTTGGTATTTTCGAAAATGGCGCGGTTGATATCAAAAGTGCCCAGAATTTCACGCTTCAAAAGATCCCAGCTTCCTGCGATATGATCGAAAAACCGCAGAGTTCCGGCAGAGCGTGCTTCAATGATCTGTTCGGCGCGTTTTAAATCCGCCCGGAGCACGGGGTCTTGTTCAAACAGGTAGCGCACGGCTTCTATAAAATCTCTGCCAGGCCCGGAACCGGTGATGGAATAAATGCCCCATACACCTTCTTTCAGGCATTTTGCCATCCCGGCGTCCGCCAGGATTTTTAAGTGCCTTGAAATTCTCGACTGGCCCATTTCCAGGATGCTGACCAGTTCGCCCACCTTTAATTCATGATGAAGCAAAATATTGATCAGCCGGATCCGCGTTTCGTCTGAAAGGGCTTTAAAGTATATTATGTTATTCATATGTTTAAATCAATTTATCTTGATGTTTAAATCAAATTATAATGAAATATTTATATCTGTCAAGGAAAAACTTTGGGCGGTTTTTGGCCGGCGGCTAAAAAAGCACCGGGATCTTTCCGGGGGTTTTTGCATGGGGCGGTCCGGTGCATTGCACCCGGGGCGGGTTTGTGATATGTACTCTTTCTTCTGGTAAGAGTGGTGTCGAAGGTATATATTTCCGGAACAGATGATAGCCCAAACTGAGCGTTTCAAATTTTGATGGTGCCGTAAAAAGTCCAATATCTGCGTTATGCGCAATTTCTCAGAATTTCACGTACGGCTAAGTACGCTGCATTCTTCGAAATTGCGCAAGCCTTGATTTTGTACTTTTTACGGCACCATCTGAAATCAGACTTTTTACGGTGCCATCTACTTTTCTACTATTTTAAAGGCATTCAGTCCGGCTTGGCGTTAAAGAGTTGAATCGCTCGGTTTCGGGATAAGCAACAGACCCATTTCAGCAACATCAGGAGGAAACAGCAAATGGTTGCCATTACAGAAGCTGTATCACTGGACAAGCACGGGGAAATCGGGATGCTCTGGATCGACAATCCCCCGGTCAACGCCCTGGGCCATTCCGTGCGCAAGGGACTGGCAGAAGGGATTGAGCAGGCGGAAAAAGACGATCAGATCCGGGCTGTGGTGGTGATCTGCAAGGGGCGCACGTTTTGTGCCGGCGCAGACATCCGCGAATTCGGCAAGCCTCCCAAAGCGCCCCATCTGCCGGATGTGTTAAACCGCTTTGACCAGTGCCAGAAACCCATTATTGCCGCCATTCACGGTACGGCCTTTGGCGGCGGGCTGGAAACCGCATTGAGCTCCCATTTCCGTGTTGCCGTGGCCTCGGCCCGGTTCGGCCTGCCCGAGGTCAAGCTCGGCCTGCTTCCCGGTGCCGGCGGCACCCAGCGTCTGCCCCGGCTCATCGGGCCGGAAAAGGCCCTTGCCATGATTACCTCGGGCAATCCCATCGGCGCTGACAAAGCCCTTGAAGACGGACTGATCCACGAGATCATTGACGGGGACCTGGCCGAAGGCGCCGTGGGGTTTGCAAATCAGGTGCTTTCCGAAAACCGGCCCATGGTCCGGGTTCGGGACATGACCGAAAAGATTGCCCAGCCTGACTCCCAAATCTTTGATGATTTCCGAAAGCAGCTGGCCAGGCGGGCCCGGGGCTTTGAGGCCCCCCAGGCCTGCGTGGATGCCGTGGAAGCCGCTGTTGCCAAACCCTTTGAAGACGGGCTGGCCTATGAACGCCAGCGGTTTGAGCAGCTGATGAACGGTTCGCAGTCCGCGGCCCAGCGCTACTACTTTTTTGCCGAGCGCCAGGTGGCCAGGATACCGGATGTGCCAAAGGACACCGCCACCATGGATATCAAAAAGGTGGGCGTGATCGGTGCCGGCACCATGGGCGGCGGCATTACCATGAATTTTGTCAATGCCGGTATTGCCGTCACCCTGGTGGAGGCCAAACAGGAGCTTCTGGACCGGGGCCTGGGCGTGATCCGGAAAAATTATGACATCAGCGCCTCCAAGGGCAAGATCGCAGCCGAAGATGTGGACAAACGCATGGACCTGATTACCGGCACCACCCGCATGGAGGACCTGGCTGACGCGGATTTGGTCATTGAGGCGGTGTATGAAAACATGAACCTGAAAAAGGAAATATTTTCAAAGCTGGACAAAATTTGCAAAGACGGCGCCATTTTGGCCACAAACACCTCGTATCTGGATGTCAATGAAATCGCCGCCCAGACCTCACGGCCGGAGTCCGTGCTGGGCCTGCATTTTTTCAGCCCGGCCAACGTGATGCGCCTGCTCGAAATCGTGCGCGCGGAAAAAACGACCATTCCGGTGCTGGCCACAGCCATGGAAATTGCCAAAAAGATCAAAAAGATCGCTGTGGTGGTGGGGGTCTGTTACGGATTTGCCGGCAACCGGATGTTTGCCCAGCGAAAGCGCGAATGCGAAAAACTCATCCTGGAAGGCGCGCTGCCCGCCCAGGTGGACCGGGTGATCTATGATTTCGGCTTTCCCATGGGTCCCTTTGCACTGGCGGATTTAATCGGCATTGACCTGGGATGGGACAAGGACAATTCCAACAGCCGCACCATGCAGGAAGTACTCTGCGAGCAGGGCCGGTTCGGCCAGAAAAACGGCAAGGGCTATTACAATTACGAGCAAGGCAGCCGGGCGCCAACGCCTGCTCCGGAAATCGATGCTCTCATTGTGGAATTTTCCCGAAAAAAGGGCTATATTCGCAGGGAGATCTCGGATGAGGAGATTTTGCAGCGCTGTATTTATCCCATTATCAACGAAGGCGCCAAAATTCTGGAGGAAAAAATTGCCGTGCGGCCGTCGGATCTGGATGTGATCTGGGTCAATGGCTACGGCTGGCCGGTCTACCGGGGCGGTCCCATGTTTTATGCCGACCTGGTGGGTCTGGACAAGATCCTGGGCGGGTTAAAGAAGTTTCAGGCAGAGCACGGCGAGGACTTCAAGCCCGCCCCCCTGCTGGAGCAGCTGGTCAGTGAGGGCAAAACCTTCGGCTCGCTAAACGCTTGATAAGCCTGTAAAAAAGTCTTTTTTACAGGCAGTGTTAAGTTTTAAGTGATTAAGTGTTGATGCGCTCGTAAAAAGTCGATTTTTAGATGGCGCCGTAAAAAGTTCAAGATCAAGACTTGCGCGATTTCGAAGAATGCAGCGTAGTTATCCGTACGTGAAATTCTGAGAAATTGCGCGTAACGCAGATATTGGACTTTTTACGGTGCCATCAAACGCTTGACAAAGGTACCGGTCTTTGTCCAAAGCCGTCTGTCTCCCGGCAGGGCCCGGGCTCATGGCGGCCGTTGGCAAATCCCGTGATTTCATTGCCGGCGCAATACAAGGGGGATGATCATGTTGGAACACCTTGACCCGGTTTTTCTGGCCCGTGTGCAGTTTGCCTTTACCGTGTCCTTTCATATTCTTTTTCCGAGTTTTACCATCGGGCTGGCCAGCTGGCTGGCGGTGCTGGAATGGCGATGGCTGCGGACCGGAAAACAGGTTTATGCAGACGTCTATAAGATGTGGGTCAAGATCTTTGCCGTGACATTCGGCATGGGCGTGGTATCCGGGGTGGTCCTCTCCTTTCAGTTCGGCACCAACTGGTCCATATTCTCGGATGCGGGGGGAAACATAATCGGACCGCTTCTGGGCTATGAGGTACTCACCGCCTTTTTTCTGGAAGCCTCCTTTCTGGGAATCATGCTGTTTGGCTGGAACCGGGTCAGCCCGAGGCTGCATTTTGCCGCCACTGTGATTGTGGCCGCCGGCACCCTGGTTTCGGCCTTCTGGATTCTTTCGGCCAACTCCTGGATGCAGACGCCCACCGGCTTCCGCGTTGGAGAGCACGGGCTGCTCTATCCCACAGACTGGTTGGCGGTGATTTTCAACCCGTCTTTTCCTTACCGGTTTGTCCACATGGTCACTGCGGCCTATCTGACCACCGCCTTTACCGTAGCCGGCATCGGGGCTTTTTATTTGTGGCAAAAGCGGCATATCGCCCACGCCCGGGTGATGCTGGGCATGGCCATGATAATGGCGATTTTTGTGGCGCCGCTGCAGCTTTTGTTCGGAGACATGCACGGCCTGAACACCTTTGCGCATCAGCCGGCCAAGGTCGCAGCCATGGAAGGACTGTGGGAGACCACCCGGGGCGCGCCCCTGGTGCTTTTCGGCTGGCCGGATCAGGAGGCGGAAATCACCCGGTATGCCGTGGAAGTCCCCAAGCTTTCCAGCCTGATTCTGACCCACAGTCTGGATGGCGAGGTCAGGGGATTAAAGGCATGGCCGGAAAACGAGCGCCCGCCTGCGGCGGTTGTGTTCTGGACCTTTCGGATCATGGTGGGTTTGGGCCTGCTCATGATTGCAACCGGGGTGGCCGCCATTGTCCTTTATTTCCGAAAGCGCCTGTTTGATGCCAGATGGTTTCAGTACTGGTGCATGGCGCTGACGCCCGCGGGTTTTGTGGCGGTCCTGGCCGGCTGGTTTGTCACCGAGGTGGGCCGGCAGCCCTGGATCGTGCAGGGGGTGCTTCGCACCTCGGATGCGGTATCGCCGGTGATGGCCCAGTCCGTAGCCCTTTCCCTGGCTGCCTTTATTGTTGTTTATCTGTTTGTATTTGGTGCGGGCACCTATTATATCCTGCATCTGATCAACAAAGGGCCCGAGGACGGCGAAGGTGTTTACGGAGCCCACGGCATGGATCAACCGCCCCTTGTCACGGACGTGGCACGAAAAAAAGGAGGCCGTCATGTTCAGTCTTGAAGGTTTTCTGGATCTGCCGCTGATCTGGTATGCCCTGATTGCCACTGCTGTTTTTCTCTATGTTCTGCTCGACGGTTTTGACCTGGGGGTGGGAATCCTGTTTCCCTTTGCCCCCACTGACCAGTGCCGGGATGCCATGATGAATTCAGTGGCGCCGTTCTGGGACGGCAATGAAACCTGGCTCGTGCTGGGCGGCGGCGGGCTGCTGGCCGCCTTTCCCCTGGCTTATGCGGTCCTCATGCCGGCTTTTTATATCCCGGTGATTGTCATGCTTCTGGGCCTGATATTTAGGGGCGTGGCATTTGAGTTTCGGTTTAAGGCAAGGGAAAACACCCGGTGGATCTGGGATTATTCCTTTCATTTCGGCTCCCTTGCTGCGGCGTTCATGCAGGGGGTGATCATCGGCGCCTTTGTGCAGGGCGTGGAAGTCGCCGGGCGCAGCTATGCCGGCGGTGCATTTGACTGGTTAAACGCCTACAGCCTTATGACCGGGGTGGCGGTTATTTTCGGCTACGCCCTGCTGGGCGCCACCTGGCTGGTGATGAAAACCGAGGACCTCACCCGGCAATGGGCCGCAAAAACCGCTTCCTACACCCTGATCTACCAGGCCCTGTTTCTGGCCGCGGTGAGCATCAGCATGCCCGCGATTAATTCAGATATCCGGCAGCTGTGGTTCAGTCTGCCCAATGTGTTTTTTCTCGCACCTTTGCCCGGGGCAAGCGCTGTGCTCATTGTGCTGATTTGGCGGGGGTTGCGCAGGGGAAAGGAAATCGGCCCGTTTTTGATGAGCTTTGGCCTGTTTTTTACCGGGTATCTCGGCATTGCCATCAGCATGTGGCCCTATCTGGTGCCCTTTGAAATCACCTTTCGCCAGGCCGCGGCCGCACCCGGATCCCAGTCTCTGCTTTTGGTGGGTACCGTTGTGCTGCTGCCCGTTATTCTGGCTTACGTGGGCTATTGTTATTACATTTTCCGGGGCAAAGTCTCCGGGGAGAACGGCTATTATTGATGGCGCCGTAAAAACTCCAATATCTGCGTTATACGCAATTTCTCAGAATTTCACGTACGGATAAGTATGCTGTATTCATCGAAATTGCGAAAGCCTTGATCTTGAACTTTATACGGCGCCATCTGAAATCGGACTTCCAAGGAAGGCCGCAGGGCTTCCTTCCTGACAAACATCGGACGCGGTAAAAAGCTTTTTACGGGCCATCATTATTGAAGGAACGAAAACCATATGCATCATTTGGATACCGGGCAGATCAAAAAGCTGGAGATTTTCGGGGATCTGCTGCCCAATGAATGGGATCAGCTCTATCCCCTGCTTTCCCATATATGGGTGATCGAAGGCGAGCAAATGATCCGGCAGGGAGAGCGGGCCCATTGTTTTTTTGTGATACTGCGGGGGCATTTCATGATCCATTACAATGACGGCCGCGCCATTACGTTAAACCAGAAGGGCGATATCATCGGCTGGTCATCTGTGAGCTTTCCCTCTGAATACACGGCCAACGTGACCGCACTGACAAAGGGGGAACTGCTTTGCATGTCCGGCCCTGAGTTTTTGGAACTGCTCCAGAGCAATCCCGGGCTTGTGGAAAAAGTGCTTAAAAAAATCAATAAATTCATTCAAACCAGACCCCAGATCGGTTATCTGCAATGAAAGGCTTGGAGGCCATATCCCATTATCACGGCGTTTCCCTGGCAGTGCTGGGTGTAACCGTTGTGTTTATCGCCCTGGTTGTGCTGGCCGTCATTATTTCCCGGCTTCATGTGGTGCTGGGTGTATGGGAAAATCCAAAAGCCTGGCTGGATCAGGTGCGGCTTTGGTTTTTTCCGGAAAAACCGGAAAAAGACGAGCCGCCGGGGCCGTATTTTGACGATATCCACGAATCGGCCCGGCAGCTCAATCTTTTGATCCATGCCATCGGAGAGCCGTTTTCACTTCCGGCGCTAATCGGGAAAGCGGAAAAAATTGGTATTTCCCATGCCCACTCCGTTGTCAGCCATTTGATTGTCAGCCACTTAATTGTCCCGGATAAAAAGGGCTATTTTTATTGGAATCAAAAGGAATGCGACAGGCTTTTGGGAAAAGGCCGGGAAAGGAAAAGGGGTTAATCCGATAAATGGATAAATTCTTCTATTTTATCAATCAGACGGGTTTTGCCAATATCGAGGTCTCCGGCCTGGCCATGATGGCCATCGGTCTTTTTTTGCTCTATCTGGGCATTGCCAAAAAATACGAGCCCCTGCTGCTGGTGCCCATCAGCTTTGGCATCCTCCTGGTCAATTTCCCCTTGTCTCCCATGATGGCCCAGCCTGAGAACGGACAGCCCGGCGGTCTGTTGCATTACCTTTACCTGGGCATTGAGCTGGGGATTTATCCGCCGTTGATTTTTATGGGAATCGGGGCGCTGACCGATTTTTCCCCGCTGATTTCCAACCCCAAAACCCTGCTGCTGGGCGCTGCGGCCCAGGCCGGGATATTTGCCACGTTCCTGGCCATGCTGGCCCTGGGGTTTACGGACCTGGAGGCGGCTGCCATCAGCATTATCGGCGGTGCAGACGGGCCAACGGCCATTTATTTGTCCTCGCAGATGGCCCCGCACCTGCTCGGGGCCATCTCGGTTGCCGCCTATTCCTATATGGCCCTTGTGCCCATGATCCAGCCGCCCATCATGCGGCTTTTGACCACCAAAAAAGAACGCATGATCGAAATGCAGGAACTCCGGGAAACCTCCAGGCGTGAAAGAATTCTTTTTCCGGTTATTGTGATTCTGGTCACCGGCCTGTTTCTGCCCACGGCCCTGCCGCTTCTGGGCATGCTCATGCTGGGCAATCTGTTCCGGGAATGCGGTGTTACCGACCGGTTGAGCAAGGCCGCCCAGAACGAGCTCAACAATATCATTGTCATTTTCCTGGGCCTGACCGTGGGGGCCAAGTGCAGTGCCCATTATTTTCTCACCGTTGAGACCATCCAGATCCTGATATTCGGCCTGGTGGCCTTTGGCATCGGCACGGCCACCGGGGTGCTCATGGGAAAACTCATGTGCCTGGCCACAGGCGGCAAGGTCAATCCCCTGATCGGGGCGGCAGGGGTTTCAGCGGTTCCCATGTCCGCGAGGGTCTGCCAGACCGTGGGGCAGGCGGACAACCCGTCGAATTTTCTGCTCATGTTTGCCATGGGGCCCAATGTGGGCGGGGTCATCGGCTCGGCCGTGGCCGCGGGCATTTTTCTTGCGGTGCTGTAAGCGGCCGGATTATGGGGCAGAAAAATTTTTTTCAGGCAGCTCCGATTCGGCAGGCAATGGCGCGCATGGCCGGGGTGCCGAACTGGCGGCCCAGGGTGCGGGCTGAGGTGAGCATGTTGAAATTAGACGCCTGCCAGGAGTGGCGCCTGTGTGCGCCGGCTTCCAGAAACCACCACCCGTGCACGGCGCACACCACTTCAGGGGAAACCTCCGGGGTGACCGAAGCGGTCTGGACAATGGCCCCGTTTCGGGTTTCAATGCGTACCTGGCTGCCGTCGGTGATACTCAGGGCCTGGGCCGTGTCCGGATGAATCTGGATTTGGGGCACAGGTTCGCGCCGGCGCAGGCTTTTGACCCACCGGTAGGAGGAGTGCAGGTAATTGGGGCTTTTGGCGCTTGTGAGCAAAAGGGGATAATCGACATCCGTGGAGTCGGCCGGTGGCCTATATTGTGGTAACGCTTCTGCTCCCAGGGTCTCAGCATTGTCCATGGCCAGTTCCACCCTGCCCGAGCGGGTGGAAAATCCCTTTTTTTCGTAAAGCCGAAATTCCTGCTCGCCTGTCAGAAATCCTTTTTCCACAAAACTTTCCCAGTCATGTCCCGAGGGGGCAATCAGGGATTCCAGCATCTGTTTGGAATCGTCAAACCAAAGATTCGGGTCTGTGAGGCGGCGGCCCAGGTCATTGATCACAGCCAGGTCCGGCCGGCATTGTCCCGGGGGATCCACGAGTTTGGGACGGGCCAGAACAATTCCGTGGCCCAGGCCGTAGTGGCCGATATCATCGAATTCAAACGCCGTGGCCGCGGGCAGCACCACGTCTGCGAGGGCGGCCGTGGGGGTCATGACCACGTCTGCCACAGCCAGAAAATCCAGTTTCAAAAGGGCCTTGCGGGTCGTTTCCGAATCCGCGTACGACAGCATGGGATTGGTGCACTGCATGTAGGCTGCGCGTACCGGGTAGGGGGTATGGTAGAGGACCGCCTGCCGGAAAAACGCCGGGGGCACGGTCATGAGCATGGGACTGGTTTGATAGGCGGCATTGAGGCATTGAGTGCGCTTGTCGGGCAGCAGGTCCGCGCGCACGAATTTGCCCGGAGCCAGAAGCCTGGGTTCGGCCGCCCGGATATTGCCGCCGGGAACATCCAGGTTGCCGCATACCGCCATTAGCGAGACAATACACCGGATGGTGTCAAAGGCCTGGGGGGTTTGTTCCACGGCGTTTCCCCAGGCCGTGCATGCGGGCCGTGCCCGGCCGTAAGCCCGGGCCGCGGAAATGATTTGCGCTTTGTCCACTCCGGTCACGGATGCGGCCCATTGCGGGTCAAAGGTTTTGACATGCGCTGCCAGGGCGTCAAAGCCCGTGCATCCGTTTTGGACGAAATGGCGGTCAAAAAGGCCTTCTTCGATGATGACATGCAGAAAGCCAAGCGCCAGGGCGCAGTCGGTGCCCGGACGCAGTTGCAAATGGAAATCGGCCTGCCCGGCAAGGGGGGTTTTTCTGGGATCAATGACCATCAGATCCGCACCCTGCCGGATCCGGGCGGTGATCTGGGAGTTGATAATGCCCTCTTCATTGGTGGCCCGGGTATTGCTGCCCCACAAAACAATGAGATCGCTTCTGCGCTGAACATCGGCCACCGGGTAAAACCCGCACATGTGACGGCCGGTGAGTTCCCTGGGCGCATGACAGACATCCTGGACCGCCACCACGTTGGGAGAGCCGAATGTGTTGGCCAGACGAATCAGGGCAAAGTGCTCCAGCCCCTTTGGCATGCCCTGGCAGAAGGCTGCGGATTTGGCCCCGTACTCCTGTCTGGCCTGATCCAGGCCCCGGGCCACAGCATCCAGTGCCTCCGGCCAGGTGGCCTTGCGCCACTGGTTGGAGCCTCGGGGCCCGGTGCGGATCAGGGGAGTTTTGAGCCTGTGGGGGCTTTCATGGATTTCCGCAGCGGCCCGGCCCTTGGGGCAGCTATAGCCCTGGTTGAGAAATCCTTCCGGATCACCGGTGATGCCGGTGATTTTTCCGCCTTTGGTTTTTACGTTAAGGGCGCATCCCCCGTGATCCATCCGGCTGCAATGGGTTTTGTGCCATTTTTCGTGGTTGTCCATGGCAAAACCTTTTGATTTCTGTGCCGGCACGCTTGCGGCATCCGGCGTGGGATTGATCTTTTCCCTGACAAAAAGATTGATGGGGCCGTAAAAAATCCAATATCTGCGTTACGCGCAATTTCCCAGAATTTCACGTACGGATAAGTACTCTGCATTCTTCAAAATTGCGCAAGCCTTGATCTTGAACTTTTTACGGCACCATCTGAAATCAGACTTTTTACGGTGCCATCAAGATTGATGGTATTGCGGTGTCAGCCCCGAATGATCCGCGGCAGGATCATGTTATGCTGGGGGCAGATGGACCTCGGGTTCTGGTAGGCGGATTCGGCAAAAGCCTCCAGGTATCCGCGGATTTCACTTAAGTTTGTCACCTCATCGAGCAGCCCGGTTTTGGCGCAAAACAGCGGCTGCGAGGTTTCATGATATTTTTCCACCAGTTCGTTCATTTTTTCAATGGTGGGGTCAAGGGATTTTCCCGCCTGATGATCCTTTATCAGGCGTCGGGTATAGGCGGCAACAGCAGCGGTTTCCCCGTGCATCACGTATATCTCTGTGGCCGCCGTGCCCAGGGTAAAGGCGTTTTGCCGGTTTGCTGTGGGTCCGCCCAGCAGGTAGTGGGCCGCAGCCGAGCCCTTGCGCAGGGTCACCAGCATCATGGGCAGGTCGGTCTGCTGGATGGAATAGATCAGGCTCTGGCCCAGGCCCAGCAGCTCGGCTTTTTCCGCCTGGTTGCCCACGTCAACACCGCTTGTGTCCTGAAACCAGATAATGGGCAGCCGGTCTCTTGCGCAAAGGGTCACAAATTCGCTCATTTTGATCAGCCCCTGCCGGTAGAGCTTGCCGCCAATGCCCGGATAATCGGCATATTCCGGATACCCCCTGGGCAAAAGTCCCTGCCGGTTGCCGATGCAGCCAAAGGCCAATCCGTTTATCTTCACTATGCCGGTGTAGACCTCCGGGCCGTAGTCGGGCCGGAATTCCATGTGATGGCTTGCGTCCACCAGCCGGGCCAGGATTTCTTCAAACACATAGGTGCGCCTGGGATTGGCCGGCAGCAGGGTGTAGAGATCATCTGTGGGCAGGGCGGGCTTCTGCGGATCATCGACCCGGAAAAAATCAAGGTCATAGGCGGGCAGTTTTTTCATGTATTCGCGCATGGCCGCCAGCACTTCTTCTTCCTTGTCAAAGACAAACCTGAAAAATCCGGTTTCATCGCAATGGATGTCCACGGTGCCCGGGGGGCTGGCCTGGTGTTTTTGGGCCGCATCAATGAGTTCCTGTGCGGATTGGGAGTCAAAATAGCCCCTGGGGTTCATGCCGCTGACAATGCCGGCGCCGCCCACGGCGATGTTGCAGCTTTGGTGGGCAAACAGGATCGTTGGGCTGGCGGCCTGGTATCCGCCGCCGGCCGGGTTTGTTCCGTAAATGCCGGCAAGGATGGGAATGCCCATCTGCTCGAGTTCCGCATGCCGGTAAAACGTGGTGCCCGAGCATCTGCGGCCGGCATAGAATTTTTCCTGTTCCGGCAGCTTGACCCCGCTGCAGTTGACCACCCATATCAGCGGCAGGTTCAGGCGCTTGGCCAGGTCCGTGACCCGAAGGATGTTTTCCGGCTGGCCCGGCACCCAGGCACCGGCCAGGTACTTGTTGTCAAAACCGATGACCACGGCCCACCGGCCATTGATTTTCGCCAGCCCGTCAACCACGTTGGTGGTGCAGTCGCTGTTGTCAGCCGGATTGTACAGGGTGTGCAGGGGCCGCCATGTGTCTTTGTCCACAAGGATTTCCAGGCGCTGCCAGATGGTGAGCTGCCCCCGGGAATTGATTTTTTCCGCAGACAGGCCGAACTGCCGGGTCTGGTCTTTGGCTTCGCGGATTTTGGTCTCCTGCTTTTGCAGGGTCTTTGCGCTGTCGCGGTTTCTGTCCCGAACCTTGTCCTTGAGCGGCTTTCCCAGGACATCCATGTTTTTAAAATACTTGTGCATGCGCCACCTCATGTTTCCCGACCCGAAGATCAGGGGTTTTGCGGCAATTTTCTTCCGGTTTCTATTCCAGGGTCATCAGGACATCATCTTCGTCCACGTTGTCTCCGGGTTGGATTTTGATTTCCGCGATTGTGCCGCCGGCGACTGCATAAACAGAGGATTCCATTTTCATGGCTTCCAGTACCATGATCTCCTCGTTTTCCTCCACTGTGTCGCCCGGGCTGACCAGAACGGAAATCACCTTTCCGGCCACGGGGGCTCTGATTGGTTCTGCCATAACGCCTCCGGTTGGCTTGTTGGTTAAGGGCTGGGAAAAACGGTCTTCAAGATTATTGTTTACCCAAGGGGGCGGGCGTGGGTCAACAAAAAAATAACGAGCGCTCGCTTTTTTTATTGACACAGACGCGGTTTCATCTTTACAAGTTCTGTGATAAATCTGTATGGACATAACAGTAAAGCGCGCATACCAAATCTGCAACCCGTGAGTCCAAGCCTGTGCAATCAAAAGGAGGAATATTGTTATGATTTCTTTTTCCCTTGAAAACAAGGTCGCCCTGATCACCGGCGCCAGCCGGGGCATCGGAGAGGCCATCGCCGTTACCCTGGCCGATTACGGTGCCGCCTGTATCCTGGTGAGCCGAAAGATCGACGCCCTGCAGGAAGTGCAGCAGAAAATCGAGCAAAAGGGCGGCAAAGCCGAGTCCATGAGCTGCAACATGGGATATTCCGACCAGATTGAAAACCTGTTTGCACAGGTCAGGGAAAAATACGGCAGGCTGGATATCCTGGTCAACAATGCCGCCACCAATCCCTATTTTGGAGAGATGGCCAACGCACCGGAGTCAGCCTTTACCAAAACCGTGGAAGTCAATCTCAAGGGCCCCTTTTTCATGATCCAGAATGCGGCCAGACTCATGGCGGAAAACAATTCGGGCGGCGCCATTGTCAATGTTTCCTCCATCAACGGGGTGAGCCCCGCACCCATGCAGGGTATTTATTCCATGACCAAAGCCGGCATGATCTCCATGACCAAGGGGTATGCCAAGGAACTGGCGCCGAAAAACATCCGGGTCAATGCCCTGCTGCCGGGCTTTACCCAAACCAAATTTTCCTCGGCCCTCATGGAAAACAAGGAATTTTATGACATGGTTATTGATCGCATCCCCATGCACCGCCATGCCACTCCGGAGGAAATGGCCGGCGCGGTGCTCTACCTGGTTTCGGATGCGGCCTCATTCACCACCGGCGAAACCATCGCCTGCGACGGCGGGGCCCTTGCCTGATACATACCAGACCTTATTATAAGACGGGGAAAAAATGGAGCTGAAAGATAAAGTGGCAGTGGTCACCGGAGGGGCCAGCGGCATCGGCGCGGCCCTTTGCCGGTGTTTTGCGCAAAACGGGGCAAAGACTGTTGTGGCCGCAGATATTGATCTGGAAGGCGCCCGGACCGTGGCAGAGGAAACCGGCGGCATGGCCGTGTCCTGTGACGTGTCCCATGAGCAGGATATTATTGATCTGGTGGAAACTGTGGAGGAAAAATGCGGCCCCATTGACCTTTTTTGCTCCAATGCCGGCATTCTCATTGCCGGGGCCCTTGAAGTGCCCAATCAGGACTGGCAGCGGATCTGGGAAATCAATGTCATGGCCCACGTGTATGCGGCCCGGGCGGTGATGGATAAAATGATGGCCCGGGGCGTGGGCTGGTTTGTGGTTACCGCCTCGGCTGCCGGGCTGCTGTCCCAGATCGGATCAGCCCCTTACTCGGTTACAAAGCACGCGGCCGTGGGCCTGGCTGAAAATCTGGCCATTACCTATGCAGATCAGGGAATCGGGGTGTCGGCCATCTGCCCCCAGGCTGTTGAAACCAAAATGACCCGCCAGGGCGGGGGTGTGGCCGCGGTCGACGGGATGATCGATGCCGACAAGGTGGCCGCAGAAACCCTCAATGCCCTGGCAGAGGAAAGGTTTCTGGTGCTGCCCCATCCGGAAGTGGCCACCTACATGGAGCGCAAGGCTGCGGACTATGATCGCTGGTTAAAGGGCATGCGGCGGCTCCAGGCCCGGTTTGTCCAAAACACCGGATAAATGCCGCTGCCGGTTTGCAGCACAACTTCTCCCCAATCAGAGGCAAAAGGAAAACAGGATATGCGCGTTGTCAAACTCACCCGGCCCCGGGTGCTTGAACCGGCCGAAGAACCCGATCCCGCAGCGGACGGCCAAAATGTTGTCATCAATGTATCGGCCTGCGGTGTCTGCGGCTCGGACTTGCATTACTGGGAAATGGGAACAGGCATGGACGGCGCGCCCGGGCTGATCATGGGCCACGAGTTTTCCGGCACAGTGGCCGATGCCGGGCCCAGAAGCGATCTTGCCCCGGGCGACCGGGTGACCTATATTCCGCTAAATCCCTGCAACGCCTGTCCCACGTGTGAAAAAGGATGGTTTCACCTGTGTCCCCGGGCCTTTACCCGCCCCGTACCCGGAAACAACGCACCCGGAGCGTTTGCCGAAAAAGTGGCCGGCCGTCCGGATATGGTGCGGCATCTGCCCGATACCGTCACCGACGAGGCTGCATGCCTGGTGGAACCGGCGGCAGTGGCCTTTCATGCAGTGAAACAGGCCGGCATAAGGTTGGGGGTCAGGGTTCTGGTCATCGGCGGGGGGACCATCGGTTTGCTGAGCGCGGCCTGGGCCCGCATTGCCGGGGCTTCGCAGGTGGGGTTGTGCGAACGCAATCCAAAGCGGCTCAGCTACGCCGGCACCTGGCCGTATGTGGATCAGGCTTTTGACGCAGAAGACAAAAAGCTCAAAAAAAATCTCAAGAAGGCTTCCAATGGTGGTTTTGATGCGGTCATTGAAACTTCGGCCGCGGATGCGGGCATTGCAACGGCCATTTCAGCCCTCCTGCCCAAAGGCGCTCTGGTGCTTGCAGGCATTAATTTCTCACACCAGTCGGTGTCCACCCTGATGCTGACCTCAAAGGAAATCCGGCTCAGGGGGTCCATGGCTTACGAGATCAACGATTTTGACACGGCCCTGGGATTTATGGCAGACAAGCGGCTTGATGTCTCGCAGATGATCAACTGCAGGGCGGGATTTGCCGATCTGCAAAATATTTTTGAAAACCTGCATACCGGTGATTCCGAAATCGTCAAGGCGGTTGTGCGGCCGTAAATTTCAAAGGAGGCGAAGATGGCGTATTTGTGGGGTGTAACGGTATTATGGGCATTTTCCTTCAGCCTGATCGGGGTCTATCTTTCAGGGCAGGTGGACAGTTATTTTGCGGTGTTTTCGCGCACGTTTCTGGCAACCCTTATGTTTCTGCCCTTTATCCGTTGGAAAAAGGTGCCGTGGAATCTGGCTGTCCGGCTCATGGGCATTGGTGCGGTTCAGCTTGGGCTGATGTTTATTTGTTTTTATCATTCTTTTTCCTTTTTAAGCGTACCCGAAGTCGTGCTTTTTACCGTTTTTACCCCGATTTATATCACTTTGCTCTATGACGCGGCCCGGCGCCGGTTTACCTTCTGGTACCTGGTGACCGCCGGGGTTGCTGTTGCCGGGGCGGCCGTGATCCGCTACAACCCCTTAAGCCAGGATTTTGTGCTGGGTTTTCTGCTGGTCCAGGGGGCCAATGTCTGTTTTGCCGTGGGCCAGGTGGGGTATAAAAATCTCATGGAAAAGCGCCGGCAGGCCGGGCTGCAGGTTTTTGCCCAGCACTCGGTGTTCGGGTTTTTCTATATCGGCGCCATGGCAGTGGCGGTTTTGGGTTGGCTGATCTGGGGGGATATGGCCATGATGCCGCAAACAGCCGTTCAATGGGGTGTTTTGCTGTGGCTGGGCGTGGCGGCATCGGGCATCGGGTATTTTCTCTGGAACAAGGGGGCCACCCTGGTCAATGCCGGCGCGCTGGCCATCATGAACAACGCCCTGGTGCCCGCAGGCCTTGTGGTCAACCTGGTGATCTGGAACAGGGAGGCGGATTTGCTGCGCCTGCTGGCCGGCGGCGGGCTGATCCTGGCAGCCCTGTGGTTTAACGAATCCTGGGTCAAGCAGAGAGTGGAAAAAAAAAGGCTGTGGGCAAACGGATAGCAAAACGGAGGATCGGTTATGGCGATTGTATACAGACAGATGGATGAGGGTGTGGCTGTTGTTTATATGAACAACAATGAAAATCTGCAGGATCTGGCTTTTTCACAGGCCCTGAATGCTGTTTTGGACGAGGCCGTGGCAGATACCGAAACACGAGCCATTGTGCTGACCAGCTCGGATCCCAAGTTTTTTTCCAACGGGATTCATGTCAACTGGCTGATGGAAAAATATGCTGCACAGGAATTTCAGGCCATCCGGGATTTCTGTTACGGCATGGATGAGGTGTTTAAAAAACTGCTGCTGGCACCGGTGCCCGCCATTGCCGCCATCAACGGCCATGCATTCGGAAACGGCGCCATTTTGTCCTGTGCCTGCGATTTCCGGTTCATGAAATCCGACCGGGGTTTTTTCTGTTTTCCGGAGGTGGACCTGGGCATTCCGTTTCTGCCGGGCATGGATGCCTTTATTGAAAAGGCCGTGCCCCGCTGGAAGTTCAACGAGTTAAAACTGACCGGCCGGCGGGCCACAGCCCCAGAGCTGGAAGCCCATCACGTGATTGAAAAGGCCTGCGACAACGCCGAACACCTCATGGCCGAAACCATGGGGTTTGCCAAATCTTTCAACAAAAAGCGCGGCATTTTCGCAGAGCACAAAAAACGGATGCACGGCCGCATCATTGAAATCATTGACCGGGAAAATCCAGAGCATATCGATGCGGTAAACCTCATGGTCACTGAATAAGGAGGTTGTATGAAAATCAAGGAGCCGGGAAAAGTAACCGATCGCATCACCCTGCTGGGCCGGCGGGAATCCAATGTATATCTGCTCGACGGCGGCACCGAGGCTGCCATCATCGGCGGGGGAATGGTCTACATCGTACCCGAAGTCCTGGAGCAGATCCGGGAGATGGCCGTGGATACGGAAAAGATCAAAAGGATCGTGATTCTTCATTCCCATTTTGATCACTGCGGCATTGTACCGTTTTTCAAAAAACAGTGGCCCCGTGCGGCCGTGGCCGCATCCGCGCCGGCAAAGGCCATGCTGGCCAGACCGAAAGTGATTGAAACCATCAATGCCATGAATCATGAGACCCTAAAGCGCCGGGGCCGGCTCGATGATGCAAAAGAAAAAGGATATGCCGATTTTGAGGGCATCGATGTGGAGCAGGTGCTCGAAGACGGCCAGAAGATCGCCTGCGGGGATCTGACCCTGGAGATTCTGGCCGTGCCGGGTCATTCCTCGTGCTGCCTTGCCGTGTACGTGCCTGAGCAAAAAGCCCTGTTTGCCTCGGATGCCGGCGGCATTGAAGCCGGAGACGAGATTTTTACTGCGGCCAATTCCGATTTTGACAAGTATCAGCAAAGCCTTGAAAAAATGGCGGGCTTAGATATTGCCGTCTACCTTGCCGAGCATTATGGCGCGCGAACCGGTCAGGAGGCGGCAAATTTTTTAAATCGGTCCATTTCTGCCGCAGCCGAATTCCGCACCCGGATCGAGCAGTCCCTGGCCCAGACCGGTGATCCGGAAAAAACTGCAAAGGACCTGGTTGCCGAAAAAATGGAAAATTCGCCCTCGGATCTGCTGCCTGCAGAGATCATTTCCATGATCGTCGGGCAGATGGTTTATTTTGTGGCCAAACAAAAGGGGCTGGCCTAGTCGATCCAGTTTAAGGTCCGGTCAACGGCTTTTTTCCAGTTTTTGACATCCTTTTTGCGCTGCTCTTCAGACATTTGCGGCTGCCAGGTTTTGTCCAGGGCCCAGTTTTCCTTGAGTTCGCCGATACCGGAGGCAAACCCGCTGGCCAGGGCGGCCGCAGACGCGGCCCCCAGGGCCGTGGTTTCCGTGATTTTGGGCCGGACCACCGGGATGCCCAGAATGTCTGCCTGAAACTGCATCAAAAGCTCGTTTACCACCATGCCGCCGTCCACCTTGAGATTGTCCATTTTCACCCCGGAATCCTTTTCCATGGCTTCGGCCACATCCAGGGTCTGGTAGGCCACGGCTTCAAGCACGGCCCTTGCGATATGGCCCCGCTTGATAAACCGGGTCAGGCCAACGATCACCCCCCGGGCGTCCGAGCGCCAGTACGGGGCAAACAGTCCGGAGAAAGCCGGGACAATGTAGGCGCCGCCGTTATCGGCAACCGAACGGGCCAAAGGCTCGATTTCCGCGGCATGCTCGATGAATTTCAAATTGTCGCGCAGCCACTGCACCAGGGCGCCGGCAACGGCAATGGAGCCTTCCAGGCAGTAGACCGGTTTTTCGCCGCGTACCTGGTAGGCCACGGTGGTGAGCATGCCATGGCGGCTGGCCACCGCTTCGGTCCCGGTGTTTAAAAGCAGAAAGCACCCGGTTCCATAGGTGTTTTTGGCTTCCCCGACCTCAAAGCAGGCCTGGCCCACCAGGGCGGCCTGCTGATCGCCCAGGGCACCGCAGACCGGAACTTCCGCCCCCAGGGGACCGTCTTTGCGGGTGGTGCCCCAGGTGTCGGAGTCAATGGAGGGAACGATGCGCGGCAGGATGGATTCGGGGATGTTGAAGGCGTTGAGGATCTGCTCATCCCAGGACAGGGTCTCAAGGTTCATGAGCATGGTGCGGCTTGCGTTTGATACATCCGTGACATGTGATCCCCCTCCGGGCCCGCCGGTGAGCCACCAGATAACCCATGACTCCACCGTGCCGAACATGGCCTGGCCTTTTTGCGCACCCTTGCGCGCGGGCTGGCAGTTATCGAGTATCCAGCGCAGCTTGGGCCCGGCAAAATAGGTGGACAGCGGAAGCCCGGTTTTCTCTCTGAACCGGTTCTGGCCGCCGTTTTCGGCCAGGCGGTTGCACATCTCGTCTGTGCGGGTGTCCTGCCAGACAATGGCGTTCATGTAAGGCTTGCCGGTGCGGCTGTCCCATACCAGTGTGGTTTCGCGCTGGTTGGTGATACCCACCGCCTCGATGTCGGATCCCTTCAGACCGGTTTTGGAAAGGGCCCCGCGCATGACATCGCCGGTGTTTTCCCATATTTCCACTGGATTGTGCTCCACCCAGCCCGGCCTGGGAAATATCTGTTCATGTTCCTTCTGGGCCGATCCCACGATCCGGCCCCGCCGGTCAAAAACAATAAAGCGGTTGCTGGTGGTGCCCAGGTCCAACGCCCCGATGTAATCGCCCATGGCCGGAAACCTCCTTTGGTTTGAGTTGATCAATGGATTTTGAGTCGATCCTATCACAATTGCAGCGCTGCCGGCACCCCTGAAAAAGACCCGGAAGTTAGGTTTTTTCAAGAAATCTGCGCGCAGCCCGGACTGCAGCGTATGCCGTTGCAATGGATAGCCCGCTGCCGCATTTTTCGCGCATCCAGTCCTGGCCGGCCAGAATCGTGCCGGCTGCAAACAAATCCGGCCAGACCGGACTGTTGTTGTCATCCACCGGCCTGAAGCTTGTGTCAACAGCCAGGCCGGCCCGGTTTACCGGATGGCCCCCGGCATGCAGCAGGTCCCGGTGATGCCAGGAGTCCCGCTCCGGGACCCGGGCCACCGGAAGGTTGAAAATGGTTTCCGTAATTCCGGCTCTGTCTGCATGCAGGCCGCCGCCCAAAAACCGTCCGCTGCAGACCAGGGCCGCCCTGGCTGATACAAGGCGCCAGTGACTGCGGTCTCCCACTTCAAATACCCATCCGCCGCCGGTTTTGCGGCAGGCCTTGCGCACGTTGTGCTGAAAAAAAGCATTTATGCCCATTTCCGGCAGGTGCTGCTGAAAGATTTCCATTATCCGGATACCGGAAACGCCCGGCACCATGGTGGAGATTTCAAAAACCGGCACCCCCAGAAGGCCGCTGAGTTCTTTTGTGACCTTTTGGGTGCGCGAAATGCCCAGAATTGCAGGCAGCGCCACGCAGGCGGCATCGCCCAGGTACGGGGCGATGTTTTCTGCAAGTTTTTCGCGCATGCGGGCGGTTTCCAGGGCCCGGGCCATGGGCTCCGGATGGAGCTCTGTACCGGCTTCGGGAAACCCGATGGTCACTGGCCGAAGTCCCGGCCAGGTCCGGGCCAGGTTTGCGGCGATCATCCGGCTGCCAAATCCCTTAAGCCCTTTGAAATCAACGAGCAGGCATGGTTGCTGGTGTGCCATGGCCGCCTGTCCATGGGCCATGGTATGGGCCGCGGCATAGGTGGGTTTCACTGTGCCGGCGGCCGTGGGCATGATCATGTTTTGATTTTTTCGATACATGTAAGGATAGCCCGCCTGTTCAAAAAAACCCAGCACGGTATCAACGGCCGTCTGAATTTCGCTGATTGCCATCTTTGCATATGGGTGGGCCGGCTCATGGCGGCCAAGATCTGCAATGGCCGGCCAGGGATTTTTGACAATCCTGCTCCGTGCCACGGGATAAATCCCCAAAACGTCTATCAGACCGCTTGCAAAGCCGAGCTGTCCGGTCCGGCCGGCCTGGACAATGTCAAGGTCTTGTCCGGCGGCAAACAAGGCTGCGGCCATGCCGGCCATGCCGGTGCCGATGATCATCAGGTCGCAGTGAATATCGGCTTTCTGGTTGTTCATTTGATCCTCGCAGGCCGGGTTAAAACCGCGCGAAACAGTAAAGTCATGATGGTTTACAGCTCCAGGCAAAACAGGCCGCAGTGCATTGCCTCCATCAACTCGGCCCGGGCCAGGCCATTGTTCCAGGCAAGGGGCTGCCGGCCGCGCCACCGCTCCTTTAAAAAGGCGCGCAGATCATCTGTGCCGTACCGGTCGTTTATGTATCCCTGATCATATAGATAGGCCATGATGCGCATGCTGCAGAAAGTTCCCTGGCAGGGACCCTTGCCGATGCGGCTTCGCAGGCTGATCGCTTTTAGATCGGGCCGCTGCTGGTTTGCGGCAAAGGTGTCTGCAATCTGCTTGACAACGCTTTCCGGAACCATTTCGCATTCGCAAAGCAGGGGTTCTTTGCACCGGTTTTCCCGTACCCAGGCCGCCGGGGCCAGGCCCGGCTTGGTCCATTTTGCTTCGGCTGCATCCGGGACAGGCTCGGTGCGGGTGCGGCAAACAGCCTGGATACCGAGTTTTTCGCACACCAGATCGGCTGTTTTTTCCGCCATGAGCCGGCAGGTGGTGAGCTTGCCGCCGGTGATGGAAACAAAGTTGGCCATTTGTTCGGGCTGATCCTGGTGATCAATAAGCTCATAGCCCCGGCTCACGGCCCGGTCATCCGGATCCCGGGCCGGGTTTGTTATCTCAGAGCCCGCCGGTAGGGGGCGTACCCCGCAGTAGGCGCGGATATAGTGCGTTTGCGCCAATTTTGGAATCATGGCCGATCCCTGGTCGAGAATGGTATCGATTTCATGGATTTCCGGGTAGATGAAGTCCGGTGAGGCCACGCGTTCGGAAGTGGTGCCCAGAATGGACACGGTTCCCCCCGGAACCAGGATATCGCCGTCAGTGGGCATGCGCAGGCGGTTGATAACCCGTTTGGCGATGCGGTTTTGCGTGACCATCAGGCTGCCCTTGGAATAATACATCTGCATTTGTGCGCCTGCGCACCGGGCGATGATATCGGCCCAGGCGCCGGCGGCATTGACCACGACTTGCGCTTCAATGAAAAATTGCTTGTCCGTGTTCAGGTCCCTGACATGGGTGCAGACGATGCGGCCGCCCCTGATTTCAAATGATGTGACCTGATGGCGGCAAAGCAGGCGTGCCCCGTGCGCCTGTGCGCAGCTGAGATTGTCCAGCGACAGTTTAAACGGATCAATGGCGGCATCATCGACCCAAAATGCGGCGATCACATGCTCTGACAATGCCGGTTCCATGTCCCGGGCCTGGTCCGGGCTCAGGGGTTGAACAGGGATGCCGCACTTTTGGCAGGCTGTTGGAAAATCGGCGATATATTTTTCATCATCGCCCTGCACGGCCACAAACAGACCGCCTGTGTCTTCAATGCACTGGGGGGCGATTTGTTTTAAAATCCGGTTTTCCGCATGGCATTCCGCGGCCGCGGCTGGATCAGAGACGATATACCGGGCGCCGCTGTGCAAAAGTCCGTGGTTGGCCCCGGAGGCCCCTGCATTGACGTCACCCTTTTCAACCAGGATGCAGTCTATCCCTCGCAGGGAAAGGTCGCGGGCCAGGGCGGTGCCGGTCGCCCCGGCGCCGATGATCAGTACACAGGTCTGCATCAGCCCCCCTTAGCAGGGTTTTTGCTTGTGAAGACAGCCATGGGATGTTAAGCTGATTTTGACAAAAACGAAAATTTATCCGAATAATACCACAAATAATGCGATATGTCACGTACAAATTTTCGAAAATGAAAATAAGCCTTTCGTTTTATTACATCCGGCAATGCGCGGCACAGCCGGAAGCAGCCGTTTTCAGGAGTGTCCATGGCATCCCGATCTTTGTCTGAGTTCATGGCCGTTGAAAAGAAAAGTTCCGGGCGGACAGCGCCGGGATCCGAGGCCCGGCTGAGCCCGGCGGACCGCCATTTGGGGATTCAAAGGATCGTTCAGGCCCAGGGGTTTGTGACCATAGAATACCTGGCCAGGGAGTTTGCTGTTACACCCCAGACCATCCGCCGCGATATTAATCTATTGAGCGAAGACGGGCTGATTCAGCGTTTTCACGGCGGAGCCGGGGTGGCATCGAGTACGGAAAACGTTGCCTATACCGAGCGCAAGATCATGTGCTACCGGCAAAAACAGCAGATCGCGCAATTGCTTGCAGGCCAGATTCCGGATCATGCATCTGTTTTCATCAACATCGGCACCACCACCGAGGCCGTGGCCCGGGCCCTTGTGGATCACAAGCGCCTGACAGTGATCACCAACAATTTGAACGTGGCCAATATTTTGTCGGCCAACGAGCAGATTGAGGTCATTGTGGCCGGCGGTCTTCTGCGGCACCGGGACGGGGGGCTGATCGGGCAGGCGACCATTGATTTTATCCAGCAGTTCCGGGTGGATTTCGGGGTGATCGGCATCAGCGGCATTGATTCCGACGGCACGCTGCTGGATTTTGACTACCGGGAGGTGCGTGCAGCCCGGGCCATCATTGACAATTCCCGAAAGGTGTTTCTGGCCGCGGATCACACCAAATTCAGCAGAAACGCCATGGTGCGCCTGGGAAACATCGAAGAGATTCACGCCCTGTTTACCGACCGCCGGCCCCCTGCACCGCTCATGGAGACCCTGGAGCGTGCGGAAGTGGAACTTTTCGTGGTCTGATAAAAAATAACTTTTCTGCAGTTACTTCGAAGACTTGGATGTGCTGCTCTGGATTCCTTTGGTGTGAAACTTTGCACACAGTCGGCCATGATGCCGGCCCGGGGGTGGTTTGCGAGTCGCATTGAGCGCGCGAGCGGTCAGCAGGGAGCAAACCCCCACCGGGTCGGCATCATGCGAAAATTATAGAACCAAGCACGAACAGCAACTTTTTTGATGTTACTTAGAAGATTTTTCCAGGCGCATCGGATTGATCATTTCCGAAAATTGTTTTAAATATTTTTTATAATTTTCACTTGTGAAATCTTGTTTGATCTGATAGGGATGGGATAAGCAATGGGCACAGAACGGTAACAATCTCCGCATAGAGCGATTTTTGCTTTTTTTGCCCGGTTGTCCGCATTTCCGGGACGCGGTTTGCGATTTTTCAGGGAGAACCTTGAAATGGGAATCGCTGTTTTCAACATTGAAAAGTCCTACGAGGCAACCCCCGCCTTGCGCGATGTGTCCATGGAAATCGAGGACGGTGCCTTTGTAACCCTTCTCGGGGCCACGGGTGCCGGAAAGACAACACTTCTTCGCATCATGTGCGGCATCGACCGCCCGGATAAGGGCCGGGTGCATTATGACGGCGCCGATGTCACCCGGGTTCCGGTTCGGAAAAGAAACGTGGCCATGGTCTATCAGGAGTTTGTCAATTACCCGTCCATGACCATATACGAAAACATCGCCTCTCCGCTGCGGGTTTCCAAAACCCGGCATACAAAAGCCGATATTGATCAAAAAGTGCGCCATAATGCCGAGCTTCTCGGTCTGACCGGGGTGCTGGGTCATTACCCGGAAGAAGTCAGCGGCGGGCAGAAGCAGCGCACCGCCATTGCCCGGGCCCTGGTCAAGGATACCCGGTTTGTTTTTCTCGACGAACCCCTGGCCAACCTGGACTATAAGCTGCGCGAGGAACTGCGCGGGGAGCTTAAAAGCCTTCTGACCCACAAGGGCGGGGCCGTGGTCTATGCCACGCCCGAGCCCGTGGACGCCCTTTCCATGTCAACGCATGTGGCCTATCTCCAGGACGGCCGGGTGCTGCAGTACGGAGCCCTTCAGGATGTCTACCGGAATCCGGCCTCGGTGGAAGTGGGCGCCTATTTCAGCTATCCCACCATGAACATCATGGAAGCCGATGTGACAACAGAGCAGGACAGGATTTTTCTTCGCATCTCAGAAGAAATTGCAATCGATGTCACCCAATTCCGGGACAGGCTGGCGCATGGGCAGTATTTGGTGGGAATCCGCGCATACAATCTTTATACCGCTCAAAAAGGGGAAAATCTGATTGCCTTCAGCGCCACCGTGGAACTGGCCGAGGAACTCGGCTCGGATACGGAATTGCATGTCCGTCATCAGGGACAGGTGTTTGTGGTGCTCATGCAGGAGGTGGCCAGGTTTCCCATCGGAACGCAGATAACCGTTTACCTGGATCCTTCCCGGCTGTTTCTGTTTGACAGGGCAACAAGGCAGCTGGCCTTTAAAACCTTTGCCTGACCGGCACAGGCCGGCTGCCGGGTATGGAGGAAAACCATGGCCCGAATCGAGCTTGAAGGCATTTCCCATTCCTATGATTCCTCCTCGAAGCCCGAGGACCAGCGGGAATATGCGGTTTCCGGGCTGGACATCTCCTGGCCCGACGGCAGTGCCAACGCCCTGCTCGGGCCTTCCGGATGCGGCAAAACCACGATTTTAAACATCATCTCCGGACTGCTGTATCCCACCGCCGGCCGTGTCCGGGTCAACGGAAAAGATGTCACAGGGCTTGCCCCCAGGGAGCGCAAAATCGCCCAGGTGTTTCAGTTTCCGGTGGTCTATGACAGCATGAACGTGTTTGACAATCTGGCCTTTCCCCTGCGCAATCAAAAAACCCCGGAAAAAACCGTGAAAACAAAAGTGGAGGAAACCGCTGAGGTCCTCGGGCTGGCCGATCGGTTAAAATTCCGGACCACGGGTTTGAATGCCGCAGACAAGCAGAAGATTTCCCTTGGCAGAAGCATTGTGCGAGAAGATACGGCGGCCGTGCTTTTGGATGAGCCCCTGACGGTCATTGATCCCAAATTTAAGGGGGAACTGCGAAGAAAGCTCCGGGAGGTTCAGAACCGGCTGAAAAAAACCATGATCTATGTCACCCATGACCAGCACGAGGCCCTGACCTTTGCAGACAATGTGACCATCGTCAAAGACGGACGCCTCATTCAAAAGGGAAGCCCGGAAGAGCTGCACGCCCAGCCGGCCACCCCGTTTATCGGCTATTTTATCGGCAGCCCGGGGATGAATCTGCTCGATTGCCGCCTGGAGGAGGACAGATTGGAATTTGCCGATTTTGAGCTGCCCATTGGCCAAGGGATGAAGAAAAAGATGGCTTCTTACGGAAAGGATTTCAAATTCGGCATAAGGCCGGAATTTTTGGATGTGGCTGCGGGGGAAAAAAACCGGGCCGTGGCATTTACGGTTGCAGTGATCGAAGACACCGGCGCCTACAGGGTGCTGACCTGTGATCGGGAAAGCTCCCGGATCAAGACCAGGGTGACCGAATCCATCAATATTCGGGAAGGAGACCGGGTCTGGCTGGGGTTTCCGGAAGACAAGATCAATCTGTTTTATAACGAACAAAGAATTATCTGAGGCGGTATCCGCAAGCCCTGAATTCGGTTATTTCCGCGGACAACATTTTCAAGGGGAACTGCAATGAAAAACAGAGGCTGGCTGTTTCTGATTCCCGCACTGGCAATTCTGTCCATCAGTGCCTTTATCCCCCTGATGACCGTGATCAATTACTCCCTGCACTACATCTTTGCGGGATCCGCGCCGACATTTGTGGGATTTGACAATTATATCGAGGTGCTCCGGGATCCGGCTTTCCAGGGCGCACTGATCCGGCAGCTTTTTTTCAGTATGGGCATTCTGGCCGTGGAAGTGCCCCTGGGCATCTGTATTGCCCTTTCCATGCCCAGAAGGGGACCGGCCGTGGCCCTGTGTCTGGTTTTGCTAGGCATTCCCCTTTTGATCCCGTTTAATGTGGTGGGCATTATCGCCCGGGTGCTCACCCAGTCCTCGGTGGGCCTGATTCCGGAATTTCTGGCCCTGGTCAATTATGATTTCAACGTGTCCAAGTACCCGCTGGATGCCTTTGCCACCATTTTTCTACTCGATGTCTGGCACTGGACCCCTTTGGTGGCCCTGCTTTGCTATGCCGGGCTGCAGGCCATACCCGATGCCTTTTATCAGGCTGCCCGGATTGACGGGGCATCTTCGTGGAAGATGTTTCGCTACGTGACCCTGCCCAAGCTGCGCTCGGTTTTGATCATCGGGGTTTTGCTGCGGTTTATGGATTCGTTTAAGATCTATGCCGAACCCCTTCTGCTCACCGGCGGCGGACCCGGGGATGCCACCACATTTTTGAGCCTGCACGTGGCCCGAAAGGCAGAATCCTATCAGCTCGGGTATGCCGGGGCCTCATCGTTTATCTATCTCTTCATTGTCATTGTCTTCAGCTATGTCTTCTTTCAGCTGATGACCCATATCGGCAAAGGAGAAAATCAATGAAGAAGCGCTATATTTTTCTGATCTGCTATCTGGTGGTTCTGTTTATCCCCATCTACTGGATGATCAATACATCACTGAAGACAGACAACGAGATTTTAAAAGAGCTGACCCTGATTCCCAAAGACCTGACGTTTAAAAATTATGCGGAGATTTTCACTTCTCCCTTGTGGCGCAGCAGTTTCATGAATTCGCTCATCTATGTATGCTTAAATGTGGTGATCAGCCTTATTGCCGCCATTCCCGCGGCCTATGCATTTTCCAGGTGGAAGTTTCGGGGCTCGCATCACCTGTTTTTCTGGCTTCTGACCAACCGAATGGCACCGGCCGCGGTATTTATGGTCCCGTTTACCGAGCTGTACTACACCCTGCACATCTATGACACCCACCTGGCCGTGGCCCTGGCCCACTGCCTGTTTAACATTCCCCTGGCCATCTGGATACTGGAAGGCTTCATGTCGGGGATTCCCAGAGAAATTGATGAAACCGCCCTGATCGACGGCTACAGCTTCCCCCGGTTTTTCGGCAAAATATTTTTTCCCCTTATCGCACCGGGCGTGGGCGTGGCAGCGTTTTTCTGTTTTACCTTTTCCTGGATTGAGCTGATTCTGGCCAAGGCCCTGACCATTACCGATGCCAAGCCCGTGGTGGTGACGCTGACCGTGGGCATCGGCGCAGAAGGGGTGCGCTGGGGCCTGCTGGCCGCGGCCGGGGTGCTGACCATGGTGCCCGGGGCCATTGTGGTTTATTTCGTGCGCAATTATATCGCCAAAGGGTTTGCCCTGGGGAGGGTATAGCAAATGGTGGACTGGATTGCCGTCAATACCTCATGGATGTACTGGACCTGGCAGAGCGGGCTGGCCCTCGGCGGCCTGTTTGCGGCCATCGCGTTTATGGGTATCTGGGACGGGATTGCTCCGTCCGTGCCCAGAAAAGGCTTTCTTCCCATCCGTACAACACGGGGCGACCGGTTTTTTATCGGGATTATCTCCCTGATCGCCGTATTTCTGATCTGGCTTGGCATCGCGGGGGATACGGCCTTGTGGATTCCCCTGGCCATCTCGCTTGCCTGGTTTGCCGCTGAGGGCCGGTGGGGATAAATTGAATCTGAATTGAGCGATTTTCAAGTTTGCCGCAGCTACAAGGAAGCCGATGTCGAGCGATAGTCAGCTATGCGAGATATCGGATGACACAGTAGATGCGGCAAACCTGGAAATCCCGGAGTTTTTGTACCGGATTGACGCTCATTGTAAAAGGAGGTGATATCGGCGGTAAAAAAACGCTGTTGCAAAAGAGGATGGCACCGTTTAGCCGTACGTGAAATTCTGAGAAATTGCGCGTAACGCAGATATTGGACTTTTACGGCGCCATCAAAGATTGTAAACGCCAACATTTTACAAGGAGGGGGACATGTATCGAGCATGGACGGCAAAAATCGTACTGATGCTCACAGCGCTGGCTTTCCTGCTGCCGGCCGCGGCACAGGCCGATACCATCGACAAGTGGATTGAGGTCTTCCAGCCCTCGGTGCTTTCCAAAAAAGAGCAGAGAAAGGAGCTGGAATGGTTTGCCAAAGCCGCCGAGCCATACAAGGGAATGAAGATCACCTCGGTGGCCGAAGGCATCAACACCCACAAATGGGAAGCCAAGGTGCTGGCCCAGGCGTTTGAGGAAATCACGGGCATCAAGGTCACCCATGACATCATCGGAGAAGGCGAGGTGGTCGACCGGGTCCAGCGCCAGATCCAGACCAACCGCAAGCTCTATGATATCTACGTCAATGATGCGGATCTCATCGGCACGCACCTGCGCCTTGACAGCGCCCTGAACTTTAGCGAGTACATCAAGGGCGAGGGCAAGGATGTCACCAATCCCATGCTGGATCTCGACGATTTTTTAAATCTGGAGTTTGGTCAGGATTATGACGGAAACCAGCTTCAGCTGCCGGATCAGCAGTTTGCCAACCTGTACTGGTTCCGCTACGACTGGTTCACCGATCCGGAGCTGAAAAAGGCCTTTAAGGAAGAATATGGCTATGAGCTCGGGGTGCCGGTGAACTGGGCGGCATATGAGGATATTGCCGAGTTTTTCACGGGCCGGGAAATCGACGGGCAGACAGTCTACGGCCATATGGATTATGGCAAAAAATCGCCTTCTCTGGGCTGGCGGTTTACAGACGCCTGGCTTTCCATCGCCGGAGCCGGGGACAAGGGCCTTCCCAATGGAATGCCGGTTGACGAATGGGGCATCCGGGTTGAGGACCGCATTCCCGTGGGCGCCTCTGTGGAGCGCGGCGGTGCGGCCAACGGCCCGGCTGCGGTGTATGCCACAACCAAATATGTTGAATGGATGGACAAGTATGCACCACCGGATGCCGGCTCCATGACCTGGTCCGAGGCCGGCCCAACGCCTTCCCGGGGCAATGTTGCCCAGCGGATTTTTCAGTATATTACCTGGCTGTCGGATCCGGCATTTAACTCGGATCAGAGCCCGGTCACCGACGCCACTGGCAAGCCTCTGTGGCGGGTGGCACCCACGCCCCACGGCAAGTACTGGGACGAGGGCATGAAAGTGGGTTATCAGGATGCCGGATCCTGGACGATTCTCAAAAACAGCGTTAAAGGCGACGACCGGGCCGCGGCCTGGCTGTGGGCACAGTTCTGCGTGTCCAAGACCGTGAGCCTGAAAAAGTTTATTGTGGGCCGGACTCCGGTTCGCAAATCCACGGTGTTTTCCGATTACCTTGCAGAAGAGGAGAAAAAGGGCACCTACGGCGGTATTGTGACCTTTTACAAGTCGCCCGTGGAGCACATGTGGACAGACACCGGTCCCAATGTGCCCCATTATCCGCTTCTGGCAGAGCAGTGGTGGAAGCACATATCCCTGGTCACCACCGGGGATGCCACTCCCCAGAAGGCTATGGATGATCTGGCCTACAAGATGGACGAGCTCATGGGCCGGCTGAAAATGCCCAAGTATTCCCCGAAGCTCAATCCCAAAAAAGACCGGGAATACTGGCTGTCCCAGCCCGGGGCGCCCAAGCCCGAGCGGCCGGATGAAGAGCCCAAAACCATGGATTATGATGAAATGTTAAAACAGTGGAAAGGGCAGTAAGCTGAAGAAACCTGTAGCAAAGCAATCTGTCTGAAAAGAGGGCCCGGCTTTAAGCCGGGCCCTCTTTTGTTCATATGACAGTAATCTCTTCCGGATATTCGCCGAGCTGTTCCAGTCCGTTTTGGGTGACCACATGGGTGTTTTCAATTCCCACCACGCCTTTTTCCGGGAAAATGACCTTGGGCTCCAGGGCAATGATCATCCCGGGTTCCAGGGCCAGTTTCTGCCCCCGGGCAAGAAACGGAAATTCATCCAGCTCCAGGCCGATACCGTGGCCTACAAACCGGATGCGCTGGGCACCCGTGCCCATGAAACAGTCGCCCAGGCCCTTGTCTTCAGCCATGTTCAGGGCCAGTTCGTAAAGATCGCCCGCGGCTGTGCCCGGCAGGGCGGCTTTTTTCACAGCCTCCTGGATATCGCGCATCACCTGATGGGCGGCCGTCAGGTCGGCGGGAAGTTCGCCGATGGAATAAATCCGGGCGTGATCGGAATTGTAGCCCTCAAATGCAAAAACCATGTCCACAAGCACGGGCTCGTTTCTGCCCACGGGCCGCATGCCCGCTCCCTGAGCCACATATGCGTTGACCCCGGCACCGCCGGTTGGCGAAGACAGATAGCTCGGCACGGCAGCCGCAGACCCGGCCATGACGTGGCCGTAAAACAGTTCGGCCCCCCACAGCCGCATGCGTACAATACCCTGGTGTCCCATTTTTCTGGCTTCGGCCTCGATTCGGCCGGCCAGTTCCACCTCCGGTATGCCTTCCTTTAACAGATCGGGCACACAGGCCGCCAGGCGGTCGGAAAACCGGGCGGCGGTGCGGATTTTATCGATTTCATAGTCTGATTTCACCGCGCGGATCATCCGGATGGCGGTGCTGATATCCGTGATTTCGGCGTTTTCAAACAGCCGGATGAAATTGAAATACAGGTTTGCCGGCAAAACATCGAGCTCCATGCCAAGTCTTGCCGGGCGATCAATGCCGTGCCGGCCCAGGATCTCGGGTATCTGTTTGGGGCTGGAAAGGGAAACAACCTGGCTGAGGGCCGATTCCGCCCTGGCGCGCTCAATATCCTTTCTGACCATGAGCACGGCCTCGCCTTCAGCCGGAATAAAGAGATGGGCCTGCTGGATGGTTCCGCTGAAGTAAAACAGATCGGCCTTCTGCAGTATCAGGGCGCCCTGGAGTTGTTTTTCCTGCAGGTGCTGCTGAAGTTTTCGCACACGGGCGTGTAGTTCTTCCGGCGGGGTGGAGGGGCCGAAATCCATAAGCAACGCCTTTCTTTTTGTAAGGGATTTACACAGCTTTTTGTTTATCCATGTCACTGCCGGTCCGGCCTGTCAAGCCGGTTTGCGGTTTTTGCGCACCAAAAAAGTTGCACAGTCATGGATAACCTGTTAATATCTATTTAAAAAGATATGATCCTTTCTTCAACATCCCGTTCAGGCGGCGTCCATGAGCCCAAAACCGACCTATGAGCAGATGGAACATCAGATGCAGGAATTAAGCCGGGAAGCCGAGCGCTGCCGGAGTGCCGAGTCGGCATTTCAGGATCAAAAAGCTTACCTTGAGGCCCTGCATGAAACCTCCCTTGGCTTGATTGCCAAGATTGACAAAGAAGAACTTCTGGAAAATATTCTGGATCGGGCTTCATCTCTGACCGGCACCGAGCACGGCTTTATTTATCTGCGCGAGCCCGGTACCCGACACATGCACATGCGGATGGGAAAGGGGTTTTTCAGGGGCGAGCTGGGCCGGCAGGTGGTCCGGGGCCAGGGTCTGGGCGGCCGGGTATGGGAAACCGAAGCGGTTTTGCTCGTTGATGACTACCAGGTTTGGCCCGGCCGGATACCGGAGAAGAAACTCGACCAACTGCGTTCCATTGTCGGTATTCCCCTGAAGTCGGATACGGAAGTGGCGGGTGTGATCGGTCTTGCCCATGTGGAAAAAGGACGCTGTTTTACAAAAGAGGATGTGAGCGTGCTGGAGCGATTTGGCGCCCTGGCACTGATCGCGCTTCAAAAGGCCCGGCTGTACGCTGACGTGCGCCGGGAACTGGCCGAGCGAAACCGGGCCGAGGCGGTTTTGCGGGAAAGCGAAACCCGGTACCGCACCCTTTTGGAATCATCACCGGATCCAATTGTGGTCTATGACATGAAAGGTATTGCCACTTATGTCAACCCGGCTTTTGAAACCACCTTCGGGCTGTCGCGAAAGGAACTGCTGGGCAAACGCATCGATTTCGTGCCCGAGGAAAGCCGGGCCGAAACCCGGCAGGCCATTGAAAGGATGCTTTCCGGCCAGACCATCAATCTTTTTGAAACCCGGCGCCTGACCCGAGACGGCCGGGTGCTGGATGTTCAGATTTCTTCCACCCTGTATACGGGCGCAGACGGCAGGCCGGCGGGCAACATCGTGATCCTGCGCGATATCAGTGCGCAAAAGCAGGCGGAAAGAAAGCTGCAACATTACCGCGACCAGCTCGAAAAACTGGTGGCAGAGCGCACGGCAGAACTCGAAGGCTCCAACAGGGCCCTTGAGCAGGAAATCGAGGAGCGCAAGCGGGCTGAACATTGCCTGCAGCAAAATCAAAAAGACCTGCGCGCCCAGTCACATCATCTCGAGGAGGTCAATACCGCCCTGCGGGTTCTTTTAAACCAGCATGAGCGCGACCAGCGTGGGCTTAGCGAAATGGTGCGCAGAAACGTGGAGCAACTCGTTCATCCCTACCTGGAAAAAATCATGAATACACGTCTGGATACGCGCCAGAAAACGCTTTTGCAGATCCTGGAGACAAACCTGGACAATATCGTATCCCCGTTTATCCACAGACTGGCCGGCCGAACCGGAAATTTCACGCCCATGGAGATCCGCGTGGCCGATCTGATCAAGGCGGGCAAAACCAATGACGAGATTGCAGAAGTGCTTTTGGTTTCCAAAAACACCATATTGTTTCACCGGCACAATATCAGAACCAAATTGGATATAAAAAACAAGAAGATAAACCTTCGCGCCCATTTGCTTTCCCTTGAACAATAGCGGGTATAACCCGCTATTTTACTGCTATTCTCTCTAATTGACTTTGTCTCCCCACGGTCTCAATATTATAACCAGACAGCGCATCATTTCTCCCACACTCTCATTTAAGAGAATTGTATGCCGAATTTAATCGTATCTGATGTAACGCTCACCTTTGGCGGTCTCCACGCCCTTTCTTCCGTGAACCTGGAAATCCAGCCCGGTCTGATCACCTCTGTTATCGGGCCCAACGGTGCGGGCAAAACCAGCCTGTTAAACTGCATATCCGGATTTTACCATCCCACCAGCGGCGAGATTCATTACAAGGACCGGCGTTTGACGAAACTGGCGCCGCACCATGTGTCAAAGCTCGGAATATCGCGTGCTTTCCAGAACCTTGAGCTGTTTGGCGGACTGTCCGTGCTCGACAACCTCATGCTGGCCCGCCACAAGGATCTTTCCTATAATCTTTTGCACGCTGTTTTCTTCTTTGGAAAAGCCGCCAGAGTTGAAGCGGAAAACCGGGAAAACGTGGAAAGCGTCATCGATTTCATGGAGCTTGAGCCTTACCGGAAACAGACCGTTGGCAATCTGAGCTACGGGGTGCAGAAAAGAGTCGAAGTGGCCCGGGCCCTTACCCTGGAGCCGGAAGTGATTTTGCTCGACGAGCCCATGGCGGGCATGAATGTCGAGGAAAAAGAAGACATGGTGCGCTTTATTTTCGACATCAAAAAGGAGTGGGAAATAACCGTGGTTATTGTCGAGCATGACCTTGGCGTGGTCATGGATATTTCGGATCAAATCTATGTGCTGGATTTCGGCGAAGTGATCGGATTGGGAAATGCGGATCAGATCGCCTCCAATCCCAGGGTTGTCGAGGCCTATATCGGGGAAGAGTAGACAGGTATGGAAAACAGGGACCATCTTCTTGAATACAGCATCCCCCAGCTTCTGCGGTGGCGGGTGAAAACCAGCGGCAATAAAACCGCACTCAGGGAAAAGGATTTCGGCCGCTGGATTCCCTACACCTGGAACGAATACTACGATTATACCCGCAGGGCGTCGCTGGGGTTAAAGGAGATCGGTTTCGGCCGGCAGGACAAGATCGCCCTGATTTGCGACAACATCCCTGAGGTGCTTTTCGTGGCCATTGGGGCCCAGGCCGCAGGCGGGATATCCGCGGGCATCTACCAGACCACCCTTCCCGACGAGATCGCACAGATTATCGACTATCTTGAGATCAGCGTGGTTTTCTGCTCGGACCAGGAGCAGGTTGATAAGGTTTTGGAGATCCGTGAACGCATTCCGAATGTAAAAAGGGTGATATACGAAGATCCCAGGGGCATGCGCGGCTACAGATCCGATAAATGGTTTATGTCCATAGACGACCTCTACGCACTCGGCGACCGGGCACATCAAAACGACCCCGGGTGCTTTGAAACCATGGTGGACGAAGGCAGCGCCGATGAGGTCTGCCATCTTTGCCTGACCTCCGGGACCACGGGCCTGCCCAAGGGGGCTATGATGACCCACCGCAATTATATCAACATGGGCTTGCGGCTCACAGAGGTGGACCCCCTGGAGCCCACAGACGAATATGTTTCCTTTCTGCCCTTTGCATGGATCGGCGAGCAGATGAATTCCTTCGGGGTGGCCATGGCAACGGGCATTGCCATTAATTTTCCGGAATCGGTTGAAACCGCAATGGCGGATTTAAAGGAAATCGGTCCCCATTTCATGTTCGGCGCCCCGCGCATATATGAAACCATTCGGTCGCAGATCTGGCTCAAGATCGACGAGTCTTACCGTTTTAATAAGCTATGCTACAATTTTTTCATGAAAATCGGGGAGAAGGCGGCTCACTACCGGATGACCGGCCGCAGCAAGCCCCAGGTCCTGGGCGTTCTTTCCTGGCTGGGCAGTGTTTTGATGTTTCGCCCGCTGGTCAACCAGATCGGGCTCAGCCGCCTGCGGCGGGCCTACACCGGTGGGGCGGCCCTGGGTCCGGAGCTTTTCACCTTTTACCAGGCCATCGGCGTCAACCTCAAACAGATCTACGGCCAGACCGAGATCACCGGCATCGCCTACGTGCACAGAGACGGCGGGGTGCATCCGGAAACAGTGGGCAAGCCCCTTCCCGGCACAGAGTGCATGATATCGGATCAGGGCGAGATTCTTTCCAGGTCCGCCTCTGTGACAAAAGGCTATTACAAGGCACCGGAAAAAACCGCTGAACTCATAGAACCCGACGGATGGCTGCATTCCGGGGATGCGGGATATATCAACGAAAACGGTCACCTGGTGGTCATAGACCGGGTCTCTGATGTTATGCACAACAGCCGGGGCGAGATGTTTAGCCCCATGTTTCTTGAAAATCGACTCAAGTTCAGCCCTTATATCAAGGAAGCCGTAATTTTCGGCAATCAGCAGGACTACGTGTCGGCTTTGATCAACATCGATCCCATAGTGGTGGGCAAGTGGGCCGAAGACCGAGGAATATCGTTTTCCACCTTCATGGATCTTTCGGCAAAGCCGGAGGTGGCCGACCTGGTTTACAGGGAAATCGCCAGAATCAATGGAAATGCTGAACAGGCCCATTTCCGGATTCACCGGTTTGCCATCCTGTATAAGCTGCTCGACGTCGATGACGGGGAACTGACAAAAACCGGAAAGATCCGCAGGCAGTTTGTCCGGGAAAAATACCGCGATCTTTATGAGGCCCTCTATGACGCCTCTGTTTCCGAAAAGCAGGTCGAGGCCTTTTACCAATACCAGGACGGGCAGACTGCCACAGTGAAAACCAAACTGGCATTTTATACAATGGAACAAACCTCATGACTTATTTTTTCCAGCTCGTTGTCAGCGGAATTGTGGTGGGCTCAATCTATGCCCTGGCGGCCATCGGATTTGTGCTCATCTACAAGTCTTCCCGGGTGCTCAACCTCGCCCACGGCCAGCTCATCGCAGCAGGGGCGTACATCACATACACGCTCACGGTTTATTGCCACATACCCATTTATATTTCATTTGTGCTGAGCATGATACTGACGTTTTTCCTGGCCATGAGCGTGGAGAGAATCTTTCTGCGCCGCCTGATCGGAGAACCGATCATCTCGGTGATCATGGTGACCATCGGCCTGATGTCGATTATCGACGGCGTTATTTATCTCACCCCGTTTGGATCTGAAAATCTTTCCTTTCCATCGTTTCTGCCTTCTCAGCCCATTGTTTTCCAGGGGATCTATATTTCTTATACCCAGCTTGCGGGGGTTTTGATCACGTTTTTGCTCATCGGGGTGTTCTCCTGGTTTTTCAGGAAGTCCACTGTGGGCATTTCCATGCGCGCGGTCTCCGATGACCAGATGGCATCCATGTCCATCGGCATTTCCGTGCCCAGGGTGTTTGGCCTGGCATGGGCCACCGCAGGCCTGACAGCCGCGGCGGCCGGCGGAATTCTTGGCAATATCGTGGGCCTTAACTTTGATACGCTGCATGCCTTCGGGATCATCGTGTTTCCGGTTGTTATACTCGGAGGGCTGGATTCCCTTCCGGGCGCCGTGGCCGCAGGAATCATCATGGGCCTGATCCAGCAGTTTGCAAGCGGGTATCTTGACGGTAACTGGGGGCTGAGCGGCACCGCAAGCCTTCTGCCCTATATTGTGCTGCTGGTGATCCTTTTGTTCAAGCCCCACGGCTTGTTTGGTACACACGAAATTGAACGGGTGTAGATGATGTCAGCAAATCGCTGGATGGCCACAGGCAATTATTTTACCGCTTACCGGCAGGAGCAGCGGATTTTTGCCACCCATACCGACCGTCTGATGTTTGCGCTCTTTCTGGTTGTTTTGTTTTCATGGCCTTATTTCATCGAACTTTCCACCAAGCACATGCTGGTGATTGACAATATTCTGATCGCCGTTATTGCGGTCTACGGCCTGAATCTGGTCACAGGGTTTGCCGGTCAGATTTCAGTGGGCCACGCGGCCTTCATGGGGGTGGGCGCGTATACGGTGGCCTCTGTTGCCGGGGTTATCGGAGATCAGCATGTGCTCATCACCCATGCCTGGCCCCTGATGATTCTTTTATCCGGACTCATGGGGGCGGCCATGGGTTTGATCGTCGGCCTTCCGGCCCTGCGGTTGCGGCATTTGTACCTGCTTATGGCCACGCTGTCCTTTCAGTTGATATTTCAGTGGATCATCGGGTCCATGGAATTGTTCAACCAGGGGCAGTTCATGTATGTGGGCCGTGTGCACTGGTTTTCAGGCGAGGTGGGCCGTTCTCAGCATTACATGTTCTGGTATTATGCGCTTCTGGTTACCGTGGTTGTTTCCGGTTTGGGGGTTCGCAACATTTTGCGCACCCGATACGGACGCAGCCTGGTGGCTGTGCGCGACAATGACCGCGCAGCCGATGCCATGGGCATGCATCCCGGATTGACAAAGGTTTTTGCATTCGGTCTGGCGGGGTTTTTCGCCGGAATGGCAGGCGCCCTGCAGGCCTATCTCAACCGGGGTGCGGGTTTTGAGACCTTTACCCTCCATGAGTCCATTCAGTATCTGGCCATGACAATCGTGGGCGGCCTGGGACAGCTCACAGGATGCATCTTCGGGCCGGCGGCAATCCGGATTCTGGATCTTCAGGTGGAATCCCTTGCGCAATGGGCCGGAGGGATTCTGCCCTCATCGCTGGACCTGGCCACCGGACTGCGGCCCCTGAGCTTCGGTTTGGTCATTGTCTTGTTTCTCATCTTCGAGCCGCGCGGTATCGCCAACTGGTGGCGGATCATACGTTCTTATATAAAGCTTTGGCCGTTTCGATACTGATCTGCGGCCGTCTGGCTTGCGGGGCTTTTGCCCGGAGCCGTTTAAACAAGTCAAATCAAGGAGGGGGAAATGAAAACCAAAAAAATCAGCATATGGTTGGTTGTTGCAGCCGCGGCCCTGATGCTGGCCGCACCCGGGTCTTCCATGGCCGGAGAGGTTTACAAAACAGCGCTGTCCCTTGCCATCACAGGCCCGACATCTGATGCGGGAAATCCCTATTCAAAGGGAGCGGAAGATTATTTCCGGTATGTCAATGACATGAACCTGCTGGGAGACGATACAATCGAGTGCACGATCCGGGATGACAAGTATGAGACAGCCATCACCAAGCGAAACTTTGAAGAATTTCTGGATATGGGCATTGTGTTTTATCTCAATTATTCCACCGGCAGCACCCTGGCGCTGAAGCGCGATTTTGACGAAGTGAAAATGCCCACACTTCCGGCCTCGTTTCATGCCGGCAACATAGAGGGTTCGGATTACATTTTCCTGCCCATTGCGTCATATTCCGCGCAAAACATCGGCCTTGCCGAATATGTGGTGGACCACCATGAAGGCGGCACCCCAAAGGTGGCCATGTATGTCCATCCATCCGCTTTTGGAAGAGAGCCTGTCAAAGACATTGAGAAAGCCATTGAAGCGGGTCTGGATATAGAACTCGTTGAAACGGTTGAACACGGTCAGGATCTGGATGTCACGGCTATGATCCAGAGGTGGAGAAGCAAGGGCGTTGAGTATGTAATAAGCCAGACGGTTCAGTCGCCGGTGGCAACAATGCTCAAGGGTGCAGGCAACCTCGGACAGGTTGCAGAAAGCTTTGGAGAAGAAGGGAAGATGACCTTTCTCGGCGCCCATTACACAGGCGGCAACGACTTGATCGCCCTGGCCGGGGATGCGGCTGAAAATTTTTACTGGACAACTTCTTATATCGTGACATCCGAACCCGGAGCAGGTGCCGAGGCCCAGCTTGAACTTGCCCAAAGGTACGGCCGGGACGAGAAGACGAGCAATTCACACAACTATGCAAACGGGATCATGGTCGCCCAGGTCACAACAGAGGTGATCCGGCGGGCCAAGGCCAGGGGAAATGAGATCAACAAGGAAAATCTTTATCAGGAACTGCTGGAGATGAACGGCATGAACGCCTTTTACCCGGTTACCACCGTGGGGCCGGTTACATATTCCAAAGACGATCACCAGGGAGTTGACACCCTGCAGCTCTATGTTGTCCGTGACGGGGCGTTTCGGGCAGAGGGAAAACCGTTTATCTCTGAATACGCAGAAAAAATCAAGTAGGCTCAATTCTTTGTCCCCGGCCCGCCGCTGCACCATGGCAGGTGCAGCGGCGGGTATAGGGGAAAACATCTGAATTGCGGGTTTAAATTTCCATGGAAACAAAACAGGACGGCCATCTGCTGGAAGTCAACAATATCGAGGTTGTATACAACGATATTGTTCAGGTTTTAAGGGGCGTGAGCCTGAAGGTGGCCGAAGGCGGCATTGTATCGCTTCTGGGCACCAACGGCGCTGGCAAGACGACCACGCTGCGGGCCATCAGCGGGCTGCTCAAGCCTGAAAACGGATACATCCGCGACGGCTATATCAGGTTCAGGGGCCGGGATATCACAAACGTTCTGGGAACCTACGTGGTAAGGCAGGGAGCGGTGATGGTGCCCGAGGAGCGCCGAGTTTTCAAGCATCTGACCGTGGATGAAAACATCTGGGTGGGTTCGGTGACCCGCAAAGACGGCCAGCAGAAAATCCGTGAAGACCATGAACTGATGTACCGGCATTTTCCCCGTCTGGCCAACATTCCCAACAGGCTTGCAGGCTATTGTTCCGGCGGAGAGCAGCAGATGATCGTGATTGCAAGAGCCCTGATGGCCGCCCCCAAGGTGCTGATGCTCGACGAGCCGTCCCTTGGCCTGGCCCCGCTTCTGGTAAAAGAGATTTTTGAAAACATTGCCGCCATCAACAGGGATCTGAATACCACTATTCTGCTCGTGGAGCAGAACGCCAGGATCGCCCTGGAAATATCGCAGTATGCCTATATCATGGAAACCGGCAGGATCGTGCTGGAGGGGCCGGCTGCGGAGCTGAAGCAAAACCCGGATGTAAAGGAGTTTTACATGGGCCTGACCCGGGCGGGGGGACGAAAATCATTCAAGGAGGTCAAGTCTTACAAGCGGCGGAAAAGATGGATGTAGAAAAGGAAAGATCTCATGAAAATACTGGTCGGCTACAACCGGACAAAAGCCTCGGCCAATGCCCTGTCCCTTGCCCGGGAACATGCCCTGTTTTTTAATGCCAGGGTTTTGGTTGTCACCTCCATGGAAGGCGGGTCAAGCGAGACCTTCGAGCAGATCGCCAGCGTGGACAAGAGCCTCAATGAGGCCGGGCGGTTTATGAAGGAAAAGGGAGTGGAATGCGAGACCCATCAGCTTGCCCGGGGGATGACCCCGGGCGAGGATTTGGTGCGCTTTGCCGCGGAAAACGAAATCGATCTGATATTCGTGGGGGTCAGGAAAAAATCCCGGACCCAGAAGATCATTCTGGGCTCCACCGCGCAGTTTATTATTTTAAAGGCTCCGTGCCCCGTGACCACTGTTAAGTAAGTGGGCAGAAGGCAGAAGGCAGAAGGCAGAGGGCGGAAGGCAGAGGGCGGAAGGCGGAAGGCAGGGGGCAGGGGGCCAATTCAATTTCGGGGCACAGGACAGGAAAAAACCATGGGACTCTATGATTTTACTTTTTACGATCAGATAAAACGCAATGCCGCGGCCTTTCCGAATGCCGGGGCGTGGTACGAGGTTGACACCGGCGAGATGTTCACATTCCGGGATATAAAAACCCGTGTTGACGCACTTTGCTCCGGACTCAAAGCCGCGGGGGTGGAAAGAGGTGATCGGCTGGGGGTACTCGGAAAAAACAGCATTGAGTTTTTTCTGCTCTTTGGTGCCGCGGCGGCTGCCGGGGCGGTTGTGCTTCCGATAAACTGGCGGCTGAGTGCAGACGAGATCTGCTATAATTTAAACGATTGTTCGCCCAGGCTCATGTTCGCGGATGCAGAGTTCCAGGATATGCTCAAGGATCGCCTGATGGATCTGCCTTCGCTGCAGCAGTGCTACAACTTAAAATCCGATGCCGGGTCATTCGGAGACCTGTCTTCCCTTGCAGAGGGCGGAAACAATGCTGTGGCCGGCGACACCGGCAGCCGGGACGGATTTGTGATCATTCATACAGCCGCGGTGGCCGGCCGGCCCAGGGGAGCGCTGCTGAGCCATGAAAACCTGCTTTGCGCCGGGCTTCACCTGGACTATTATTTTGCCTTGTCTGAAAAGGACGTGCACTTAAGCCTTCTGCCGCTGTTTCACGTGGCCGGTCTTTTCATGGCAGTGGCCGCGTTTCAGGCGGGCGCGCTGAATGTGAACATGAGCCGGTTTGATGCAGGCAGGGCCGCAGGATTGACAGAAGAGTTTGGGGCCTCCCTGTTCTTTGATTTTCCGCCGATCCTCTCATCGTTTTTAAAGGCCGCAGCAGAGGAGAACCGGGACATTTCATCGCTCCGGTCGGTGGTCGGCCTGGCCGCAGCCCAAGACATCGAGCAGTATCAGCAGATGACAGGCGGTATCTATTACTGCATGTACGGTCAGACCGAAACCTCATTGCTGGCCACCATCGGTCCTTACAACGACGCTCCGGGATCAGCCGGAAAGCCGGTGGTGCTGGCAGATGTGCGCACAGTGGACGACACCGGCGGGTTTCTTCCACCGGGCGAATCCGGCGAGATTGTCATCAGGGGCCCCCTGGTGTTTCAGGGCTACTGGAACCTGGCCGAAGACAATGCGCATACATTCCGGAACGGATGGCATCATACAGGAGACACGGGGCGTTTTGATGAAAACGGGTTTTTGTTTTATACCGGCCGGATGGCGGAAAAAGAGCTGATCAAGCCCGGAGGCGAAAATGTTTATCCGGCGGAAGTGGAAAAGGTGATTCTGGAGCATCCGGCAGTGGATATGGTGGTGGTTTTCGGCGTGCCGGATCCCAAATGGAAAGAGGGGATCAAGGCCGTGTGCCGGCTCAAGCCCGGGGCCAGTCTGGCGGCAGAGGAACTCATCGGGTTTGTGGGCAGCCGCATTGCCCGTTACAAAAAACCCCATTATGTTGAAGTGGTCACGGATTTTCCGGTCAGATCAGACGGCAGCCCGGACCGGGAAAAAATCAAGGCCCGCTATTCCGGGTCCGGCTGATTTTTGTCCTTTTTTCTGCCGGCCTGGTTTTCAGGGGAATCAAAGGGCATGTGGATGTCGACCTCCCCGGAGTATCCGCGCTTGATTTTGGCATGCGGATAGCGTTTTTCAAAAACATGGACCATGGCCTTGTTTTCGCTTAAGACCGTTGCGGTAAAGGCGGTGTATTTGTTTTCCCGGGCAATTTTTTCCAGCAGGGCCAGCATGTAGCTGCCAATGCCCTGGCCCTGGTATTCCTCCTTGACCACGAAAGCCACCTCTGCCACTTCATCTTCCATCTGGCCGTAGGAGCCGATGGCAATGATTTCCCTGTGCTTGCCCCGCTGGATCATGCCGATGATGGTCATGTTCTGGTGATAGTCCACAGAGGCCCACTGCTTTTGCAGCATTTCCCGGGAAAAGATCTTGCGGCGGTAAAAAAAGCGGTAAAACACCGTGCTTTCCTGGAGCGAATAGTAGAAATTGCGGGTGGCAAACTCATCCGATGGCAAAAGTGGCCGGAATTCCACGGTTTTTCCGCTTTCCAGATCCAGGTAATCCTTATAGTCTTCCAGAAACATCAGATCCTGCTTGCTGGGCGGAATTTGGTCGCCGAAGATGTAGTGCCGCTTCTTGGCCTCTTCAATGAGCCATTCCCGGAACTTGGGATGGGCGATCTGGGCCAGTTCCATGACCCGCTGGTAGATGCCCTTGCCGTGGAGTTCGGCAATCCCGTATTCCGTGACCACGATATCCACGTCACCGCGGGTGGTGGCCACGCCGGCACCCTCGCTTAGATGGGGCACAATGCGAGATACCTTGCCGCCCTGGGCCGTGGAGGGCAGGGCAATGATGGAAAATCCGTTTCTCGACATTTTGCTGCCCCGGATAAAGTCCACCTGGTCGCCGATGCCGCTGTAGAAGATATAACCCTTGGAGTCCGTGCAGATCTGCCCGGTCAGATCGATTTCCAGGGCGGAACTGATGGAGATCAAATGGTCGTTTTTGGCAATGATGTTGGGGTCGTTGACAAAATCGGCCACCCGGAAATAAAACATGGGGTTGTTGTCCATGAACTGGTAAAGCTGATCCGATCCCATGCACAGGGAAGCCACCACACGGTTGGGAAGATAGTTTTTCTTCTTGTTCGTGACCACGCCCTGCTCAAACAAGGGCAAAAATCCGTCTGTGATCACCTGGGTGTGGATCCCGAGGTCTTTTTTGCCGTTTAAATGGGGCAGGATAAAATTGGGCAGATGGCCGAAGCCCACCTGGAGTGTGGAGCCGTCATCAACGAGCTGGTTGATATACTGAGAGATCCGCTCGACAATTTCCTTGTTTTTGGCCTCAGGCAGGGCGGAGACAAGGGGCTCTTCAAACTGGACCAGATAATCAATGTCATCGACATGGACAAACCCGTCTCCCCAGGTTCTCGGCATGCGGGGGTTGACCTGGGCGATAACAAGGGGGGCGTTGGTCATGCCCGAAACCGTGATGTCCACGGAAATACCCAGGCTGCAGTATCCATATCGGTCCGGCGGGCTGACCTGGATTAAGGCCACGTCCAAACCGATCTGCCGGGTGTTAAACAGCTCCGGGATCTGGGAAAGATAGGCCGGAATATAGTCGATCTTTCCTTCAAAAGCGGCCTGGCGCATGTGGAGGCTGATGAAAAAAAGCTTCAGGGAAAACCGGGAGGTGAAATATGGATCATCAATATATTGGGAAAACGTTGAAGACAGCATCTGATAGACCACGATGTCCTGAACGCTTTCATCTTCCACCATGGAGCGGATCAGCTGTTGGGGCTCGCCGCAGCCCGTTCCGATAAACACCCGGCTGCCGTTTTTGATTTTTTTCACCGCTTTTTCAGAAGAAAGCAGTTTCTCCGGACAATATGCTTTCAGGTCCATCTCGGTATTTCTCCTTATGTTTCCTTTCCGGCAGGGGTATGCTGGTTCAATTCAAATCGATTTTCCCAGAAACCCGGCTCCGGGTCAAGGCATAATCGCTTTGTTTTCAGTTTTTTAAAAAATTCATCATCATCCTTAAAAAGCATTGTTTTGATAAACAATAGAGTATGATATATTCAAACAATGTTTACCAGATTCCCAAGTCTTTCCCAGGAGGACAATATGAAGAATACCGCCCATTTTGCGTTCTGGCCCAGGCGCGTTCCCCGGCAGCTGGTATACCCGAAAGTGCCGTTATTTGAGCTTCTGGAAACATCGGCCCGCAGGTACCCGGACATCCCGGCCATTATTTACTATGGCGCCCGGATTTCTTACAGCCGGCTTGCAGACGAGGCCCGGCGGACGGCTGCCGTGCTTTTCGGACTGGGGGTGAAAACAGGTGACCGGGTTGCGTTGTATCTGCAAAACACCCCCCATTTTGCATCGGGTTTTTACGGGATACTGCGGGCCAATGCAGTTGTGGTGCCTATCAATCCCATGCTCACCGAAAGAGAAGTGCTCCAGCTTTTGACCGACAGCGGTACCGTGGCCGCCATTACCACGGCGGATCTCTGCCAGCGGCTGGTCAATGTCCGGGACCAATGCGCCCTTGACCATATTCTGGTGGGCGATTACAAAGATTATCTGCCAGACAACCCCGAACTGCCGGTGCCGGAATCCATGCAGGCAGATATTGAAGCGGGCAATGACACCATCCGGCCGTGGCGCCGCTCCCTGGAAAATACCAATGCCTCACCGCCCGCACAAGAGACCGGGTGCGACGACATGGCCCTTCTGCCCTATACTTCCGGCTCCACAGGTGTGCCCAAGGGGTGTGTGCACACCCACAGAACAGTGATTTCCAACACGCTCAGCTCCGCAGTCTGGCACAACATGGTGGCCGGCAATGTCATGCTTGCCACCCTTCCCCTATTTCATGTCACCGGCCTGGTCCACAGCATGCTGGCTCCGGTATATGCCGGCGCCACCATGGTCATGCTGACCCGGTGGGACCGGCAGGCGGCTTTGGCGGCCATTGAAAAATACGGCTGCACCCACTGGACCAATATCACCACCATGGTCATTGATATCCTGAATGCTCCCGACATTTCCGCCCGGGACCTGAGCTCTTTGATGATTGTCGGCGGCGGCGGCGCACCCCTGCCCGAGGCCGTGGGTAAAAAGCTCATGGAACTTACAGGCCTGCAGTATGTGGAAGGTTACGGTATGACTGAAACCATTTCCCAGACCCATTTCAATCCCCCGGACCGTCCCAAGCTTCAGTGCATCGGGATTCCGGATTTCGGTGTGGACGCCCGAATCATCGACCTGGATACCGCAGAGCAACTCGGCACCGGAGAACAGGGAGAGCTGGTGATCAACGGCCCCGAGATCATGGAGGGCTACTGGAAAAAGCCAGAGGAAAACGAAAAAAATTTTATTTCCATCGAGGACAAGTGGTTTCTGCGCACGGGCGATATCTGCAGCATGGACGAGGAGGGCTATTTCTACATCGTGGACCGCAGCAAGCGCATGATCAATGCCGCCGGCTACAAGGTCTGGCCCGCGGAAGTGGAAGGGGTATTGTATCAGCATCCGGCCGTGTCAGAAGTCTGCGTGGTCGGAGTCCCGCATCAGGTACGGGTGGAGACGGTCAAGGCCATTGTGGTGCCGACAGCAGAGTACCGGGGCCGGATCTCCGAGCAGGACATCATCGACTGGGCCAGTCAGCAGATGGCCGCCTACCGCTATCCCAGGGTCGTTGAATTCGTTAAAGAGCTGCCCAAAAGCGGCACCGGCAAAATTCAATGGCGCCAGCTTCAGCAGAAAGAAAGAGAAAAGGCCGGGGGCAGGGAACGGTGACAGGTGTTTGCCACAGACAGATCATTTTTGGCGTCAGGAGGCACCGGTTTCCATGATTGCGGGAAAATATCCAAAAAGGCGGGAGACTTCGGCTGCCGTGGAAAGCACCTCACCGGCCAGTTCTTCTGTCTGATCTCCCAGGACCTGGTTGACCGGGCCGGACAGGCTCAGGGCCCCGGCCACCCCGCCCTGGTGGTTAAAAATCGGCGCGCCCATACAGCCCATGCCCTGGACGGCCTCTTGCCGGTCAATGGCGTATCCCCGGCTGCGGGTGGCCTTTAAGTCTTCCAGGAGCTTTTTTTTGACAGTTACCGTGTGGGGCGTAAATGCGGTCATCCGGGTACGGTCCAGGTACTCTTTGATGGTTTTTTCATCCAGAAAGGCCAGAATGGCCTTGCCAATGGCCGAGCAGTAGGCGTGGATCCGGGGCCCCACCTGGTGGGGCAAAACCGGCATGGGGTTGGGATGGGTGTTTAGGGTGATCACCACCGATCCGCCGTCCCAGATGCCGATGCGCGAAAGCAGCCCTGTGCGCCGGGAAAGCTGGTGGCAGGGGCCGGCGGCCTTCTGGTTTAATTCCAGGGTGCCGGAAAGCACAATGCCCAGCTCGTGGATTTTCAGCCCAAGACGGTATTTTCGGCTTTGTTCATCCTGGCTTAAAAAGCCCTGGTCCACAAGGGTGCGGGTGATGCCATGCACTGTGCCCTTGGGCAGGTCCATCAACCGGCTTAGTTCGGAAATGCCGAGCACCGGGCGGCGATGGGAAAACAGGGTTAAAATTGTCAACGCGCGCTGCACGGATTGCACACTCATGCTTAAAACTCCGTTCGATCATTGTGAATTTGCGGGTGTCTCAAAATATCCGCATTTTAAAGAGGAGTCAAATGGTATCTGAACACGATTCATTGTTTTCGCTCGGTGTTTTTCCGGCCTTGTTGCAGGGCGGCAGCGGATTGAGTTGATATTTGTTCGATAATAACAAACAATATTTGGCATTGACGACTATCTGTTATTCAGGTAGGAAAACAGCAGGATGGGGCTGAATTCACATTACTTGACATGAATTTAAACAGTTTGACAGGGGCGGGCAAATGCTGCTCCAAAAGGAACCCGGCCTATGACGATCCCGGGCCGGAAAGCTTGGATAAAGACCGCCCTGGGCTACAGGTGGGCCATATTCGGGGTGTTGAGCGTTATCTATTTTTTGGCCTGCCTGCACCGGATTTCACCCACGGTGATCGCCCGGGATCTGGTGCTGGAGTTTGGCGCAGATGCAACGGCCCTGGGGGTGATGGCCTCGGCCTATTTTTATCTGTATGCCGCGGTCCAGCCGCCCGTGGGTATGCTTTCTGACACCCTGGGGCCGCGGGCGGTGGTCACGGTGTTTGCCATCATCGCATGCATTGGGGTGATTTTGTTTGGCCTGGCGCCGGGCATGGGCGTGGCCACTGCCGGCCGGGCCCTGGTGGGCATCGGGGTGGGCGGGGTTTTTATCCCGGGTCTGAAGATTTTTTCCAGGTGGTTTAAACGCTCCGAGTTTACCGCCATTACCGGGGTTTTTCTGGCATTCGGCAACGCGGGCAACCTGTCTGCCTCACTGCCCCTGACCTGGCTGGTGGTGCTGCTGGGCTGGCGCACCTCATTTTACGCCATCGGCGTCATTACACTGGTGATGGCGGCACTGGCCTGGGTGATCCTTTGCGACAAGCCCGAAGACAAGGGCTGGGCGCCAATTGCGCCGGAGCCCGGTCCGGCCGCTGATGACGCCTTTGATATCCCGGCCAAGGCCGGCGCGCTGACGCGCTTAAAAAGGGTGACCGCCCATCCCGGATTCTGGATGGTAACACTTTCCTATTTTTTCTTTGGCGGGCCGGCTTTGACGTTTCAGGGCCTTTGGGCCGTACCCTATCTTACAGACGTGCACGGCTTTACCCGGATGACTGCAGGGGCGATGCTCATGTTTTTGCCTGGCGGCTTTATCATCGGCGCGCCGGTGATCGGTTTTCTGGCAGACCGGGTGGCTGCGGGCCGCAAGCGGGTGATCACAACCACCCTGGTCCTGGGGCTTGGCTGCTGGGCCGTGTTTCTGGTATTTGCCGGAAAGCCGCCTGGATGGATGATCCCGGTCCTGTTTCTGACCATGGGCATCTGCGGCGGGGGCACGTTGTCGCTGTATTTTGCCGTGACAAAGGAGCTGTTTCCGGCCTGGCTCACAGGCACGGCCATCGGTCTGATGAATCCGGCGGCATTTCTGGGAACCGCTCTGTTTCAGCCCTTTTCCGGCTATCTCATGGACCGGGTGGGCGCGGTTGGCCCGGCATACCCGGTGGAGGGGTATTTTCACGTGTTTATCGCCAATTTCGTTCTCATGGCTGTGGGTCTGGCCGTGGTAACGCCCCTGGCCGTACCTGAAATAAAGAGATCATGACCCCTGGGCTGTCCTTTTGGCCCGGATTTGTTTTAATGGATGTGAGTTGACGGAGCAATGCAGACAGGATAATGAAAAAGATGTTTCGGCTTAATTTGACGGCTTCGTAAAAAGCCCAATATCTGCGTTACGCGCGATTCCTCAGAATATCACGTACGGATAAGTACGCTGCATTCTTCGGAATCGCGCAAGCCTTGATCTTGAACTTTTTACAAAGCCGTCTAAAAGCGACTTTTTACGCGTCCATCAAATTTAGGTTCGGCAAAAACCCGCTTCCGGATCCTGGATGAAAGAATCCGGTGGTTTGAACAAAATGAAATGAAAGGAAGGATATTGTGGCAACCCGGTTTGTAGATGAAAGAAACGTGGATTTTCTGCTTTACGAGGTCTTTGATGTCACGTCCCTGACCCGGTATGACTATTTTGGCCAGCACAACCGCAAGATGTTTGAAATGGTGGTCAAAGAAGCGGTGAAACTGGCAAAGAACCTTTTGTTTCCCCTGTTTGAGGAGATGGACAGAAAACCGCCCGAACTGGTCGGCGGTGAGGTCAGGGTGCATCCGGCCATAAAAAAGATCTTAAAGGAATTTGCCGAAGGCGGCTGGCTGACCAGCACGGTTCCCATTGACCAGGACGGCGAGCAGCTGCCCGCCATGGTGGCCGATCTTTGCGAGTTTATCTTTGCCTCGGCCAATTACTCGGCCAATGCCTATGCCGGCCTGACCCGGGGCGCGGCTCATCTGATCGAATCCTTTGGCTCACAGGAGCTAAATGAGACTTTTGTGCCCAGGATGCGGCAGGGTCGGTGGCAGGGGACCATGGCACTGACCGAGCCTGAGGCGGGATCGTCTTTGACTGATGTGGCCACCACCGCCGAGCCCCTGGAAAACGGCCATTATCTGATCAAGGGGCAAAAGATTTTTATCTCTGCGGGCGATCACGATGCGGTGGAAAACGTTGTGCATCTGATGCTGGCCAAGATCCCGGGCGGTCCGGCCGGGGTCAAGGGAATTTCGCTTTTTGTTGTGCCCAAGTACCGGCCGGAGGCAGACGGCACCCTTGTGGCCAATGATGTGGCCACCTCCGGGATTTATCACAAGCTGGGCTACCGGGGATGCCCCATTGCCCAGCTGAGCATGGGCGATAAGAACGACTGCCATGGCTGGCTGGTGGGAGAGGCCCACCAGGGGCTCAAATACATGTTCCAGATGATGAACGAGGCGCGCATCGGGGTGGGCATGGGCGCCACGGCCATGGCCGGCGGGGCCTATCACGCGGCCCTGGAATACACCCGCACCCGGACCCAGGGCAGAAAGCCGGGCCAAAAGGACCCGGCATCACCGCCTGTTGCCATTATCGAGCACGCGGATGTGAAGCGGATGCTGCTGTTTCAGAAATCCGTGGTGGAAGGCTCCCTGTCTTTGCTCACCCAGTGCAGCAAATACGTGGATTTGATGAAGGTGACACAAGAAGCCGGGGAAAGGAAAAAATACCATCTTCTGCTGGAAATCCTGACGCCCGTGGCCAAAAGCTACCCCTCGGAGACCGGCATTTTGGCCATCAGCCAGGGCCTGCAGTGCCTGGGCGGATCGGGTTTCTGCGATGACTATCCCCTGGAGCAGTATTACCGGGACTGCCGGATTCATCCCATCCACGAAGGCACCACCGGGATCCAGGGCATGGACCTTCTGGGCAGAAAGGTCATGATGCAGCAGGGAAAGGCCTTTGCCTTCTACACTGAGCAGCTGCGCCAGACCATTGGCGAAGCCGGGAAATCAAAGGCGCTGGAGGGTTTTGCCGCACAGCTCGAAGACGCTGTCGGCCGGCTGGAACAGGTGACCCGGCACCAGGCCGGTGTTGCGCAAAGTCAGGGGGCTGAAGCCTTTCTGGCTGACGCCACCCTGTATTTGGAGTATTTCGGCATTGTCACAATCGCCTGGCAGTGGCTGGCCCAGGGTGTGGCCGCCCAAAACGCCCTGGAAAAAAGCCCGAAGAAAAAGGACAAGGGATTTTACGCCGGCAAGATGTTTGCCCTGCGCTATTTCTTTGCCTATGAACTGCCCAAAACCGAGGGGCTGGAAAAGCGCCTCATGGCCGATGACAGGCCCACTGTGGAGATGCAGCCGGACTACTTTTAAGCAGTCCTGCGATGTGCCAGGTAGATGCCGTTTTCAGACACGGTCTGCTGCAGAGGATTGTCAAAACAGATAGTGCGGCCCTCCGCCCGGTCAAACACCGCAGACAGGGTCTGGATAAACGCATCGTGCGGGGCGTCATTGGACCACAGGGCAAATACGCCCCCGGGGTTGAGCAGGGATTGGAGCCGGTTTAGGCCGGCTGCGGTGTAGAATTCACCGTGGCCGGCATCCAGCCAGTTTTCCGGTGTGTGGTCGATATCAAGAAGGATGGCATCAAATCGCCGCTCCGGTGCATCCGGGTCCAGCGCCCCGGCCCGGCACAGGGCGAAAAAATCCCCGTGTACCAGTTGGCAGCGCGGGTCATGGCACAATACCGCCCCGTTTGGCACAAGATTTTTTTGGTGCCAGTCAATGACCGGCGCCAGGGCTTCGATGACCACAAGGCGGCGGACCTGTTCAAATTCCAGTGCGGCCGCAGCCGTATATCCCAGGCCCAGCCCGCCCACGGCAACGTTCCAGCCGCTGCCGGAAAGCTTGGCAAGCCCGGTTTCGGCAAGGGCGGTTTCTGCGGCATAAAACAGGCTGGACATGAGATACTCATCATTGAGCTTGACCTCATAGATGATTTTTCCCTTCAGGGCCATCACCCGCCTGCGCCGCAGCACCAGCTCGCCCATGGGGGTATTGCGAAAGTCAAGCTCTTCAAACAAGGGGTTCATGTCACAGGCCCCCGGACCTGCACCCGGAACTGCCGGCCGGCAAATTCCACAATATCGCCGGCAAAGATTTTTTTGCGTTTTCTGGTTTCGGTGTTTTGGTTGACCCGGACCATGCCCTCGGCAATCACGTACTTGGCCTCCCCGCCGCTTGCAGTCAGGTTTTCGAGCTTGAGCAGGTTGCAGAGCGCAATGGGCTCTTCGGTGATGATCACTTCTTTCATTTTTCGCCTTTTTCCTGTAAATCCTGTTTTGTCTGCAATGGAAATTTGTCAATTATATGCTATAATACCGGCCGAAGATATAAAAAAACACAAAGCCCGCCCATTGCTGCTGTCTGTTTGGCCATTGGCGCTGCGGCGGCAATGTTTGCAACCCTGCTGGAGGAACAATGAACACCCCGAATCCCGATCAGATTGAACAAAGCGCTGCCGCACTTGCCGCCAAATGGCAGAACCGGGCAAACGAGCTGCTTACCACAGAGGAAAAACACATCCAGCAGCAGATGAAGCGCCTGCTGACCCATCCCCTGGACAAGGTGGTGCTCACCCGCATGATCGACCAGTGCTTCCGGTCCCACGACCATGAGCGGGTGGCCGACCAGGTCAATCATCTGCTTTCCGAATACGGGGTGCCGGATTTTTTCTCCCGGGTGGAGCGGCTGCTCATCCAGATGTTTATGGGCATGGGGCGGCATTTCCCCAACATTGCCGTGCCCCGGATGGTGGAGCAGATGCGAAATTCCTCCTCACGGGCCATTATCCCGGGCGAATCCAAACCCCTGCACCGGCACCTGGAAAAACGCAGGGCCCAGGGCGTGCGCATGAACATCAACCACCTGGGTGAGGCGGTCCTGGGCGAAGAAGAGGCCCTGCGCCGGCTTCAGACCTATATTGAAGACATGCGGGATCCGGATGTGGAATACATCTCCGTGAAAATCTCCACCCTGTATTCCCAGATCTCGCCCATGGCCTTTGAGCACACAGTGGCGCTTCTGGTGGAAAGACTTTCACAACTGCTGCGGGTGGCCAAAGAAAATTATTTCACCCGGGAAAACGGTGAGGTTGTGCCCAAGATCGTCAACATGGACATGGAAGAATACCGCGATATCCACATTACCTACGAGGCCTTTGTCCGGACCCTGGAAAAGGAAGAATTCCGGGATTATTCCGCCGGCATTGTTTTGCAGGCCTATCTGCCGGATGCCTATCTGATGCAGCAGCGGCTGACCCAATGGGCTGTCAGGCGGGTCAAAGCCGGCGGGGCGGTCATCAAGCTGCGCATTGTCAAGGGCGCCAATCTTGAGATGGAACTGCTGGAGTCGTCTCATTTCAACTGGCCTTTGGCCACTTATGACAACAAAATGGATGTGGATGCCAATTACAAGCGCATGGTTTACTATGCCATGCAGCCTGAACACATCCGGGCCGTGCACCTGGGGGTGGCCTCCCACAACCTGTTTGAACTGGCCTATGCCCATGAACTGGGCCACGCCCTGGGTGTGACCGAGTTTTTCTGGTTTGAAATGCTCGAAGGCATGGCCGATCACATGCGCCGGACCCTGCAGGAAAGCGTCAGAGATATCCTGCTTTATGCGCCGGTGGCCTCAAAGGACCAGTTCATCAATGCCATTGCCTATCTGATCCGGCGGTTGGATGAAAACACCTCCCCGGAAAATTTTCTGCGCTATGCCCCGTACCTGACAACCAATTCCCATGCATGGACGTTTTTAAAGGATCAGTTTGAACAGTCCTGCCGGCGCATGGAGGCTGCTCCGGCGTCACCCAGCCGGATCCAGGACAGAAACACGGAAACATTTGATGAGAAAACCGGGGCGTTTTTCACCAACCGGTTCACCAATGAGCCGGATACGGACTGGTCCCTGCCGCCCAACCAGAAATGGGCCGAAGCCATTCGGGATAAATGGAGGAAATCCGCCGATGATGATCCCATTGAAATCCCTGTGGTCATAGACGGAGATGAAATTTTTCAAGACCGTGAAACCAGAAATGTCATTGACGTGACAACCTATAACCCGGATTCCGGTGACGCGGTTACCACAGCCGTGTATCGCCTGGCCGGGACTGAGGACATCCGGTGCGCGGTTGAAACCGCCCGCCGGGACCCGGATGGCTGGCGGGACAAAACCCATGAACAACGCCACCAAATCCTGGACCGGGTGTGTCACGAGCTCAGAAAGGCCAGGGGTGATCTGATCGGCGCGGCTGCGGCCAACTGGGGCAAGATGTTTGCCGAAAGCGACCCCGAGGTCTCAGAGGCCATTGATTTTACCGAGTTTTACCCCCATAGCGCCAAAATCTTTCATAAAATGGACAATGTCCGCGTTCGCCCCAGGGGCGTGGGCCTGGTGATCACGCCCTGGAACTTTCCCATTGCCATTCCCTGCGGCGGTATTGCCGCATCCCTGGCGGCCGGAAACACCGTCCTGTTCAAGCCCGCATCAGCGGCCGTGCTCACGGCCTGGGAACTGGTGCAGTGCTTTTACCGGGCCGGTGTGTCGAAAAAAACGCTCCAATTCATCCCGTGTGCCGGCAGCACCGCAGGCAGCGAGTTAACCGGCAATCCGGAGGTGGATTATATTATTTTGACCGGGGGCACGGATACGGGCCTGCGGATATTGAAAAACCGCCCGGACATCCAGCTGGCTGCGGAAACCGGGGGCAAAAACGCCACCATTGTCACGGCCATGTCTGATCGGGACCAGGCCATCAAGAATATCGTGCATTCGGCCTACAGCAACTCCGGCCAGAAATGCAGCGCCACCTCCCTGGTGATATTGGAAAAGGAGGTCTATGATGACCAACTGTTCCGCCGCCAGCTCGCGGATGCGGCCAAAAGCTGCAAGACCGGCTCCTGCTGGGCGTTTCAAAACAAGGTGGGCGCGATCATCGCCCCGCCGGACGGGGATCTGCACCGGGCCCTGACACAACTCGAAGAGGGGGAATCCTGGGCCCTGAAACCCGAGCCGGTGGCGGCCAATCCCTATATCTGGAGCCCGGGGATCAAGTGGGGGGTGCAGCCGGGCGGCTATACCCACATGACCGAGTTTTTCGGCCCGGTCATCGGGGTCATGCGCGCCCAAAACCTGGACCATGCCATTGATCTGGTCAACATGACCGGATACGGCCTGACCTCGGGGTTGGAAAGTCTGGACCGCCGGGAGCAGGAAAAATGGAAAGCCGGGATCAAAGCCGGCAACCTGTATATCAACAAGGGCACCACCGGCGCCATTGTGCTGCGCCAGCCTTTCGGCGGCATGGGAAAATCCGCCCTGGGCGCGGGGATCAAGGCCGGCAGCCCCAATTACGTCTATCAGTTCATGGCTTTTGCAGAAACCGGGTATCCGGCTGTTGGCGATATTTCCGAAGACAGTCATCTGCTGCGGATTGTCAATGAATGGCAGATTGACCTGCGCTGGAACCGTTTTGACGCAGACCTTGCCCGGGATCTGGAAAAGGTGGTTTATGCGGTCAAAAGCTATCTCTACTGGTGGGAGCAGGAGTTTGGCCAGGAGCACGATTATTTTCATCTGCGCGGCCAGGACAATCACCTTCGGTATCTGCCCAGGGGGCGGGTGGTGGTCCGGGTCAGTGAAAAGGATTCCGTATTTGAGTTGCTGGCCCGGATTGCCGCTGCCCGGATCACCGGGTGCACGGCCACGGTCAGCATTCCGTCCGGGCTGTCAAACATTGTGACGGCATTTCTGGATTCCCACCATGGCCGCCGGTTTTTCAGAAACGGGGAGATTGTTGAGCAGACAGACGAGCGGTTGTGTGAGATCATGGGCGAAATCGACCGGATCCGGTATGCTGCCGCCGACCGGGTGCCGCCCATGGTCTATGAAAGGGCCGCGGAAACCGGGTTTTATGTTTCCCGCACCCCGGTTTACATGGAAGGCCGCCTGGAACTGCTCCAGTATCTGCAGGAGCAGGCCGTGTCCAACAATTACCACCGCTACGGAAACCTTGGGGAAAGGGGCCTGATTTAAAAACGCGGATTAATGTTGATGGCACCGCAAAAAGTCCAATATCTGCGTTACGCGCGATTTCTCAGAATTTCACGTACGGATCAGTACGCTGCATTCTTCGAAATCGCGCAAGCCTTGATCTTGAACTTTTTACAGCGCCATCTGAAAATCGACTTTTTACGAGCGCGTCAATGTTCAGGGGAGAAAAATGCTGAGAAAAATGGTTTTTCCGGCCGTTCTGGTGATTTTGGTGACTGCTTTTGCAGCCGCGCCGGCATTGTCTGAAATTTACAAATACCAGGATGCAGACGGCAAATGGCACTTTACCGACACCGCGCCCGAAGGCGAAGCACAGCAGATGGAATCGGCCGGGCGCTCCGGCGGGTATGCGCCGGGCTCAGGCCAGGATCTGAAGGCGGCCCTGCACAACCGCTACAAACCCTCAAGCCCGGTGGAGGCCGCAGCCCTGGCTGCGGTGACCATCAAGACCAGCATTGGCACCGGATCGGGTTTTTTTGTTACTGAAAACGGCCATATCCTCACCAACCGGCATGTGATCCAGACAAGTCCGGATACCCTTGAGCGAAGCGATGCGGCAATCGAGGAAATAAAGGAGCGGTTTGCGGCTGCAGACAAGCAGATCGCAGATGAAAAAGAGCGGCTGCGCAAGTTTTCCCGGCATTTGAACCAGTACCGGACAAGCATAGACCGGATGCCCAGGGGCGCGGCCAGACAGCGGGAAAAACGGCGCTACGCCATTGAAAAGGAGCGATACGAGGCCTATAAGAAACGGTTTGAACAGCAAAAGGCAGAATATGAGGACAAAAAGGCCGAATACGAAAGTCAGATCCGTTCATTTCGCTACAAAAACGCCACTGCCGCTCTGAGCCGTCATTTCAGGGTCATATGCAAGGACGGCCGGGAGATCCCCGCCTATTTGGTGGCCAAAAGCCGCAGCCATGATCTGGCGCTTTTAAAAATCGACGGGTACAAAACCCCGTTTATCGCCCCGGCCCACCCGGGCCCGCTTTCCCAGGGAGATCCGGTCTATGCCATCGGCAGCCCCCTGGGCCTCCGGGATTCAATGAGCCGGGGCATTATTGCCGGGTTCAAGTCCAATTTCATCCAGACCGATGCCAAAATCTATCCCGGAAACAGCGGCGGCCCGCTGGTGACCCGTCAGGGTCGGGTGGCCGGGATCAACTCCTTTAAGGAACTCACCCGCAAGTTCGAGGGCCTGGGATTTGCCATTCCCATCAACGTGGCCTTTAATGAATTTGCAGATCATATTCGCCCGTAAAAGATCCCGGCGTCGGCACCCGCCCGGCTATTTCGTTCAGGCCCTATTTATAAAGCAATACCACGTCGCTGTTGATAAATTCCACCTGCGCCCGGAAAAAATCCCCGAGCCAGAGCAGGGTTTCAGCGGAAAAAAAGCAGACATGGGTGGGGTCTCTTTTATAGTGCCAGTTATCAAAGGCGGCTTTGTCTTTGACCAGCTTGGTCATGATGCCGAAAATCCCGCCGGGTCGCAGTATCTGCCAGAGCCGGTCTATGTCCTTTCCGGGACGGCGGAGGTGTTCGAGCACTTCTGTTGCGGTGATAAAATCATAGGTTTTTTCAAGTACCCGGCCATCTGGGGTATAGAACTTGTCATAAACCGCAGTATCAAAGCCTTGCTCCCGGAGCATGGCCGCCAGCGCCGGGCCGGGCCCGCAGCCGAAATCCAGGCCGGATGCCCCAAAAGGCAGTTTTTTGCACAAGGGTTCGGCCATCCGGCTTAAAAATTTCCGGTAACCCGGATCATTCGGGTCATTGTTGTGCTCGTCATACCGGGCCTTTTCCCGGGCTTCTGAAACATGGTATTTTCCCGGCACAAACACCAGGTGGCACCGGGTGCAGAGCCGGTATTTCCGAAACCGGTCTTCGGTGTATTTCTCAGTTTTTGTCTGTCCGCACAACGGGCATCCGGCCGGAAAGGTCATATCCGGGCCTCAATGAGGCAGGGGCCGGGTTCGGCCATGGCCCGGGAAAGAGCCTGGTAAAAGGTTTCCGCGGTGTCGGTCTGAGCGGCTTTAACGCCCATGCCCCCGGCTATCTGCACCCAGTCGATACAGGGGCGGGAAAGATCCATGGTATCGGTGATCCTGGGGCCCGGGTGGTCAAAGCCCAGGCGCTCAAGCTCCACCCGGAGGATGGCGTATTGGCGGTTGGAGAAAATCACAGTGGTGATATCCAGGTTTTCCCGGGCCTGGGTCCAGAGCGCCTGGAGGGTGTACATGGCCCCGCCGTCTCCCTGGAGGCACAGCACCTTCCGGTCCGGGCAGGCAAGGGCCGCGCCCGTGGCCACGGGTACGCCCTGGCCGATGGCACCGCCTGTCAGACACAGCCAGTCATGGGGCGGGGCGCCGGTGGTCAGCGCGTAGGCCGGGCCGCCGGATGTGACCGATTCATCCGAGACAATGGCGTTTTCCGGCAGCAGGGCGCCGATGGCCGCCCCGATGGTTTCCGGGGTCAACTGGCCTTGCGGGGCCTGGGGACGTTTTGGTTCCGGTGCAAAAAATTTTGTGTCAACGGCGCCCACAGCCTCTGACAGGGCGGCCAGGCCTGCTGTGGCGTCGTTTGCACAACCCGCCAGGGCCGTGACTTCACATCCGGTTGGCAGCAGCTGAACAGAGGCGTCCGGGTAGGCGAAAAAGGGCGTGGGCGGCGCATCAATGCCGACCAGCACGATTTTTTTATAAGTCGCCAGGCTTTTTCCGGCGGCTTCCGGGAAATAGGGCAGCCGTTGGACCACGGGCCGGCCTGTTCCCCGGGAAAAACGGGCGTCAAAAGTCCGGGCCAGAAGCGCGGCCCCGGTTTTTGCTGCAATTTGGCCGGCTGTGTGCAGAGCCGGCTCCAAAAGAGCGCTGCCGCCGAGAATCAGGGCTGCAGGCCCGCCTGAGCTCAGCATTTCCGCGGCGGTCTCAACGGCTTTGGCGGATACGGCTGCAAGTTTGTTTGCCTGAACCGGTCCAACAGCGGGTTCGGATTCGCCCCAGGCACAGTCTGACGGGATGATCAGGGTGGCGGCCTGTCCCGGGGGGCCCAAAGATGCCCGCAAAGCAGCCGTCCCCTGTGAGGGTAGTTTTTTCGCGCTTTTGGCTGTATCCACCCATCCGGACACCGGGGCGGCCAGCGCTGCGATATCCGAGGCCAGGGGCGGATCATTTTTTTGGTGATAAGCCGGGTGATCGCCCACCAGGTTGACCATCGGCGAGCGGGCCCGGCGGGCATTGTGCAGGTTGGCTGCGGCATTGGCCAGTCCCGGGCCCAGGTGCAGCAGCGTGGCCGCGGGTTTTTGTGCCATTCTGGCATAGCCGTCCGCCGCCCCGGAGGCCACCCCTTCAAACAGGCAAAGCACCGCCCGCATAGCCGGCACCTGTTCCAGGGCCGCAACCAGGTGGATCTCGGTGGTGCCGGGATTGGTAAAACAGACTTCCACCCCGGCATCGGCCAGGGTTTGCATCAGACTTTGGGCGCCGTTCATATCCCACCTCTTTTATTCCATCCGCCAGTTGACCTGCGGGGAATTGCGAAGGGGCAGGCGCTTGTAGGAAAACCGGGGATATCCGATCATCATGGCGGCATAGCACTGATGGTTTTCCGGCAGGGCCAGGGCCTCTTTCATGGGCGGGAAATTGCCGGCCGCGGCCATGAAATAACCGGCCCAGCAGCCCCCCAGGCCAAGGGTGGGGGCGGCCAGCTCCAGGTAGGCCATGGCAATGGTGCAGGCTGCGGGCGCAGGCGGAAGACTTTTGTCCCCATGGGCCAAAACCAGCATGGGCGCGCCCCGGAAGATCACATCTTTCCCATCCTCCCACCGGGCCACGGCCCGGTCCATGTGCACGGCCGCAGCCGCCTCGGGCATGTTTTGGATCATCCAGCGCATCCAGTCCACCACGACCCCGCCCAGGTCCGCGAGTTTGTCCCTGCCGCCGATCACGGTCCATTCCACACACTGGGAGTTGTGTCCGGTGGGGGCAAACCGGGCCATGTCAATTAACCGGGCAATGGTGCGGCCATCCGGGGCCGCGTCCTTGTAGGTGCGGATGGAGCGCCGCATGCGAAAGAAATGTTCGCACTGCTCCGGGCCTGGCATCATCTCGGGCTGGACCGGCGGGCATTTTTCCGCGGGCATGTCTTTGTGGGTCAGGCTCTCGGTGGGGCAGACCGCCACGCAGTGTCCGCACCGGATGCACAGTTCGTCGGCATCTGCCACGGGCTCGGGATATTGCCCTTTGGAAAAGCTGATGATCTGGGCCGGGCACACGGCCGCGCAGATGCCGTCCTGATTGCAGGTATCTGTATTGACTTCGAATAGGTTCATGAACACTCCCTTTGGTGATGGTTTTGTTTTTTTGTTGACATTATTCCGGGTCCACTGCTGCGGCCAGCACAGGGCCGATGCTGTCATGGATCACAAGGTCGGCCAGGTGGTCCATGCCCGTGGGATCGCGGTTGATGATCGCCAGGCGGGCGTTGTTTCTTTTTGCGATTTCGGGAAACCCCGCTGCCGGGTAGACCACAAGCGATGAGCCAAGAGACAAAAACAGGTCGCAGTTGACGGTCTGCTCCCGGGCCGCGTGCATTTCAGCCGCGGGCATGGACTGGCCGAACGAGACGGTGGCGGTTTTGACCATGCCGCCGCAAAGATCACACACCGGGGCATGGGGCTTTTGTTCAAACGCCTGCCGGATGGGGACCAGCTCAAATCGTTTCCCACATTCCAGGCACACGGCATAATGGGTGTTGCCGTGCAGTTCGATGACCTTGTCATCCGGAACCCCGGCCTGCTGATGGAGCCCGTCGATGTTCTGGGTGATCACGCAGGCGGCTTTGTTGCGCTGCACCAGTTTGGCCACGGCCAGGTGGCCGGCATTGGGCCGGGCTTGGTCCAGGACTTCGCCCAGGGCAAACCTGCGGCGCCAGGATTCAATGCGCGTTTTTTCAGAAGAAATAAAATCCTGGTAATTGATGGGCTCGTTTTTGCTCCAGATCCCGCCCGGGCTTCTGAAATCGGGGATTCCAGACTCCGTGCTGATGCCGGCGCCGGTAAACACTACCATCCGCCGGCTTTGATCCAGCATCTGCCGCAGCTGATCGGTTTGTTGTTTTCCGGCATCCATGATCGCCTCCGGTTATGCTTGTATACTTGCCGGTTCGGTTTTTTGACCGAACCGGGTAAAAAGAAACGGTTTACCGTCCCAGGGGTGCGGTGTGCAGATGCGCGCCGCCGTCGATGATCAGGGTTTCGCCGGTGGTCAGGTCTGCGCCGCTGATCAGTGCGGCAACAGTCTGGGCAACGGTTTCCGGGGTGGCCGTGCGGTTTAGGGGGGCGGCGTCTTCAAACTGGTTTTTTAAGGTTTCATAGGCTTTTTCCCCCAGCCCTTTTTTGAGCCATTCTCCGGCCACAAAGCCCGGGCACACCGCGTTAACCCGGATCTGGGGGCCCAGGACCCGGGCAAGGGATAAGGTCATGGTCACCAGCGCCCCCTTGGAGGCGGCATAGGCAATGGAACTTCCCATTCCGGTGAGCGCGGCAATGGAGCCCATGTTGACGATATGGGCTATCTCGTTTCCCCGAAGAGCGTCTTCCGAGGCCCGTGTCATTTGAAAGGCGCCCACTGTGTTGACAGCATAAATGTCCATGAAATCCTGTTTGTCGATGCCGGCCAGATCCTGGTGCCGGCAGAACTTGGTGGTGCCCGCGTTGTTGATCAGAATCTGCAGGCCGCCGAACCGGCTGACCGCAGCATCCACCAGTTTTTGGCAGTCGGCGTCATCGGATACATCCGCCTGCACCACCAGAGTTTCAGCGCCCAGGGCCCGACAGGCTTCAGCGGTTTCTTCCGCGCCCTTTTGGTTTCGGCTGTAGTTGATGGTCACCTGGCAGCCAGCCTTTGCCATCTCTATAGCAACAGCAGCCCCGATTCCGGATGATGATCCGGTGACAATGGCAGAAGCAGTTTTTAGTTCCATGAGATCTCCTTTGGTTTAAACCGGCAGGGTAGTGCCATGACGCTTACATCTGCAAAAAACCGGGCATGGGGTGGTCGGTGTTTAAGCCGTCTTTGATTTTTTCCAGGACTTCGGGTTTCTGCTCGGGGAACTTGTAGCCCTCGTAGTCGTGAGAAAACATCAGCCCGCCCCGGGAGTTTCGCCAGTAATTGCCCGCATGGTCAAAGCAGACCTTTCCGGTGACATCCAGATTTTCCATGGTCAGCGCCAGTTCCCGTAGCTGCTCCTGCGCTGAGAGCAGCTGCAATGTGCCTTTCTGGTATTGATCATACATGGGCGTGCCCGGAAGCGGCCGAAAGGGCCGGGAGCGGATGTAGTGGGGGTTGATGGCGGAAAGCACCCGTGCGGTGTTTCTGGCGTGGTTTTCCCACATCTCTTTTCCCCCAAGGCCGGGCATCCAGTATTCAGAGACCTGGAAGCCTGCTTCAACGGCCTTTTGACCGCCTTTGATCAGGCCCTCTGCGTCCACGCCCTTGTTGATTTTTTTCAGCAGCTCGTCATCTCCGGTTTCCAGGCCGATGTGGACCCGGTCCAGGCCGGCTTCGTAGATGGCCTTGAGCTCTTCGGCCTTTTTCTGGGACAGGGTTCGGGACCGGGCATAGGTGGTGACCCGCTCGATGGAGGGAAATTTGCTTCGCAGATATTGCAGGGCTTCCACCAGGTCGGGGGTTTTCATGATCACTGTGTTGGCGTCCTGGAGAAAGGCGGTTTTTCCGCCTGCCATGAGCCAGTTGATGAGCATGGCAAAGCCCTGGTGATAGTTGAACTCCGGGTATTTTTCAATGAGTTCCACAATGGCCTGCCGGTTGACCTGATCTCCCAGCCCCCGCCGTTGGGAGATTTCATAGAGTTCGTCGCGCACCCTGGCCATGGCGTCGATATCCCCCTTGATTTCTTCAACCGGCCGCACCTCGAATTTTTCGGTCTTGTACATGGCGCAGAACGCGCACCGGTTCCACGGGCAGTTGCGGGTAAAACGCAAAAGCAGGGAATTGCTGCCGCCCTCGCTGGGCGGCCGGTAAACTCCGGTTTCAAACAACCGGCCGAAACTTTCTTGTTTTGTCATTTCTTCCATCCTTTATTGATTGCCTGATCTTCCCTCTGCCTTCCGTCCTCTGACCCCTGACTCCTGACCACTGACTTCTGACTCCTGTCTTCCGTACAGCTTTTTTGCAAGATAAATCAATTCCGGCTCTTCGTCAAACCGGCTGCAAACCAAACCGTGGCAGGAGGCAAGCCCCGGGGAACGGGGTTGGTTTTTTTGCTCCTGAGATTTTTGCCGGAATGGCAAAAATCGCAATGTCGCTTCAAAAACCGCCCCCGCCCCCCCCCCGGGTCTGCCTGGAACATGGGTGCAGGTGCGGGCAAATCGCAAAACCAGGGAATTGCTTCCGTCCTGGCTTGGCAACCGATCCTCACTGGTTTTAAACAACCACCCGAAGTTTCAATGTTTGTCATTTCTTCCACCCTTTATTCCTTCCCTGATCCTTTCTCTCCGCCTTCTGACTTCTGCCCTCTGACCTCTGTCTTCCGTCCTCCGCCTCCGGGTCAGCCTGGCACATGCGTGTGGGTGCGTTCGGGTTCCGGGGAGGGGTTGGTGCGGGAAAAACCGTAAGAGCAGGGCGGAGAAGAGTTTGTGCTTTTGAAAAAATGTATGGATCAAGGAATTGGCAAAGTTTTGGAAATGCTGTTATTTCAAAATGTTGATCGTGAACTCTGTTCATAAACCAGCACATGGACTGCACCGGGAAACATTTTTTTGTGTTTGTGCTTGACATTGGGGGAATTTTGCTTTAGAGGTCAGAAAGTCATTTCATTTTCGTTTCTTTTTTGTTGCAAGCGTTTGAACCAGCCGTTTAAACAACCCTTTTGAACAAAAGGATCTGCAACCATTCCCATGATTGTAAAATCCCAACACCAAAATCCCTTAAAACATCGGCGCGGCCCGCTGCAGGCAGGCCGCACAACTGCAGCCACCCCAAACCAGAACCCGGCAGCACCGCTTTATCCAAAAATCTCTGCACCCTGGGCCGGCAACCGGCAAAACCGCGTACCCGGGGCGGAAAAAATTTACAGATAGGCAGGCAAAGGCGCCACAGGCGCCCTTGTACATCAACAACCGGCAAACCATCTGAAAGGGGGGTGATAGGGACTGCACCACGGCAATTTTTATAAAATTGAATTGCCGGATGATGAAGTGTGTAAGCGGTTTGTAAAACAAAATACTTTTAAGGGAGGACAACAGAGATGAAAAAATTATTAGTGGTATTACTGGTGTTAGGCTTTTCAGCCGCTCCGGCCATGGCCGTACAATGGGACTTCGGCGCCAGCGTTCGCACCCATGCAGGCTATTATGATGTGGATCAGGAGTATGCGAAAGGCCCCTACCTGGATGGTTCCATTGGCAATGACTGGGATGATGACACCGGGTTTTTGATGGGTCTGGACGGCAACAGCACCTTTACCGCCAAGGCCATGGTTTCGGAAAAATTTTATGGCGTGGTACAATTAGGGCTCAGAGACGCCACCCGTGCTGATGGCAACAACGATGATGACTACCTCCGCATGGCCTATGGCGTCTGGAATTTCGGTGCCGGCAAACTGCTCATGGGTAAGGACTACACCCCTGGCACCTATCTGGGCTATTCCAAGATGTCTGCAGATATTGGCGATTCGGGAAATGGCAACATGCTTCTGGCCGGCCTTCCCTATATCGGACGGCAGCCGCAGATCAAGCTGATGTTCGGGGATCTGGATATTGCCTTTATCGAGCAGCACAAGGACGCTGATGATTTTTCGACCCGTTTGGCCGCAGAGGGCATAGCAAATACAGATACAGATTTCAGCCTGCCGCGTATTGAGGCGGCTTACGTGTTCCGCACCGACCTGGTCAATATCCGGCCTGTTGTGGGTTTCCAGACCTATGAACTTGAGGCTGATGGTGGCGGAAGCGAAGACATTGACAGCTATCTGGTGGGCATAGGCGCAAGCTTTGACCTGAAACCCTTCTATGTCAAGGCAACCGCTTCTTATATGCAGAATGCCGCCAACTATGGCAAGGGCACTCTGGGTACTGTTACCTACACTGGTGCTGCTCTTGATCAGGATGGAGACCTCGAAGATTCTGATCTTTATCAGGGAACCCTGGTTGCCGGTATGAAGGTCAACAAGATGCTCAATATCGAAGCCGGTTTTGGTTATCAGAATGCTCAGTTAGATAATAGTACCGTGGATGTTTCCGAGGATTTTGGGCTGGCGAATCCTCTTTATCTTGGCACCAAGGATAGTGAGCAAGAAGCTTATATTTATTATCTGCAGGCCTGGATCTCCCTGTCCAAGAACGTTCACATCATCCCGGAAATCGGTATGATCGACAGAAACGATGCGGAATATGAATGGACTCCGGAAGCGATTGCAACTGCCGCTGCAGCAGGCGCAGCTCTCCCGGGGGGAACCCAGAAGAGCGATCTTGGCAAAATGACTTACGGTAATATCTGCTTCCGGTTGGAATTCTAAGAATCCATTGCCGACATAGCAAGATAGTCTTAAAAACCAAAAAAGCCGGGGCGGTTGCCCCGGCTTTTTTTTATTCATTTTGTCTTCAGATCCAATTTGGTCGCAAGGAAGTCCAGGGGCGGGGTCAGTTTGTAAGCGACATTGAGCGTTTACGGAAAAATTCAGTAAATGCCGAAGCAATGAAATTTCAAACTGTTTGAGGCCGACAGGCCGAGTTTTTGAAATTTCAGCGGAGGCATTGGCTGAATCCGTAAACGGTCAGGAGCGAAAAAACCGACCCCGCCCCTGGACTTCCTTCCTGACAAAGGTCGGACGCTGTGAAAAGCCTTTTATGTTTTTTTATGTTTTATGGCGGCAGTCAACGCTTCCGGGGATTTCCCGAATTATTTCCCAAAATAACTTTTCTTTTTCCCGTCCTTTGCACGACCCTTTTTTCTGTCGTCTTTTTTGCCAAAGGGTTTTCCTGCGCCGGGCTTTTCGCGATCCGCCCATTTGCCTTTGGGTTTTCCGCCGCCGGGGATTCTTCTCACCCCGGGGGTGGTTGGGGTGGTTTTGTATTCGCCCCGGGACTTGGTTTGTTCGGGCTTTCCTGTATCCCTTGAAAGCTTCAGGGGCCGGCCGGCCACGTACACGGTCTGCAAATGCCGGAACACATCACCGGGCATTTGCGCGGGCAGGTCCAAGAGGGAAAACTCGTCGTGGATATCGATTTTGCCGATGGATTTGGCGTCCAGGCCGGTTTCATTGGCAATGGCGCCCACGATGTTGCCGGGCTTGACCCCGTGGCGAAGGCCGACCTCGATGCGGTAGCGCTCGGTTTTTTCATCCTTTGCTGCCGCGCGCGGTTTTTTGTCCGGCCCAACAGCCCGGGTTTTGGCCGCGGGTTTTTCAAAAGCCGGCTTTTTGGGCGGCTCCGGGGCTTTGGGCAAAAGCAGGGGGGTCTGGCCCTGCACCATCTTGGCCAGGGCCGCGGCAATGTCTGCTGCGGGCACGTCGTGCTCCTGGCGGTACTGGTCCACCAGATCCCTGAAAAAGGAAAGATCGTTTGTGCCCAGGGTGTCGGTGATGGACTGCTTGAATTTGGCAATGCGCTGGTCATTGATCATCTCCGAGGTGGGCAGCTCCAGCAGCTCGATTTTCTGCCGGGTGACGTTTTCAATGGCCCGCAGCATGCGCCGCTCCCTAGGGGTGACAAACACGATGGCCTCCCCGCTTCTGCCCGCCCGGCCGGTGCGGCCGATGCGGTGCACGTAAGCTTCCGGGTCATAAGGCACATCATAGTTGATCACGTGGCTGATGCGCTCCACGTCCAGGCCCCGGGCAGCCACGTCCGTGGCCACCAGAATGTCGAGTTTTCCGGCCTTGAGCCGGTTGATGGTCTGCTCGCGCATGTTCTGGGAAATCTCGCCGTTTAATGCCGCGCACAAATACCCCCGGGCTTCCAGACGCCGGGCCAGCTCCAGGGTGGCGGTACGGGTGCGCACAAAAATGATCACTCCGTCCAGAGCTTCGGCCTCCAGGATCCGGGTCAGGGCGTCGAGCTTGTTTTTTTCCCCAACGATCCAGTAGCGCTGCCGGGTGGCCGAAACTGTCATGGTCCGGGACTTGATGGTGATCTGCTCGGGGCTGTGCATGTGCTTTTGGGCGATCTTGCGGATGGCCGAGGGCATGGTGGCGGAAAACAGGGCGATCTGGCGCTCTGAAGGCGTCTGGTCCAGGATCCATTCCACATCATCAATAAATCCCATGCGCAGCATTTCATCTGCCTCATCCAGGACCAGGGTGGTGATGGCATCGAGTTTCAAAGACTTTCTGCGCATGTGGTCCATGACCCGGCCCGGGGTACCCACCACCACGTGCACGCCTTGCTTGAGCCGCCGAAGCTGGCCGCCGTAATCCTGGCCCCCGTAAATGGGCAGCACCCGGAAATCCTTTAAGTGGGCGGCATACTGGTGAAAGGACTCGGATACCTGGATGGCCAGTTCCCGGGTGGGGGTGAGCACCAGCACCTGGACCCGGGGGCTTGAAAGATCAATACCGGATAAAATCGGCAGGGCAAAGGCCGCGGTCTTGCCCGTGCCGGTCTGGGCCTGGCCGATGACGTCTTTTTGTGCCATCATGGGCGGTATGGTGGATGCCTGGATGGGGGTGGGCACTTCATAGCCGGCATCTGTTACCGCCCGGAGCAGGGGCGCGGGCAGATTGAGTTCGGCAAAATCCGCCGGTTCGACGGTTTCATTGTTTTTTGACATGATGTGTTCTCTTTTGTAGGTAGTTTTAAGTTTTAAGTGGTTAAGTGTTGAGTATGATCAAGAAGTTATTTTTTTATGGGTTGGCGGTTATATCGGTTTTGGGATTTTTTACGAAGCCGTCAAGCCTTGCAGTATCCAAAGACTTTTATACGGCTTGATACTTGTCAGGAGGCAGACCCGGCAGCCGGGGTCGGTTTTTTTGCTCCTGCCTTTTTACGGTTCTGCCATATGCCTTTGCTCAAAATTTTAAAAATCCGGCCTGTGAGTTTCAAGCTGTCTGAATGTTTTTCGTAAAAATCCAATGTCGCTTCAAAAACCGACCCCGGCCGCCGGGTCTGCCTGGAAGTGTTTTCCCCTGGCCAACCCACGGGACCGGGCATGAAAAACACCTGTTTTATCATCTGGAAGCGTTTTTCCGGACCGCATCCCGGGCGGGAAGCTTTCCACACCGCCGGCCATGATGCCGGCCGGGGGGTGGTTTGCGAGTCGCATTGAGCGCGCAGGCGGTCAGCAGGGAGCAACCCGCCACCGGGGCGGCATCATGCGAAAATTATAACGCTAAGCATTTACAGCAGCACGAAACCGTCTAACCTGGCTTTTTTAAACAGCCCGGGCTCTTGATTTTCCGGGGCAAACCGACAGGATCAAAGGACAGGGGGTGGTAAAAGCAGGCATTTTTTGTCAAACCCCGTATACACTGCCCAAATCCTTATGGCAAGAAAAAGCTGCGGATTTTTGTAAAAAAAGATCGGGGGTGTCCTTTCTTGACTTCCGTGACAAAGAATGTCAAAAGATGTAGAGGTCCGGAAATTTTGTGAAATTTTCGGGCTTTCCGGGGACAAACCGGCAAAAAGGGGAGGGGCAATGGTCAAAAAAACGCGCAAGGTTTCACTGGGGGTCGCAGATGAGCCCTTTGACGAAGGCCGCCATATTATCTACGTGTACCGCGATGACGCGGAACGCAAAAAGACCATGGCCCGTTTTTTCCGGCAGGGACTGGCGGAAAACGACAGGCTGCTTTACATGGTCGATGATATTTCCTCAGCGGAAATGGTAAAGGAACTGCAGGAGCTGGGCGTGGACACCGATGCCCGGATAAACGATTTCGACCTTTACCCGGGTCATTACGCATGCTGTCCGGATGCCTATTTTTCCGCCGAGTTCATGCTCGGCGTGGTTGCCCGGTATTATCAAAGCGCCATGGATCAGGGATATGCCGGGGCCCGGGGAATCGGGGAAATGTCATGGGCCCTGGAGGAGAACCGGGCCCATCTGGAGGATCTCCTGGTGTATGAGGCAAGACTTAACCGGGTTTTGCAAAATCATCCCCTGACCACGGTCTGCCAGTATGATGCTTCCAGATTTGATCCGGCAGTGATCATGGATATGCTCACCATCCATCCGTTGATGATCGTTCGCGGACAGCTTGTGAAAAATCCCGGCTTCATGGAGCCGGAACGGTTTCTTGAAAAATACCGCAGCCAAAACACTATGGACCATGCCTAGTCCGGACCCGGAAATTCTCGGCCGGATCATTTTGATCCAGAGCACCCTGCACCTGATGGGGAAAGGTGCTGAAATGGCGCGTTTTTTGTGCCGGGGGTTTTCCCGTGTGCCGGGCATGGAAATTTCGGGCATTTTTATAGACGGCCGTCTCCACTGGGAAAACGGTTTGCCCGGCCCGGAGCAGCAGCACTGCCGGCGGCTGTTTGAACAGCTCACAGGCGGAGCCGGGCAGGGAGCGGGCCGCAAAACCCTGCTGAACGGGTTTAAGAACAGCCATGGTGTTCAATGCCTGCCCATTGAAACCGCCCTGGCGGTTTACGGCATTTTTTTCTGTGCGCCTGCAGATGAGGAAATGTTTTTTTCTTATGTCCCCTATATTGAAAACACTATGAATCTTGCCGCCCTTGTGCTTGAAAACCACAGCCAGCAGCAGATGCTTTGGCAGCACAAATCGGATCTGGAAAAAAAGGTAAAAGAGCGCACCCAAGCGCTTGCCCGTTCAGAGCAGCGATTTCGCGACCTGTTTAATTCCATCAGCGACCTGGTCTACACCCAGGATCTCGAAGGCCGGCTGATTTCCGCCAACCCCGCCCTGAACCGGTTGTTCGGCTACAGGGCCGAAGAACTGCTGGGCCGGCCGATATCTGATTTCATGCTCCCTGAGCACCGGGAGCGATTTAAAAGCGAATATTTAAAGGCCATTTTCGAAAAGGGCAGTTACGAAGGCATCACCCCCTATTTGGCCAAAGACGGCAGCACGATTTATATTGAGTACCGCAGCGAACTGGTGCGCCCGGAAAACGACACCCCTTTTATCAGCGGCATCGGCCGGGATGTCACCGGCCGGGTCCTTGCCCGGAGGGAAAAAAGACGCCTTGAGGGCCAGATTCGCCAGGCCCAGAAAATGGAGTCCATCGGAACCCTGTCAGGCGGTGTTGCCCATGATTTCAACAATGTGCTGAGCATCATCATTGGCAATGCCGAGCTGGCTGCAGCCGAGCTTGCAGAAAACCACCAGGCCCGGCGGTATGTCAATGAGATCCAGACCGCCGGGGTACGGGCCAAAGACGTTGTGCGCCAGTTGCTGACCTTCAGCCGCAAGACCCGTGAGGAAAAACAGGCGGTTGATCTTTGCATGCTTGTGGGTGAGGCCCTGAAACTGCTTCGCCCGGTGATCGCCGCCAACATTGAAATCCGCACCCGCCTGCCAGAGCAGCCGGCGGTTGTTTTGGCCGATCCCACCCAGATCCACCAGGTGCTGATCAATTTGTGCGGAAATGCGGCAGACGCCATGGCCAGGTCCGGCGGCGTTTTGACTGTGGGCCTGGCGGCGGCGCAGCTCAATGATGAGAATGCGGCCCTGGATCCGGACATGGAAGCAGGGCGCTTTTTTCAGCTTGCGGTCAAAGACACCGGCCACGGGATTGCCGCCAAAAGCCTGGAGCGGATTTTTGACCCTTATTTTACCACCAAGGACGTGGACAAGGGCACGGGCTTGGGCCTTTCGGTGGTGCACGGAATTGTCAAAAGCCACGGCGGAAGCATCCGGGTCCGCAGTCAGCCGGGGCAGGGATGTGAATTTGAGATTTTGCTGCCGGCTGCAGAAAAAAATGCGGATGCTGTTTCGGTTCAGGCCGGTGATGTGCCCCGGGGCCAGGGGCGTATCCTTTTGATCGATGATGAGCCCATGATTGTCAGTTTAAACCAACAGCGACTGGAAAAGCTCGGATATCGGGTCAGCGGCCATACCAACCCCAAAGCCGCCCTTGAGATGTTTTCATCCCATCCGTATCGGTTTGAACTGGTGATCACGGATATGACCATGCCCGGCATCACCGGCGACCGCCTTGCCGAAAAAATACTGGAAATCCGGCCGGAGATGAAAATTATTCTGTGCACCGGCTACAACAGCCAGATTTCCGATCAAACAGCCGCATCCCTTGGTATTGCCCGTTATCTGGAAAAACCCGTCCAGATGCAGCAGCTGGCCGAAGCTGTCTGTGATGTGCTTTCTGTTTCAGGCAATTGAGTTGGTTTTTTTGAATCTTTTAAAAAAAAGCTTGCTTTTCTGCCAGGGTGTGTTACTTTAATTTAATTCAACACGGCTTTGCACAATTGGCAAAGCGATTTTTCCCTGAAGGAACAGATTTTCCGTTCTACGGTGACATCCTCCAGTGTAAAAATTTTGAGCATCTCACAGAAAGGAGGATATCATTATGGCCAACGGAACAGTAAAGTGGTTTAACGACCAAAAAGGTTTTGGTTTCATTGAGCAGGAAAACGGTCCGGACGTCTTCGTCCATCACACCGGGATCAACTCAACCGGCTTTAAAAGTCTCAAAGAAGGCAGCAACGTTACCTTTGATATTGAGCAGGGACAAAAAGGCCCGGCTGCAGTCAATGTAACCGAGGAATAATTGCCTGACAAAGGGCATCTCCCGCAAAGGGGGATGCCCTTTTTACTTCACCATTCTTTGCGGAAACCGGCCACCGGGCATCCTGCCTTTTTCATGTGGCCACAGGCCCCCCGATTTTTGCCTTTGCAAGTTTTTCCCTTCAATAGTTGAATCAGAAAACCTGCGATTCAAGTCGAGCAGCCTTTTCCTGCCAGAATCAGAAACAATCATTTATTTATTGAATCATAAGGAAGACCAACTATTGGATTTTAAAGAGTTTCAACTCGATTCCAGAATAGAGGCGGCAATCCGCACAGCCGGATTCACCGCACCCACGCCCGTGCAGGTCCAGACCATCGGCCGGGTAATGCAGGGGCAGGATTTAATCGGCCTGGCCCAGACCGGCACCGGCAAGACCGCTGCATACGTGCTGCCGCTTCTGCACCGACTGCTCCAGAGCAAAAACAGAAAAAACCGGGCCCTGATCCTTGCACCCACGCGCGAGCTGGCCGAACAGATCCACCAGGATATCCAAACCCTGGGCCGCCGGACCGGTTTGAAAAGCCTGACCCTATACGGTGGTGCGGCCATCGGCCCCCAGATCCAGGCCCTGAAAAAGGGTGTGGACATTGTGGTGGCCTGCCCGGGCCGTTTAATTGATCACATCAACCGCGGCAACATGGATTTTTCCGGCCTTGAGACCCTGGTTCTCGATGAGGCCGACCAGATGCTGGACATGGGCTTTATCCCGGATATCCGGAGAATTTTGAAAAAGATTCCCCGGGGCAGGCAGTCGCTGATGTTTTCAGCCACCATGCGAAAAGAGATCCGGCTTCTGGCAGACGAGGTGCTCCATAAACCCGCTTTTGTGCAGGTGGGCGAGCCCGCGGCCGCAGACACGGTCAGCCATACCCATTTTCCGGTATCCCAGAACCAAAAGACGTCTTTGCTGTTAAAGATTCTAAAGGACACCCGGATTGCATCGGTTCTGATTTTTACCCGGACCAAGCACCGGGCCAAGCGCCTGAGTGAAGCCCTTGAGCGTGCCGGCTACGGGGCGGCCTCCCTGCAGGGCAATTTGTCCCAAAACCGCCGCCAGGCCGCCTTAAACGGTTTTAAGTCCGGTAAGTATCAGATCCTGGTGGCAACCGATATCGCCTCCCGCGGAATCGATGTTTCCGGGGTTTCCCATGTGGTCAATTATGATGTTCCGGCCACCGCAGAGGCCTACATCCATCGCATCGGCCGAACCGGTCGGGCAGAGCACACGGGAAGCGCCTTTAACCTGGTCACAAACGAAGACCGCCAGGTCCTCAAATCCATTGACCGGGTTGTGGGATCGCTGATTGAGCGCCGCACATTTGCGGATTTTGACTACGCTGTTTCCGCCCCGGGCGCGAAAACCCCTTCAAAGCCCCAAAAGCAAACCCGCAGGCCGGGATCGGGTTTTCACAAGTCCCGATAAAAACCCGCAAATTTCCGGCCCGCCGGACGGCCTTCTGACTTTGGGCGACAGCACGCCAGTGCCGCTGTGGCGGCTTCTTAAAGCTGCCACACGGCAGCAGCGCCTTCTTCCACGGCTTCCATGATGCGGCGTACCTCCAGGGCATCGCCCACCACCGTGTGGGCAATGCCGGCTTTTTCAAGGGCCGGGGCAAGGCCGTTTCTGGGCTTCATCCCCACTGCCAGCACCACCTGGTCAAAGCCGGGGACTTCCTCGGACTGGTCCTTTGTTTTCAGCACCACCTTGTTTTCCGTGATTTTCTCCACTGCGGCGCCAAAGCGCATCACGCACTGTTTTTCCTTCAGGTACTTGTGCAGGCTGTAGCCGTGGGAGGTGAACTTGGGCACGGGCGAGGATTCCATCTGCTCGGCCAGGGTCACCGAAGCCCCCCTTGCGGCCAGAAAGCAGGCGGTTTCCATGCCGATTAACCCCCCGCCGATGACCAGGGCGTTTTTGCCCGGGGCTTGGGTTTCTCCCAGGATCTGCCAGGCGTCAAATACGTGGGGCAGGTCATGGCCGGAAATTTTCGGGATAATTTTCTCGCCGCCCAGGGCCAGGATCACCTGGTCGGGTTTGGCATCTGCGATCATGTCCGCGGTGACACAGGTATTGGTTTCAATTTTTACCCCGGCCTTTTCCACCTGGCCGGCCTGCCATTTTATCCAGTCAAGATAGATTTCCTTGTGCGGTGCCTTGCAGGCATAGAGGATGTTGCCGCCCGCTTCGGGTTCTTTTTCAAACAGGCGCACGTCGTGGCCCAGACGCCTGGCCTCGGATGCGGCAATCAGCCCGGCCGGGCCGGCGCCTACGATCCAGACGGTTTTGGGATCTGCTGCGGGCTGCTGCGGGCAGACAAGCTCCTGGCCGGTTTCCGGGTTGATGGCGCAGCGCACGGATTTGCCCTCAAACATTTCCCGTTCAATACAGCCCTGGTTGCAGGCAATGCACTTTCGGATATCGGCATACCGGTTCTGCCGGGCTTTTTCCAGAAAATCCGGATCACAGAGCTGCTGTCGGCCGAATGCCACCAAATCCGCATCCTTGTCGGCAATCACCTTGTCTGCCGGCCTCGGGTCGTTAAACCGGCCCACGGCAATCACGGGCAGGCCTGAGGCGTCTTTGATCTGCCGGGCCCGGCTGACGTTGAATCCCACGTCAAAGGCCGGCGGTGCGCTGGTGACCCCGGCCGGGCTGCCGTGGGTGCCGATGGAGGCATGGATGACATCCACTCCGGCTTGCTTTAAATCCGGCAAAATCCCAAGAACATCTTCCACTGTATAGCCGCCCTTGATGTATTCCTCAGCCGAGATGCGCAAAATCACGGGAAAATCTTTTCCCACGTTTTCTCTCACTGCCGCGGCCACCTCTGTGACAAACCTGGCGCGGCTGGCAAAACTGCCACCGTATTCGTCCGTGCGCTGGTTGGAAATGGCGGACAAAAACTGGGTGAGCAGGTATCCGTGGGCCCCGTGGATTTCCACGGCGTCAAATCCGGCCTTCTGCGCCCGGGCTGCGGCAGCGCCGAAGGCGGAGACGATCTCTGCAATATCATCCCGGGTCATTTCCCTGGGGGCCTGGCCGTAGACGAGGCTGGGCACCGCAGATGGGCCCATGGCGGTTTGTTTTTTGATCATGTACAGGCTTTCCCGGCCTGCGTGATGCAGCTGCATGGCGGCTTTGCCGTTGTTTGATTTCATGGCTTCGGCCATCTGGGAAAGCCCGGGGATAAATTGATCATCCCAGGCCGCCACCTGTCTGGGGCTGACCATGCCCGTGGGATGCACGGCCGTGATCTCAGAGATCAAAAGACCGGCTCCGCCCCGGGCCTGGCGCCGGAGATAGGCCAGCAGCGCGTCATTGACCTGACCGCCTTTTTCGCAAAGACCGGTGCCCATGGGCGGCAGCACCGCACGGTTGGGAATTTCGGTGTTGTTGATGACAATGGGTGAAAACAACGCGTTTAAATCAGACATTTTTTTCCTTTCCTGCCGGGCGTACCCTTATTTGGTTAGTGGTTATTCTGCGGATTTGGCTTTCAGGATGACAGACGGCCGGGTGCGTTTGGACCAGGTGAAGGCTTCGGCCGTGCGGCCGGTCCCGTATTTTGTTTCCAGCTCCTCCATGGGTCCGGCGTCTAATGCCCGCACCGGGCAGGCCTCCACGCAGTTGGGCACCTTGTTTTCAGCCAGCCGGTCTTCGCAGAAGTTGCACTTGTGCATGCGTGCGTTTTCTTCCGGGCCGAACTGGGGGGCATCATAGGGACAGGCTTTCAGGCATTTTGCCCCGCAATCGTCTTTTCCCAGGCATTTTTCCGGATCCACGAGCACAATGCCGTCATTCTCCCTTTTGGATATGGCATCAGCCGGGCAGGCATCCGCGCATATCGGGGCGGCGCAATGCCAGCAGGCAGAAGCCAGGTAGGCCACAAACACGTTTGGAAACCGGCCTTTTTCCGAATACAGTACCCGCATCCATTTCTCGTCTCCGGCCGGCACGTCGTGCCAGTCCTTGCACGCCACCTGGCAGGCGCAGCAACCCGTGCACCGGCTCTGATCAAAGTAAAATCCCATCTGCATCCTAATGTTCTCCTTATAAAAATAGCGCTATCTCAAAATATATTTCCAAGGAAGCCCAAGGGCGGGGTCGGTTTTTGAAGCGACATTGAGCGTTTACGAATGTAAACGGTCAGGAGCGAAAAAACTGAACCCGGCCGCAGGGCTTATCTTCCCGACATCCTATCACGCTGAACCTTGAACCTTTTTTATCTCCACAAGGCTGGTGTTCATCACGCAGGCGCCGCCGCCGGAATAGGCGTCCCGGGTCAGGGTGTTGGCGCATGCGCCCCGGTCCACGCCGTTTTCATCCGGGTCGTACCAGCTTCCCTCGAATATGGCCACAACCCCGGGAATGATCCGCTCGGTGACAAAGGCGGGAAGGGCCACCGTGCCCCGGCCGTTGAATACCTGCACCGGATCTCCGTCTGAAATACCCCGGGCATTGGCGTCTTTGGAGTTGATCCACACCCGGTGCTCTTCAACCTCCCGCAGCCAGGGCACCAGGTAGAGCTCCGAGTGGACCCGGTTTCTGGGATGCGGAGTGAGCAGCTGCAAAGGGTATTTTTCGGCCAGGGGGTCAAAACGGTCTTCGGCCGTTGGCAGATATTTCGGAATGGCCGGGCAGGCCGGGTTGTCCAGGTCTGCGGCGCGCCGGGAAAAGATCTCGATTTTGCCCGACGGGGTTGGAAACGGATTGTTTTGCGGATCTTTGATTTGGTCGCGAAAAGCCACAATGGGCTCGGGCAGGTCGATTCTGTGGATGCCCTTTTGGCGGAAAGCCTCGTAGTCGTCAATATGGGTGGTGTATTCCGGGTTGTTGTCAAAAAGGATTTTGAGCCACTCTTCCTCGCTGTGGGGATTGAAGCCTTCAATGCCCAGGCGTTCGGCCAGTTCCGAGGCGATCTGCAGATCCGACTTGCACTCCCCAAGGGGTTCGATGGCCTGGTTGATCACTGTGAAATAGGGGCCCGAGGGCCAGGGCCGGGTGAAATCGTTTCGTTCGGCAGCCGAGGTCACCGGAAAGATGATATCCGCGTACCGGGCCGTTGCCGTGGGAAACAGCTCGCTGACCGCGATGAATTCGAGCTCTTTTAACGCTTTGTCCGCCTTGTTGCTGTTTCCGATCTGGTTGACGTAGTTGTTGCACATGGACCACATCATCTTGATTTCAGACGGATACCCGCCTTTGGTGCCTTCCAGGATCGCATCCCAGAGCGTGTTGATATGAATGCGCTTTTTCACCCGCATGCGGATGTCCAGGGTGCCCTTGACATTGGGCCCGTCCGCCTCAAACGGGTTTTTACCCGGCGGAATGGCGGACTGGCGGAACATGTGGCCCACGGGGATGCCCATAAGCCCGCCCCCGGCGCTTCCCCCGGGCCGGCCCACATTGCCGGTCATGGCACACAGGGTGGATGCACACCGGTTGTACTGTTCACCCATGGCGCTTCTGGCCGGGCCCTGGCAGTCCATGAGGGCCGCGGGTTTGGTGGTGGCGTACTCCCGGGCAAGGGTCTGGATTGTGTCCGCATCCACCCCGGAAATTTGTGCGGCCCAGGCCGGGGTTTTTTCCACCCCGTCCTGCCTTCCCAGCACGTAGTCGGCAAACGCGTCAAAACCTACGGTGTAGGTGTTTAAAAATTGCTGGTCGTGGAGATTTTCCGTGATCATCACGTGGGCCATGGCCGCCATTACGGCGGTGTCGGTGCCCGGATATACCGGAATCCACTGGTGGGCCAGGGTGGCTGCCGTGTCGTGATAGCGCGGGTCAATGGCAATGATTTTCGCGCCGTTTTCCTTTGCCCGGATCAGGTGATACATGGTGTTGGTGCCGGATATCATGCGCGCCGGGTCCCAGCCCCAGAGAATGATGAGTTTGGAATTCATCATGTCTTCGCGGCTGTGGCCCACCATCACGGATCCGTACTGGGTCAGAGAGGCCCAGACCGCGCCTTCAGAAGAGATGTTGCCGTAATGGGTGACATAGCCGCCGTACTGGTTGAGCAGCCGGGATGCGGCAAGCCCGCCTTGATGAAGGCTTGCCAGGTATCCGCCGCCGGTGGCCAGCAAAATAGCGCTGTTTCCGTAAGTGGCCTTGATCCGGTCCAACTGGCGGATAAATGTGTCATAGGCCTCATCCCAGGAAATGCGTTCAAATTTTCCCTCCCCGCGCTTTCCAACCCGCTTCTGGGGATATAAAAACCGATCCGGATGATGTACGTACTGTTTGTATGCCCGGCACCGCAGGCATGTCCTGAGTTGGTTGGGTTCAGGGGCGTCATCGCCCTCCACGCGCAGGATCTGATTGCCTTTGACATGCAGCCGCAGGGGGCAGCGGCCGCCGCAGTCATAAGCAGACGTGGTACGCACAATGCGCCCGTCCGGGTGATTCACGGTTTTCTGATGGTTCATTGAATCCCTCCTCTGAGTTGGCATCCCGGCAAAGATTTGCAAACGCTATTTGACCATACCATACACGGTTCAAGTTTCAAGTTTCAAGGTTGACGGCTTCGTAAAAAATCCAATATCTGCGTTACGCGCGATTTTTCAGAATTTCACGTACGGTTCAGTACGCTGCATTCTTCAAAATCGCGCAAGCCTTGATCTTGAACTTTTTACAAAGCCGTCTAAAAACCGACTTTTTACGAGTACATCAAGGTTAAAAGAAAAAGAAAAAATGTTTCAGCGGTTATCTATCCTTGAGCCTTGAACCTTTAACCCTGAACAAAAAATAACCATTGGATGAATACGGATATTTTTGTAAGATAGCATGGTTTTTCAAATCATCCACCTGAAAAGGGCAAACGAATTTTTCTGCAAGGAGGACAAGAATGGTATACAAGAAGTCTGTTGACATCCGTCAGGCCGAGGACCTGCTGGCACCCGCGGAACGGGGCGTGATTCTGCTGCCGGTATCGGCCATCCGGGAATCGGATCATGCCTTTTTCTGGGCGGCGTTTTTTTTGGCCATTTCCGCCTGTCTGCTGGGGTCTGCCGCCGCCCTGATGGCAACAGCCTATGAACATCAGCCCTTTATCATCATGATCGAGGCGTTCGGGGCCATGTTTCTGATATTTTTCGCGGCGTTTTTGTTCCGCGGCATGCAGATCCGCAGAAAGTCCAGGGCGCGGGAACAGCGCAGGCTGGCCAGGCAGATTGTATACCCCTATGCCGAAAATGGGGGTCATAAGCAGGAGTTTGAAACCAGCCGGCTTCAGGACACCATCCGAAAGGAGTTTGGCGACGGCAATGCCCGCAGCCGCCAGGAGGTAATCGGCATTCTTTCCGGAATGTCCACTGAAGACGTGGATGTGGGCACTTTAAACGAGGTGGTCGACACCCTGGTCAAGGCCGGGCTGTTTACGGAAACCGAAAACAACGGCAAAACCCTTCTGGCCTACAACAAGCCGGCCGAAGCCTGATCTGCTTTCCGGGCTTTGCAAAATCCGTACAGCAGACGCATTTTATCGCTATGTACATTGCAAAGAAAAGGACCCGAAGGGGCACCCGTTATTTCCTGCGGCAAAGCGTTGGGCGCCGGGGTGCGCTCAAAAGCCGGCATCTTTTTGACCTTGGCGGCAATCCGGCCGACTACCTGGTATATCCGGACGACGGGTGCGCTTTTTACGTGCACGAAGATTTGTGCGACCGGCTCCTTGAGCTGGGTGTGGATCCGGACAACGACGAGCTGGAGCGGGTGTTTTTCCCTTTTCTGGACCCGGAAACCCAGCGGGTCATCCAGGCGTTTTCCCATGATCACCTGACAGCCGGGGCAAAGCAGGAGCTGCGCAGAAGCGTGAATCAGGCGGAAAAGGGCGCTTTTCACATATTCGACCGCCGCCGGATGCATTATCTGCGGTTTGCCGCGATGGATCAGACCCATATCCGGGCCGCGCCCGCCAAGATCTACAGAGACCTGCTGGACAAGTCCAGAGATGAGATCGAGCAGTATTTCATGGAAAAAGAAAACATCCTCACCGCCAGGGAAAAGAAAATCTATCCATATGTGATTTTCAATGTGGCAGACGCCTTTCCCGGGCAGCTGCCGCACAGATATCCCGAAACCCTTCCCCGGGAGCAGGTGGATGAATGCTTTCTGGAAGCGGTCTGCCGCTTAAACGCGGATGCCGGGTTCTGGGCGGATCTGGGCTGCACCGACGGATTAAATGAGTATCTGATCCGGTACGTGTGCTGGTTTTTTGACAACGAGTTTTCCCAGGGCGCTTACCTGGAAGAATGGATCCGGGAATGGATGGACAGGCGCCGGACATTTCAGGCCCCGCCTGCCAAAAACCGCATGGAAAAAGATGAAGCGGTTGCGGTCATGGGCATTTCAGCGCACGCGTTTTCCGGTTATACGGTCAAAACCCTCACCCGCCAGTACCGGCGCATGGCCCGGCGCCATCACCCGGATCACGGCGGGGACCATGAAGGCTTTATCCGCTTAAACCGCGCCTTTGAAACCCTGCTGGCCCGGTTGCGCTCCGGTATCAGATAATTTCAATGGATTCAGCCTCCATGAGAGCCGTTGCATGATCTGTTGAAACGGCATAGGAAATATCGGTTTTAATCGGGGTATCAGTGCTTTTGAGGTGATCGGGCATCAGGTCCTGGGGCGAGAACCGGCCGCCGATGACCCCGATGATCCGGCCGTCAGACAGGCTGATCAACGGCCCGCCCCGGTGGCCGTCATGAACCAGGGAGTCAAACAAAAACAGCTGGGTTTCGTTACCGGATAAAATTTTGGCCGAAATGACCGCCTGCTTGATCACCTGGTTGTAGATGCCGTAGAAGCCAAAGGGAAAGCCCAGGCTGGCCACCATATTGCCCACGGGTACTTCCTCGGGGGTGCCCATGATGTGATCGGGCATGGCAATTTCGATTTTCCGGGTAAATTTCAGCAGGGCCAGATCCCTTTTCCGATTGATTTGCCGGATTTCCACGCCCATGGGTGTTACGGTGTCAATATGGGCCTGGCAAAAACCCGCGGTTTCCTCCATGGGCACAACCATGAGCTCATATTGCCCGGTGATCAAATGGGCTGCGGTCAGCAGGTAGCCGTCCGGGTGCACCAGAAAGGCCGATCCCCGGAACGCCACATGATCGCCTTCCCTGCGAAACAGCATCATGCAGGCGTTTTTGTACTGAAAATATATATCCTGAAGCATTTTTGGCCTACCTCCTGTGGGACTGTTTTTCCTGTTTGATCCAGTCGGCGACTTCTTCGGGATGGGTGCGCATCCAGCGCATGGCCTTTTCAAAGGGAAACAGGCCGTTGTCCTCCTGGATCCAGAGCATGAGCTGACCCACCTGTTCAGGGGTCCAGAAAAACCGGTCCAGCACTTGGTATGCTTCGGGCATGTCTTTTTTCAGCCCCTTTCGCACCATTGTGTGGATGGATCCGGGACCGCCGAAAACGTTTTCCGGGTCATCGAGAAACTTCAGGTTCCAACGGGCAAAGCTCCAGTGGGGCAGCCAGCCCGTAAATACGATCCATTTCTGGTGCTGGATCGCATGGGAAAGCTCGGCCATCATGGCCACCTCGCTGCCTTCCTGGAGCCGGAATTCTTCAAGTCCGTATGTTTCCATGGCTTTTCGGGCTTTATGCGTGATCCCGGCCTCGGGCTCGATACCGATGATGCGGCGGTTGAACTGATCCGCATGCTGTTTTAGCCCGGTAATGGAATCAAGGGGGATGTAGGGCTTGTTGCGGATTCCGGTGCCGGCGGTGAGCCGGCCTGCGGTGATGTTCGGGATCACCAGGCCGATTTTGGTGCCTTCCAGGTTCGGTCCCAGATCCACCACCTGGTCTTTGTACTTCTTGTAATACATGGAATGGGTGTCGGGCAGCCAGGCTGAAGCCATGGCATCAGCACGGCCTTCTGCCACGGACTGCCACATTTTTTCTGCATCCATGGGCATCAGTTTACAGGAAATGCCTGGTTTTTCCTCGAGCACGGCTTTGATCAGGTTGGCTGAGGCAACCGATGAGGACCAGTCCGTATGGGCCAGCCGAAGGGTTTTGTTTTGGGTTTGCGCCTGCACGCCGGAAATGGCAGCCAGGCATATCGTTACTGCGGCCAGGCACAGGATTAACCGGGCGGTGGTCAGGTTCTTTTTCATGACGGTTTCCCCCTTTTTCAGCCGGTATTTACCACAGCCGCCGCCGGCCAAAGGTTTTGGCCAGCGGTGGACGGGTTTTGATTTTAAACTCTTTTTTTTCTTCCCGCTTCCCCAGGATAAACTCCTGGGGGGCGGAATAATCGGAAAGCCCTTTGTAGAGAGCTACGCACATGCCCAAAAGGACCGCGGCAAAGGGCAGGCCGGTGGTGATGGCGGCGGTCTGCAATGCCACCAGGCCGCCGCCCATGAGCAGGGCTGCGGCCACAGCGCCTTCCATAATGGCCCAGAACAGTCTGGAAAGTACCGGCGGGTTGGGGTTGCCCCCGGAGGTGATAATGTCGATGACCATGGAGCCAGAGTCCGAAGAGGTGACAAAAAAAGTGATGATTACCACAATGGACAGGGCTGATGTGACGGTGCTCAGGGGAAAATTTTCCAGCATCACAAACATGGAAACCGGGATGTTGTCCTGCACGGCCCTGGAAATGCCGCCGGAGCCGAACATTTCAATAAACAGGGCCGTGTTGCCGAAAATGGTGATCCACAAAAAAGTGATAAAGGCGGGCACCAGCAAAACACCTGCGATAAACTGCCGGATGGTGCGGCCGTGGGAGACCCGGGCGATAAACATGCCCACAAAGGGCGACCAGGCAATCCACCAGGACCAGTAAAAAATGGTCCAGCCCTGCTGCCACTCGGTCTGCTCATAGGTTTCGTTCCAGGTGCTGAGCTGCGGCAGGTGCTGGAGGTAATAACCGATGTTTTCCAGCAGCGCATCCATGATAAACAGGGTGGGGCCCACCAGGAGCACAAACAGGGCCAGCAGGCCTGCAAAGGCGATGTTGATCTCGGACAACCGGCGGATCCCCTTGTCCAGCCCCTTGACCACTGACCAGGTGGCCATGCCGGTGATGCCGGTAATCAGCATGACCTGGATGTTGGCTGACTGGCCGATGCCCAGCAGGTAGTCCAGGCCGGCGTTGACCTGCTGCACACCCAGGCCCAGGGATGTGGCCACCCCAAACAAAGTGGCCACTGTGGCCAGGATATCGATGACATTGCCGGGCCAGCCGTATATGCGCTCTCCCAGAAGCGGGTAGAATGCCGTGCGGATCGACAGGGGCAGCCCCTTGTTAAAGGAGAAAAAGGCCAGCGACAGGCCCACCAGGGAATAGATGGCCCAGGGATGCAGGCCCCAGTGCAGAAACGTGATGTCCATGGCTTTTCGTACGGATTCGGTGGTGCCCGGTTCGGTAAGCGGGTTGGCAGCGTAGTGGAACATGGGCTCGGCCACTCCGTAAAACAGCAGGCCGATGCCCATGCCCGCGGAAAACAGCATGGCAAACCACCCCATGGTGGAAAATTCCGGCCTGGCGTCCGGGCCCCCCAGCCGGATGTCGCCGAATCGCCCGGCCAGCAGCACAAGGATGAAGACGAGCACGATGTTGACCGTCCAGATGAAAAACCAGCCGGCATACTTGGAAATGCCCGTTTGCATTTGTTCAAACACGTTGCCCAGGGACTGCTGGAAAAAGATGGTGGCCACCACGAAAAAAATAATAAGAGCCGCTGAGATAAAAAAGACCTGGGGGTGGATATCCAGATGAAACCAGCCTTCTTCTGCTTCAGCGTTGGTTTGGGCTTCTTTCTTCTCTGGTTTGTCTGTCATATCCCGTCCTCTGTTTGTTTGCGGTAAAAAGGAATATGGGCAAAGAAAATCATGAGTAATATTATAAGCGGTATCTGAAAAAACTGCAAATCAGATGGCGCTATCTGATTGGTTTTTAAGGGATTATCAAAATTTTTCCGGCCGTCATAATCAGGTCTTTTCCGGGTGTTACTTCTGGAAATTGGAAAACAACACCGCATATCCGCTGTCAAATTCATACAGGCTTTTTTCCGAGCGGCGATAGCCGGCAATTTTTTTCGGCACCTTGCCCTCGCCGGGATCTCTGTCGGATATGGCTTCGGTAAACACCAGGGTAAATCGGCCGGGTTTGAAAACCTCCATGATCTGCTCGATTTTTTTTCTGTAACCGGCCTCTGCCACGTTGGTTTCAAAGCTGGCATAGGAGCCGGATTCTTCGGGCGTGACATGGATAGTGGCATAGTGCTGGCCGGAAATACGGTTCATGGAATAGCCGTAGGGTTCAAATACGAAATGGTCGGTTTCCATGTCCGGATAGAGCCGGTCAATGCCGGTGCGTGCCTCGATGTCTGCGGCCGTTTCCCAGGGCTTTGGGATAAAGGCTTTTAGCACGTCCGGGTCCAGGTCGTGCATGAGCAGCTCCAGGGTTTCGTCCTCGTCGTCTTCCGCCACCGTGGGCGGCTCCGGGGCAGATGCGTAAAAAATGTGCACGTGATCGTGGTTGGCCGGGCCCAGCCGGTAGCTCTTGCCTTTGAAAAAATCGGCGAGCATGGCCACGTCTGATTCAAAGTCCGCGGACTGGTACTGGGGATACATCAGGTTTTTGCGCTCATAGAAGAAAAATGCGATGCGGTCTTTGTCAATGGCCCGCACCAGTTCCGGAACCGCCTTTACCAGGGTGGTTTTGCCGCAGGTAATCATCAACACCCGGTCGGCCCAGACAAACAGGCTGGATTCGGAAAGCAGATAGGCGTCCATGTCCGGCCCGGAAATCACGCTGACGATTTCAGCGCCGCTGGCGGCCACCACCTTGTTCCAGCGGGCGTCTGCGTTGCTGCGCAGCTCCGGGTCCGGGGCGGCCAGAATGATTTCCAGTTTTTTCTCCGGTCCTTCAAATTCCATGTTCATATCCTTCATCTCCGGGGTTGATGCTTTCCTGAAATTATAATAACTCCTCCAAACTATATTAAATATCATTTTTGCCCGGCCGGGTAAATCCCAAATCCGGAGCGGTTTTCGCATGTGTCGGGGCGGGTGTGATTTGTTTGTCTGCGGCGTGCTTTCGGCGATCGGTCAATCTCCGAAACCGCGCCAATGCAGCCAAACAAACCACCCCCGACCCGCCACATGCCAGACGCACTGGAAATATCTGCCGGCAACTGTTTTTTACCAGGAGGTCCTCTGAAGTTGAATCAATGCAGGGCTGATGTCCTGGAAGGGTGTTTCTAATGTGTTTTAAGGGGTTATCGCATTTGTGAGAGGGTCGCCAAGGAAGCCCGAAGGGCGCGGGCGGGTTTTTGAAGCGACATTGAGAATTTTTGCGGGAAAATTCAGCCGATGCCGGAGCCGGAAAATTTCAAACTGTCTGAGGGCGCTTGCGCGCGAGTTTTTGAAATTTCGGCGAAGGCATTGGCTGAATCCGCAAAAAGGCTCAGGAGCGAAAAAAACCGGCCCCGGCCGCAGGGCTTTCTTCCTGTATGTTGAATTTGTTTGCGCTTCCTGGTAGGTAAAAGAAAAGATGTTGACCCAGGGATAAAAGGAGATTTCATGCAGATTCGATTTTATGGTGCGGCGCGTGAGGTGACCGGTTCCATGCACATGCTGGAAACCGAAAAGGACCGGATTCTGCTCGACTGCGGCATGTTTCAGGGCAGGCGGGCTGAAGCTGATGAAAAAAACCGGGTGATGCCTTTTGATCCGGCCATTATTGCAAACGTGGTGCTGTCCCACGCCCATATCGATCATTCCGGCCGGATTCCCCTGCTGGTGAAAAAGGGGTTTGCCGGAAACGTGCTGACCACCCGGGCCACAGCAGACGCCTGTCACTACCTGCTGCCCGACAGCGCCCATATCCAGGAATCCGATGCTGCCTATCTCAACTACAAGCACGTGCGCGGGGCCCTGACAGACCTCACTGGCCGGGATCAGAATGAAATCAAGAAAATGCTCAAGAAAAACGGCCGCACAGATGACGACGCGGTCTCCCGTTATATGGACCGCTACGGATTGGCCCGGGTGGAGCCTCTTTATACCTCGGCTGATGCCGAGCAGGCCCTGACTCATTTTGCCGGCCAGCCTTACAATCACCGGGTGACCGCAGCCCGGGACATGGAATGCGTCTTCTACGAAGCCGGTCATATCCTGGGCTCTGCTGTGACCATCATCCGGGCAAAGGAGCGCGGACGTTCTTACAATATCTGCTATACCGGCGATATCGGGCGGTTTGACAAGCCCATCATCCGCGATCCCCAGCTGCAGTTTGCCGAACAGGACCGAGATATTGACCTGATGCTCATGGAAAGCACCTACGGCGACCGGAGCCATGAGCCGGTGGCGGACATGACCCCGCATTTAAAGCAGATCATCACCGAAACCGTAGAGCGCGGAGGCACGCTTTTGATCCCGGCCTTTGCCTTTGGCCGGACCCAGGAGCTGCTCTATGCCATCCATGATCTGTATAATAACAACGAGGTGCCAAAGGTGCCCATTTACGTGGACTCGCCCCTGGCCACACGCATCACCCGCGTCTACGGGGAGCACCCCGAGGTCTATGACAGGCAGACCCATTCGGATTTTTTAACCGAAGGGAAAAACCCTTTCCTGTTCGATCACCTGCATTTTACCGAATCCGTGGAGGAATCCATGGCCCTGATGCGCGAAGACCGGCCCCATATTGTCCTGTCAGCCTCGGGTATGTGCGAAGGCGGTCGGATTCTGCATCATCTGCGCTACAAGATTCACAACGAGAAAAACACCATCTTGATCGTGGGCTACATGGCCGCCCACACCCTGGGCCGAAGGCTAAAGGAAAAGGGTATGGAATACGCGCAAAACGGCCGCAGGGGCGAGGCGCCCGTGATGCGCTTTATGAACAAGGAATATCCGCTCAAAGCACGGGTGGTGAGCCTGGACGGGTTTTCCGCCCACGGGGACAAAAATGAAATGCTGCGGTTTTTAAAAGAATCCAATCTCCGGGTCAAGCGCATCGCCCTGGTTCACGGCGAGCCTGAGCAGATGGACGGTTTTGCCCAAACCCTGAAGAAAGAGGGCTACAAGGTGTTTATGCCCCGGACCGGCGAAGGTCTGCGCATCCACCGGTAAGAGAAGGCGCCGTAAAAAGCTCAATATCTGCGTTACGCGCGATTTCTCAGAATTTCACGTACGAATCAGTACGCTGCATTCTTCGAAAACCGCGCAAGCCTTGATCTTGAGCTTTTTACGGCGCCTTCTGAAAATTTACTTTTTACGAAATTATCAAAGCTGAGAAACCTAAACGTTTTCGCCGGTTTCCCTCCGGACGATTTCCTTTGCCGGGATCAGTCCGGTGGCGGCCGCAGATACGATATTGCCGGCCACACCCGGGCCGTCTCCGGCCACAAACAGGCCTTCAATGGCGGTTTCCAGCACCCTGCTGGTGGCCACCTGGGTGGCAAAAAACTTGATCTCCGGGGCATAGAGCAGGGTTTCGTCGTTTGCCACACCGGGCACCACACTGTTTAGCTTTTCGAGCCCTTCCATGATATTGGCCAGGATCCGTTCGGGAAGGGCCATTGCAATGTCGCCGCAAACCACAGTTTTCAGGGTGGGACTGATGCCGCTTTTTTCAATGCGGGCCCAGGTGCTGCGCCGGCCCCGCTTTAAGTCGCCCATCCGCTGCAGCAGCGGACGCCCCCCGCCGATCAGGGTGGCCAGCCGGCCAATGGATTCGCCGTAGGCCTGGTTGTCTGTGACCGGATCGGTCAGCACCACCTTGGAGAGAAACGCGAAATTGGTGTTTTCGGATTTGCGCTCCATGAAGGCATGACCGTTGACGCACACAAAATCCCTGTAAGTTTCCTGGGTGACAAAGCCGCCGCTGTTGGTGCAAAAGGTCCGGGTTTCATCATCGTATTTGGCGGTCTGGATAAAAAAAGTGGGATCATAGATCACATCGCACAAATCCGCCATGATCTCCCTATGCACCTCCACGCGCACTCCCACCTCGATGCCCCGCTGATGCATGTGCAGGCCGAACTTGCCGGCCAGCCCGGCCATCCAGTCCGCCCCGGCCCTTCCCGGGGCCAGGATCACAAACCGGGCCGTGTAGCTGCCTTTCTCCGTGACCACACGGGTTCGCCCCGGGGTTTCGGGGATTACGTCAATGACGGGCTCCCGGGTGTGGATGTGGATTTTTTTTTCCAGGTCCGCCTGGATTTGCCCGATATATCCGGGCAGCCGGTCGCTTCCCAAATGCTTTTGCCGGATGAGCAAAAGGTCAATACCCTGTTTTAATGCCTGTTTGCGGATGTCTTTGGCCTGAGCGGCATTGGTGGGAAACACCGGCCCGGTCATTGCGTAGGCGTTGAAGATGGCTTCGGTTTCATCGATTAACGCCTGGGCCTGGTCCGGGGGCAGGAAAGTGGTCAGGTCGGTTTTGCCGAGTTTTGGAATAAAGTTGAGTTTGCCGTCTGAAAACAGGCCGGCCCCGCCGATGCCGCACAACACATCACACGGCTGGCATTGGGCGCACACCCGGGTTTCGGTTAAAGGGCATTTCCGGCTTTGCGGGGGCTTTCCCTTTTCTATGAGCAGCACGTTCAGATCGGTGTGGCCGGCCAGGTAATGGGCGGCAAACAGACCCGCAGGGCCTCCGCCCACGATGACCACATCATACATGTTGGTATCCGTTGGCATTCTGATCTGTTATTTCTGCCCCAGGGAGATCTGTCCTTCGGCTTTTTCTGCGATAAGGCCCACGGCCTGGTCTGCTGTGTAGTTTTCCATGTCGATGATCATGTTGTAAAGGGAAGGGTCATGCCAGTCGGCCTGGAAGTATTTTTTGATATAGGCCTTTTTTTCTTCCTCGTCGTTTGAAATAAGCCTCTCTGCGTCCTTTCGGCTGCATTTGCGCTTTTCCATCACATCCTCGATTTTTTTCTCAGGATTTTTTTTGAGCAGCACGTGAAAGGTATCCGGCTTTTTCTGGAGGATGCACTGGGCGCCCCAGCCCAGAATCACAGCGTTTTCATTCTTGTAGATGTTTTCCACCAGTTCCCGGGTCTTGTTATAATAGGTGGCATCGTCCAGGCAGCCGTGCTCCCTGTCCACAACCTTCTGGACAATGGAGCAGGTGTAGCGATCCAGGTAGCGCAGAATCGAGGAGCCGCCGGCTTTGAGAAATGTTTCAGCCTCGTGTTTGGACATGTTGAGTTCTTTGGCCACATCGGCCACCAGCTGATCGCCCACGAACTGGAAATCGAGTTTCTTTGCGAGGTCTGTGGCCACACGCTGCCCGCCTGCATTGTATTCGCTGGTAATGGTGATCACTGCCATTTTTGTCTCCTTGGGTTTTGGGTGGAGCTGTTAGCAATACTGATTTTATATTAGGCGCCCTTGTTGGATTCGTCAAGCGTCGGAGTCCGCCCACAGGATTTTTTGCATTTTTTCCCCCGGATGTCCACGATAAAGCAGGCAGAGAGATAAAACCCACTTTGCACCACCAAAACTTTATTGGTGTTACCCCTTAAAATTACAAATAAAATTTTAAACCTATTTTTCTTTTTTCCTTGACAAAGGCAAAGTTTCATGTAGATTTTGGGTAAAAGTGGTGCAAAGTGGATTAAAGGGGGTTTATGTTCCGGGGAAGCTCATATCACACCATTGATGCCAAGGGCCGGGTCAATATTCCGGCGCGTTTCCGGGAACTGATCCGGAACAACGGCGGCAATGGATTGGTTTTATCCGGCCCCGGTCTCGACGAAAAGGGCCTGGTGGCCTACCCCTATCAGAGCTGGGAAACGGTTGAGGAAAAAATTCTGCAGATGGCCGAAAAAAGCTCGGCTATGCGGCGTTTCAGGCGGATTTTCATCGGCGAATCGGCCGAATGTCCCATGGACCGGCAGGGCCGTATTTTGATTCCCCAGTCATTGCGTGATTATGCCAGTCTTGAAAAAGATATCGTGCTGGTCGGCGTTCTCGATCATTTTGAAATCTGGTCGCTTGAAAACTGGAATGATGAGAAACGCAAACTTCACGAAGAGGATATGAAAAATGAGGAGGTCTCAAACGAAATTGCCAGACTAGGGCTTTAAACCATGGCCACTCGACATGTCTCTGTTATGCGCGATCAGGCGCTCGGGTATCTCAATTGCCAACCGGGCAAATGCGTTGTCGACTGCACGGTGGGCGGTGCCGGGCATGCCATGGCCATTGTGGAAAGAATCCTTCCGGATGGTCTGCTCATTGGCATCGATCAGGATGCCGGTGCGGTTGATCGTGCAGAACAGATGCTGGCTCCCTGGTCGGCAAATGTTCATCTGATTCATGACAATTTTGTCAACCTGCCTCATATCCTCTTTGATCTCGAAATTGAAACCGTGGATGCAATTCTCGTGGACCTGGGCCTGTCCTTTGATCAGATCGAGGCTCCGGGCAGGGGTTTTTCCTTTCGCAGGGACGAAGCCCTGGATATGCGGATGAATTCACAGACCGGGCAAAGCGCGGCCCACATGGTCAATACCCTGGATGCCGGGGAACTGGCCCGGATTTTTAAGGATTTGGGAGAAGAGAAATGGGCGGTTCGAATTGCGCGCAGAATCGTTGAAAGCCGCAAAAGCAGGCCAGTTGAAACCACCGGGCAGCTTGCTGAGATCGTGCGCGGCGCCATTCCGCAAAAAGATGCCGCGCGCAGAAAAATTGATCCGGCCACCAAGGTGTTTATGGCCCTTCGCATCGCCGTTAACCGGGAGCTTGAAGTCCTTGATACGTTTCTTGACCGTGCTGTGGCGTGCTTAAAACCCGAAGGGCGCATATGCGTTATCGCCTTTCATTCCCTGGAGGATCGGATGGTCAAGCAACGGTTTGCCAAATACAGCCGGGGATGCACATGCCCACGGGATTTTCCGGTTTGTGTATGCGAAGAAAAACCGGTTTTGCGGGTTTTGACAAGGAAGGTGGGAAAGCCCGGAGAAACAGAAATCAAAGAAAACCCAATGGCGCGTTCCGCCCGGCTGCGGGCGGCGGAAAAACTGCCATAATTCTGGGCAAAATTTTTAAGGCACGGGGCAGGCCATGTCGGAAAACCGGAAAGTCAAATCACCTCTGCTCACCGGCCGCACGCTTTTTGCCGGTATTTTGCTGATGCTGGTGCTGCTGGCGGAAGTGTTTTTTGATACCTGGTGCGCGGTGCAGTGCCGGCGGACCGGTTATGAAATCGTAAAAGCCGGCAGGCAGCAGGAAGAATTAATAGAAACCCGCAGGAAACTTCAAATTGAGCTGGTTCACTTGAAGTCTCCCCAGGTCCTTGGGACCAGGGCAAGGACAGAGTTGGGAATGATTACCCCCAAACCGGAACAGATCGTCAGGGTGCCATGAAAAAAAGCCGCCAAAAAGAAGAAAAACCAAACCAGACCCCTGGCAGAAACCGCCGCATCCTGATGGCGGGTCTGGTGCTTGCGGCCTGTTACCTGACCATTGCCGGCAAGGCGGTTTATCTGCAGGTTTTTGAAGACACCCGGTTAAAAAGCCGGGCTTCCGGGGAGTATAGCGGTTCGGCGGAGTTCCGGGAAAAGCGCGGCACCATTTATGACGTCAATCTGCGGGAGCTGGCGGCCAGCACCCGCGTGGTATCCATCGGCGCACATCCGGCCAGGATCGAAAACCCGAAAAAAGCAGCCTCGGAAATCGCCCGGCACCTGGACATGGATGCCGCGAAACTCGCCGGCCGGTTAAACACGGACCGGCCCTTTGTATGGATCCGGCGGGATGCGGCACCCGAGCGGGCACGAGAACTCAAAAACCAGTTCGGCAACAGCCTTGCCCTGTTTGACAATTATTCCCGTGTTTATCCCAACAAGACACTGGGGGCGCAAATCCTCGGGTTTGTCGGTGTGGACGGCAACGGGCTCGAAGGCCTGGAATATTACTATGACCGGCAGCTAACCGGTGCTGTGCGGGAGTCGACTTTTATCCGGGATGCCCTGGGACGGATTTTCCAGCAATCCGAGGCAAAATCCGGGCAGGGGCCCGGCAATAACCTGGTGCTCACCATTGACCGCAATATCCAGTACATCGCAGAAGAGGCACTGAAAAAAACCGTTCTTAAGTTCAACGGAGATTCCGGCATGGCCATGGTCATGGATCCCCGGACAGGAGCGGTGCGCGCCATGGCCCATTACCCGGGTTTTAACCCCAACGCCTTTACGCGGTTTCCCAGACAGACCTGGCGCAACCGCGCCATAACCGATGCATTCGAGCCCGGCTCCACCCTGAAGGTATTTCTGGCCGCAGCCGCCCTTGAATCCGGCCGCTGTTCCCCCGGGACCCGGGTGGACTGCGAGGACGGCAGTTATACTGTAGGGGGGCATACCTTGCGGGATCTCCATCCCAACGAGAATCTTACCTTAGCGGAGGTGATCAAATATTCCAGCAATATCGGGGCGGTGAAAATCGCCGAGCGAATCGGACCGGAAAACCTTTATAAAACGCTTTCCGATTTTGGATTTGGTGAAAAAACCGGCATTGACTGTCCCGGGGAGGCAGAAGGCCGGCTTCGGCATTACCGGAACTGGCGTCCCGTGGATCATGCCACCATCGCATTCGGCCAGGGGCTTTCCGTGTCTGCAGTTCAGCTGCTTTCGGGCGTATCGGCCATTGCCAACCACGGTGTGCTGATGAAGCCGCGCATGGTCGAGGCCATCACCGATGCCAACGGCCTGGTTGTGAAAAGTTTCGAGCCTGAGGTCAGACGCAGGGTGGTCACGGAAACCACGGCCCGTAAGGTGAAAGATATGATGCAATCGGTCACGCAACCCGATGGCACAGGCTCTCAAGCCTCTCCCCGGGGCTTTCGGGTATGCGGCAAGACCGGAACCGCCCAGATTTTAAATTCAGACGGCACGTATGAAGACAGCGATTACAACGCCATTTTTGTGGGTTTCGCCCCGGCCGGGTCTCCGGAACTGGCTGTGCTGGTGATGGTCAAAGACCCCAAGGTGAGCCATTACGGCGGCGTAGTGGCGGCCCCGGCCTTTGCCGAGATTGTCAGGGAATCTTTTAATTATATGAACATTGCCCCGGCCCGTGAATTATTGGATCATACCAGGGCTGAAAAGGAGGGGGCATGAAGCTTTCAACACTCATGGCTGCCGTCAATGCCGGTCAGGGAGCCGATGATCGGCAGCAGGAAATTCAGGAAGTTGAAATAACAGGCATTCAGTATCGTTCCGACCGGGTGAGTCCGGGTGATCTCTTTGTCGCCTTACCCGGTCAAAGCCGTGACGGGCATGATTTTGTCGAGGATGCGGCAGCCAGGGGGGCGGCCGCAGTGGTGACCCGAAAATCCATGAATTTAAATATTCCCGTGCTTGTGGTCAGGGATGCCCGCGATGCCCTGGCAAAGGCCGCGGCCCGGTTTTATGATCATCCGTCTGAAAAGCTCACCCTTATCGGCATAACAGGCACCAACGGAAAGACCACCACTGCGATGCTCCTGGAGCACATGCTCAGGCGAAGCGGCTTGCCCACCGGTATGATCGGCACAATTAACTATCATTACGAAGGCAAGAGCTTTAAAAGCCGCCTGACCACGCCGGAGGCATCGGATCTCCAGCATATTCTGGCAAATATGGCCGCCGCCGGGGTTTCCCACGTGATCATGGAAGCGTCCTCCCACGGAGTGGCGCTTCAGCGGGTTGCCGGATGCCGGTTTTCCCTGGGCATTTTTACCAACCTGTCCCAGGATCATCTGGATTTTCATGGAAACATGGAAGCGTACTGGGAAGCCAAAAAGGCATTTTTCACCCGTTATCTCCGGGAGCCGGGATCCGTGGCAGTGATCAACACAGATGACAAAAAGGGCCGGGAACTGGCCGATATCCTGGGTCAGAAGCGTTGCATCCGGACCGGGCTGGGAAACGGCAGCCGGGTTTACCCCTCCGGCCTGAGTTTTGATCAGCACGGGATCTACGGCCGCCTGCATCTGCAAAGCGCTTCGTTTCCCTTTCATTCGCCCCTGGCCGGTCAGTTCAACCTGGAAAACATTCTCTGTGCGGCTGCAGCCGCAGAAGTCATGGGAATCGCGCCACGGGCGATTTGCGAGGCAATTGAGACATTTTCCATGGTGCCCGGTCGTCTTGAACGGATACCCAATACCCTGGACCGGCATGTGTTCGTGGATTTCTCCCACACCCCCGCAGCGCTGAAAAATGTTTTGCTGACGTTAAGGGAAATCATTCCGGGCCGGATTATCTGCGTTTTTGGATGCGGCGGGGACCGGGACCGGGGCAAACGCCCGCAAATGGGTGAAATTGTGGCCAGGTACGCGGATCTGGCGGTCGTGACATCCGATAATCCGCGCACAGAAGAGCCCGGCGACATTATCGTCGATATTGTAAAGGGCATTCATGACGCCAGGCAGTTGCCGCCCCTGCAGGTGGGACCGGAGTTTGAGCAAGGCAGTTTTACAGTCGAGCCGGACCGGAAAAAAGCCATCCGGCTGGGGATTCGGGCCTCCCATCCCGGAGATGCGGTGCTGATTGCCGGCAAGGGACATGAAACCTATCAAATCATCGGGCACCAGACCCTGGCTTTTGATGACCGGCTGGAAGCCCAACAGGTGCTGGCATGGGAAATGGACGATGTCGCTGATACCCTGGACCATTGAAGATATAACGGCTGCAACTGCCGGAGATGTTGTGAATGCGGGCCATCGGACTGATTTTTCCGGCGTGGGCATTGATTCGCGCGATATCGCCGGCAATGACATCTTTGCAGCCATTGTGGGGCCGCGACATGACGGCCATGATTTTCTCCAACAGGTTTTGGATGCCGGTGTGTCCTGTATTATTTGCTGTCGGGACCGGCTGGGAAGCCTGCCTGTGGCGGACTGGAAAAGACAGGGGGTGGCCTGTATCGCCGTGGATGATACCATTCGGGCGCTTGGGGACATGGCCGCATACCAGCGCCGACGGGCTCAGATATCCGTGGTTGCGGTTACCGGCTCCAACGGAAAGACTTCCACAAAGGAACTGATCGCCGCAGTGCTGGCAAGGAAATACAAAGTGCTTTCCACGGCCGGCAATCTCAATAATGAAATCGGTATGCCCCTGACCCTGCTCAGGCTCGAAAGAGAGCATCAGGCTGCAGTGCTGGAACTGGGCATGAATCATCCCGGAGAAATCGACCGGCTGGCCGCAATTTGCCGTCCGGACGTGGGGGTAATTACCAATATCGCACCGGCTCACCTGGAAGGGCTGGGAAGCGTGGAAGGGGTGGCCGCAGCCAAGGCGGAATTGCTCGTTCATATCCGATCCGGGGGCACTGCCGTGCTAAACAGCGACGATGCTTATGGCGCATGGCTGGCCTCCCGGGCACAGAGCCGGGTGGTTTTTTTCGGCTGCACGGACTTTGCCGGGATCAGGGCCGGACAGGTGGCGGTCTCCGATGATGCCGTGACTTTTGAGCTCATATTTCCGGAGCAACGGGCTTGGGTCAAGCTGCCGGTTCCCTGGCGGTTTATGGTGAAAAATGCCCTGGCCGCTGCTGCCGCTGGCTGGATCCTGGGCGTTGACGCCGGGCAGATTGCAACGGGTCTGGCCGAATTCAGGCTGGTTGCCGGAAGAATGGTCGTACACCGCACCCCGGCCGGAGCAAACATTATTGACGATACTTATAACGCCAATCCGGGTTCCATGGAAAACGCCATCCGGTCGCTTGCAGCGCTTGGCAGCGGCAAGCAGGGGATTTTGGTGGCCGGGGACATGCTGGAACTGGGTGATGATGCAGCCCGGCATCATGAAGAGATTGGCCGTATGGCTGCTGATGCCGGGATCAGCCGGCTTTATCTTACAGGTGATTTTGCCGCCCGTGTGGCACACGGTGCCCGGCAGGGAGGGATGAAAGGCGGTGACATTTTCGTGGGCACCAAGCACGACATTGTCCGGGATCTGGCCCGGGATCTCAATGAAGGCGACTGGGTGCTGATCAAGGGTTCCCGAAGCACCGGCATGGATGAAATCGTTTGTGACCTTACACGGGAGCCGGCGCCCGGACCGGATTCAGGGGAGTAAAAGCAATGCTTTATCATTTGTTTTATGCGCTTCAAACTGAGGTTTCGGCGTTTAACGTGTTTCGCTACATCACGTTCCGAACCATTTATGCCGGTTTGACAGCATTTTTAATCTGCTTTGTGTTCGGCCCCTGGATGATCCGGCTGCTGCAGGAAAAACAGATCGGTCAGTATATCCGCCGGCTCGGCCCTGCCTCTCACCAGGACAAGGCCGGAACCCCCACCATGGGCGGGGTGCTGGTGCTGCCGGCGGCATTGTTTTCAACCCTGCTGTGGGTGGACTGGCGAAATGATTATATCTGGGTGGTGCTTTTGGTGACCACAGCCTATTTTCTGATCGGTTTTACGGATGATTATCTCAAGCAGATCCAGAAAAGAAACCGCGGGCTTCGGGCATGGCAGAAATTTTCATTCCAGATTGCCGTGGCTGCGGCTGCCGGCTGGCTGCTTTACAGTCACCCGGGGTTTTCCAGCCAGATCACCATTCCGTTTTTCAAGGGGATTTCTCCGGATCTGGGGCTGTTTTATATTTTATTTGCTGTGTTTGTCATCGTGGGCACATCCAATGCGGTCAACCTCACAGACGGCCTCGACGGCCTGGCCATCGGGCCGGTGATTATTGCAGCGGGAACTTACATGTTGTTCGCCTATGTTGCCGGTCACATCCGTATCGCCGAATACCTGCAGATCAATTATGTGGCCGGCTGCGGAGAAATTACGATTTTTTGCGGAGCCCTGGCCGGTGCCGGCCTGGGCTTTTTGTGGTTTAACGCCTATCCGGCCCAGATTTTCATGGGCGATGTGGGCTCTCTGCCTCTGGGCGCAGCCCTGGGCACCGTGGCCATCATTACCAAGCAGGAAATTTTGATGATCATTGTGGGCGGTGTGTTTGTCATCGAGGCGGTGTCGGTGATGCTCCAGGTGGGGTTTTTCAAGCTCACCAGCGGAAAGCGCGTTTTTCGCATGGCCCCCCTGCACCATCATTTCGAGCTCAAGGGATGGGCCGAACCCAAGGTGATTGTGCGCTTCTGGATCCTGGCCATCATGCTGGCCCTGGTGGCCATTTCAACATTGAAATTGCGGTAATCCACAGGTGGAAATCAAGCAGTGAAAACGATCAGGGACAAACATATCACGGTGGTGGGCCTGGGAAAAACCGGCCAGGCCCTGGCCGGGTTTTTAAACGCGCGCGGGGCAAAGGTGACAGCCGTGGACCGCTCGCCGGAATCAGCCCTGGGTGATATTCCGGCCCGCCTGCGCCGGGCGGGGGTGGAAGTGGTTTTAGGCGAGCATGACCCGGCCGCCTTTGAAAGCTCGGATCTGATCGTACTCAGCCCGGGTGTGCCCCATACCCTAGAATCCGTGGTGCGTGCGCAAAATGCCGGAGTGCCGGTTACCGGTGAAATCGAGCTGGCCTCCTGGTTTATCCATACGCCCATTGTGGCCGTGACCGGGACCAACGGCAAAACCACCGTGACGCGTCTGATCGGGGAAATGCTCAACGCTTCGGGTTTGAATGCCTTTGTGGGCGGCAATCTCGGCACACCGCTGATTTCTTATGCCCACGGGCCCATGGATGCGGATGTGGTGGTGGCGGAAATCAGTTCTTTTCAGCTCGACACCGCGGATATGTTTCATCCCGGGGTGGGCGTTTTGCTCAACATTACCGCAGATCACCTGGACCGGTATCCGAACCTGCGGGCCTACGGCCGATCCAAGGCAAAAATCTTTGCCCGGCAGACCAGGGCCGACATTGCCGTGTTAAACCGTGGCGATGATTTGATCATGGAGCTGACCCGGGACATCGCTGCGGCAAAATGCCTGTTTAATCAGGAGGAAGATGCGGCCTGCGGAGCCTGGATCGAAAATGCGCAAATGCGCGTCAAAACCCCGGAACACGGGGAGATGACCATAGCGGCAACGGAGGTGCCCCTTCCGGGCCGGCACAACATGGAAAACGCGACGGCCGCGGCCCTGGCCGCCCTGGCTGCTGGCGCAAGCCGGGAAGGGGTCTTGCGCGGTCTGCGCGAATTTGTCGCCGATCCCCACAGACTCCAGTTTGTGGGACGGTTCCATGGGGTGGATTATTACGATGATTCCAAGGCCACCAACGTGGACGCCGTGGTCCGCGCCGTGGCTGCGGTGTCTTTTCCGGTGGTTCTTATTCTTGGCGGACGGGACAAAGGCGGGGGATACGAAGATCTGGTCCCTGTTGTAAAAGATCGGGTCAGGGCCCTTGTGCTGCTGGGCGAAGCTTCTGCGGCCATAGAGCGGGAACTGGGCGGGCTTGTGCAATCCGTCCGCACGGATTCCATGGACGCGGCCGTGGCCGCTGCCGCGGATTTGGCAGAGGCCGGAAATACGGTGCTGCTTTCACCTGCGTGCGCCAGTTTTGACTTGTATGACAATTATGCCCAAAGGGGGGAAGATTTCCAGCGGGCCGTGAAACAGACAGGAAAAAGGGCAGATGGCAGCCAGGCCGACAACACATAAATCCGGAAACAGCGCAACCCCGGATCTGATGCTGATCTTTCCGGTCATCATGCTGGTGGGCATCGGCATTGCCATGGTCTACAGCGCCAGCAGTGAAATTGCCCTGCGCTATTACGCGGGTGAGTATTATTTTTTCACCCGGCAGCTGATCAACGCCATGCTTGGCCTTTCCGCCATGCTGGTCTGCATGGTGCTGCCGTATCGTGTTTTTAAGCCGTTGAGCTATTTGCTGCTGCTTGGTGCAACGATTCTGCTGGCAATTGTGCTGCTCACCGGCGCGGGGCATTCCGCGGGCGGGGCCACCAGATGGCTGCGGGTAATGGGGGTGTCGTTTCAGCCCTCGGAGCTGGCGCGGCTGGCATTGATCGTGTTTATGGCCTACTCCCTGACCAAAAAACAGGTAAAGGTGGCGGATCCGACTATCGGGTTTCTGCCGCATCTGCTGGTGCTGGGGGTTTTTTCGGTGCTGATTTTAATGCAGCCGGATTTCGGGACCATTGCCATCTTTTGGGTGCTGGCCTGGATGATCATGTTTGCGGGCCGGGTGCCGCTCCGCCACCTGGCATCGGCCATGCTCCTGGTAATGCCTGCGGCTGTCTGGCTGCTGATTTCTTCGGATTACCGGCTCAAGCGGTACATGACGTTTCTGGATCCATGGAAATATCCCCTGGACGAGGGCTACCAGATCATTCATTCCCTTATGGCTTTCGGTTCCGGCGGTATTTTTGGGAAAGGATTCGGGGAGGGTTATCAGAAGCTGTTTTATCTGCCTGCGCCGCATACGGATTTCATTTTTTCGGTGATCGGCGAGGAAGGCGGATTGGTCTGTGTTTTGTTTGTGGTGGCATTGTACATGGTGATTCTCTGGAGGGGTTTGAGAATTGCCGCCCATGCGCGGGATTGTTTCGGGTCCCTGCTGGCTTTCGGCATTACCGCCTCGCTTAGCCTGCAGGCCATCGTTAATATGGGCGTTAACCTTAGCCTGCTGCCGACCAAAGGGCTGAGCCTGCCCCTGATGAGCTATGGCGGCTCGTCCATGGTGTTTCAGCTGGCTTGCGTGGGCATTTTGTTAAACATTGGAATGTCGGAAAAAATATGAATCAGGACGCAAGCAATCAATCCGGACTTTCCGGCGAGCAAAGCCCGCCGGCCCGGCCCCTGCGGCTGATGATCGCCGGTGCGGGAACAGGCGGACACCTGTTTCCGGCAATTGCCGTGGCCGAAGAGATCATGCGCATGTTTCCGGGCTCGCAGGTGATGTTTGTGACAACCGGAAAGCCCATTGAACAGACTGTGCTGGCCGGCCGCTCTTTTGAGATCGCGCAGATTTCCGCAGGCGGGCTTAAGGGCATGGGCCTGCTGCAAAAGGGTCGGTCCCTGATGCTGCTGCCCCGGGGTTTCTGGAAGTCTCTATGCCTGATTCGCAGCTTTGCCCCGGACGCAGTGCTGGGAATGGGGGGGTATTCAGCCGCCCCCGTGATCCTGGCGGCATTCTTGCGGCGGGTTCCCAGGCTGATCCATGAGCAGAACCGTATTGCCGGCATGACCAATCAATGGCTGAGCCGGCTGGCCCGCCGCGTGCTGGTTTCATTTGAAGATACCCGGATTTCATGCCGTCCCGGTAAAATCCGTTTCACCGGTCACCCCGTGCGGCATCAGATCCGGGAGGTTGCGGAAAATCGCGGCATGCGCGTCCATGAAGGGGGGCAAAAGCTTTTTACCGTGGCCGTGCTCGGCGGCAGCCAGGGCGCCAGGCGCATCAATGCGGCCGTGGTTGAAGCGTTTTCGCAGATAAAGGAACCCGGGCGGTTTTTCGTGATTCACCAGACCGGGCCCCATGACGAGGAGTCCGTGCGCCGGGCCTATGTGCGCATGGGTGTGGACTCAGCAGTTTCCGCCTTTTTCCGGGATATGGCGTCGGTTTATGAGCAGGCCGATCTTGCGGTGTGCCGGGCAGGGGCGGCCACACTGGCAGAAATCGCAGCGGTGGGTCTGCCGGCGCTGCTGGTTCCTTATCCGTATGCAGCCGACAATCACCAGGTGCATAACGCAGAAGTCCCGGCAAAGGCCGGGGCCGCGGAAATGATTCCTGAAAAGGATTTATCCCCGTCCTGGCTGGCCGAATACCTTCAGGCCTGTGCGGATAATACCGGCGGCCGGTTTGAAAAGGCCTGCCTTGCCGCCCGAAGCCTTGGCCGGCCCCGGGCGGCTGCGGCCGTGATCAATGAGATCCTGGAAGCCGCGGGGCGAAAACGGGTTTTGGATTCATCCAACACATAGGAATACTGATGTATCGGAAAAAATACCATATTCATTTTGTGGGCATCGGCGGCATCGGCATGAGCGGTATTGCCGAACTGCTGCTGAACCTGGGCTACCGCGTATCCGGATCAGATATTGCCGAATCCGACACCACCCGCCGCCTTCAGCGTCTGGGGGGAAAAGTGCAAGTGGGCCATGGTCCGGAAAATATTGCAGACGCCGACGTGGTGGTGACTTCTTCTGCCATCCGGACGGACAATGCCGAGGTGCAGGCGGCCATGGCTGCATCCGTGCCCGTGATTCCCAGGGCAGAGATGCTTGCCGAGCTCATGCGCCTGAAATACAGCGTGGCGGTTGCCGGGGCCCACGGCAAGACGTCTACTACCTCCATGCTGGCCGCGGTCCTGGATGCCGGCGGTCTGGATCCCACTGTGGTCATCGGCGGCAAGCTCAAAAGCATCGGCAGCAACGCCGTGCTCGGGGCGGGTGATTTTATCGTGGCTGAGGCGGATGAAAGCGACGGATCGTTTCTCAAGTTTTCCCCGGCCATTTCGGTTGTAACCAATATTGATTTAGAACACCTTGATTTTTATAAAGATCTGGATCAAATTAAGCAGGTTTTTCTCCAGTTCATCGACCGGATCCCATTTTACGGGCTGGCTGTGCTTTGTCTGGACAACGAGCATGTTCAGGACCTGATGCCGCAGATCAAGAAACGATGTATTACTTACGGGCTTTCGGCCCAGGCGGATTTCCAGGCGGCCAACATCGTTTTTGACGGGGCCAAAACCCGCTTTTCAGTGTTTCACGAAAGCCGTCACCTGGGCGACATGGCCCTGAACCTGCCCGGACGGCACAATATTGCCAACGCTCTGGCCGCCATCGCGGTGGGCCGGGAACTTGAAATACCATTTGAGACCATCCGCCCGGCTCTGGAAAATCTGGAAGGCGTTCAGCGGCGCATGGAGATCAAGGCCGACGTCAGGGGCATCAAGATTATCGACGATTATGGCCACCATCCCACGGAGATTAAAACCACCCTGGATGGCGTGCGCACCAGCTGGCCTGAGCGGCGCCTGGTGGTCGTGTTCCAGCCTCATCGATACACCCGTACCCGGGCATTGTTTGACGCGTTTGCCAGGTCTTTTTACCAGTCAGACGTGCTGCTGGTGATGCCTGTGTATTCCGCAGGAGAGGCGCCCCTCGAGGGGGTGGATCACAATTTGCTATGCGAGGCCATCAGCGCTCACGGCCATAAACGGGCAAGAGCCGCGCCCGGCCTGGAAGAAGCCGTGGAAATGCTGGAAAAAATGCTTGAACCCGGCGATATCGTTTTGACCCTGGGAGCCGGCAACGTCTGGCAGGCGGGCGAAGCCCTGGCTGCCCGGCTTCAGGCCGGCAAAGAGAAAGCCTAGGAAGATTTTATGAACCTTATGACCCCGGATCTGAAAAAAAGGCTCACCAAAAGGTTCGGCTCAAGGGTGCAATTTGACGCGCCCATGGACCGGCATACCTCGTTTCGGGTGGGAGGACCGGCCGATGCCCTGGTGACCCCGAAAGATCGGGCGGAGCTCATGGATCTGCTGGCCGTTATCCGTGCGGCCGGGGTCCCGTGGATGGTGTTGGGCGGCGGCACCAACCTGCTGGTCAAAGACCGCGGAATCCGGGGGGTGGTGATCTGTCCGGGCAGGGGGTTTGATCAGATCCAAATACGGGATAAAGGTTCGGAAAAGACGGTGGTGGAAGCCGGCGCAGCAGTCCGTTTAAGTGCTCTTTGCCGGTATGCAATTGATAACAATTATACGGGACTGCATTTTGCCGCCGGCATTCCGGGAAGCGTCGGCGGTGCGATTTTAATGAATGCCGGAACCCGTCAGGGGGCTGTGGAGTCGGTTTTGGAGGGCATTGATCTCCTTGAACCGCCCGACCGCGTCCGCAGTCTGGACAGGAATCAGTTGTTTTTCGGATACCGGCGCCTGTCATGGCAGCCGGCCGGGAACGGCGGTGAGCAGCTATTCATCGTGCTTTCCGGGCGGTTCGCCCTGGCCCCGGCAGCCGGAAGCGATCCGGCGGCTGAAGTTGAAGCCATGCTCAGCCGTCGGTGGGAAACCCAGCCAAAAGGGTTTTCGGCCGGATGCGTGTTTAAAAATCCGTCTGCGGACATGGCCGCCGGCCGGCTCATTGACCAGGCCGGGCTCAGGGGGATGGCCGTTGGCGGCGCCCGGGTGTCGGCGGTGCACGCAAATTTCATCATAAATGAGAAGGAAGCCTCCGCAACAGATATCCTGGAACTCATTCGGCTGGTTCAAAAAGGTGTTGCGGAACGATTCCGGGTGTGGCTGGAGCCGGAAATCCGGATTGTGGGGGAATAAAACATCATGGCCGGTAAAAAGACCGTTCAGCCGGGAATTCGGGAAAATCGATACAAAAAGGCACGGGCACGTTCAGCACCCGAGGGGAGCAGCTGGCTTTGGACCCTGTTTCGGGTTTTGAGCGGGGCCGTTGCCATTATTGCCATGAGCCTGGTTTTTGTCTTTGGTTATGACTGGGCCACCCAGAGCGATTATTTTGGGGCCGAAACCGTCGAGGTGCACGGCATTCGGCGCCTTTCTGAGCAACAGGTAAGGGAGGCCGCCGGCATTGAAAACGGGGTTAATATTTTTTCCGTGAACCTGAGCACTGCGCGCCGCAGGCTCATGGCCCTGGACTGGGTTGCGGGGGCAGAGGTCAGAAGGCAGTTTCCGGAATCCATTATCATCCGGATTCGGGAACACGAGCCAGTGGCGCGCATTGACCTGGGCAGGATATTTATGATCAACCCAAAAGCCGAAATTTTCAGGGAGGTCGGCGAAGGGGCGTTTTCGGATCTCCCAATCATAAAAGGTGTCAATTACGCGGATTGGCAGGGCCTTGAGGTGCGCCGGACGCCGGTTGTCTCGTCGGTCATGGCCGTATTGGGGCTGGACCGGAAAGGCCACAGTGTTTTTAACACCCGGAGCATAGAGCAGATCCGGGTGGACCGGGATCTGGGCTTGGTGCTGCAGATCCGGGATCTGCCAATAAAGCAGATCCGGCTGGGTTACGGCCATTACGGACAGAAGCTCAGACGGCTTGAAAAGGTGCTTGTTTACCTTGAAAAAAAGGAGCCGCCCGTTGAATTGGAAAAAATGGACTTGGGCAACCCGGAACGCATTGTGGCCAGGCCCGCTGCGGATAAACAAAGCCAAACCATACGGCAGAAGGAGGCATAAATTGAAGGAAGAAGAAGAGCTCGTCGTGGGGCTGGATATCGGCACGACCAAGATTTGTGCGGTGGTGGCCGAGGTTTCCGGCGGCAAGGTCAACATCATCGGTATCGGCACCCATGCGTCCATCGGTTTGCGCAAAGGTGTGGTGGTCAATATCGACTCCACGGTGGATTCGATAAAAAAGGCTGTCCAGGATGCCGAACTCATGGCGGGCTGCGAGATTTCATCGGTTTATGCCGGCATTGCCGGCGGCCATATCACAGGTTTTAACAGCCACGGGGTCATTGCCATAAAGGGCAACGAGATCACCCAGGCCGATGTCAACCGTGTGATCGAGGCGGCCCGTGCCGTGGCCATCCCCATGGACCGGGAGGTCATTCACGTGCTTCCCCAGGAGTTTATCATTGACGGCGAGGCCGGAATCCAGAACCCCGTGGGCATGGCCGGTGTGCGCCTGGAGGCAAGGATTCATATTGTCACGGGCGCTGTGACCTCGGCCCAAAACATTGTCAAATGCGCAAATCAGGCGGGTCTCGATGTTTGCGATATCATCCTCGAGCCCATTGCCTCGTGTGAATCCGTACTAAATCCTGAGGAACGGGAGGTGGGGACCGGATTAATCGATTTGGGGGGCGGCACAACGGATCTGGCTGTTTTTTCCGGCAACACCATCCGGCATACTTTTGTCCTGTCCCTTGGCGGAAACAACATGACCAATGATATTTCCGTTGGGCTTCGGGTGCCCATGGCCGAAGCCGAGCGCGTCAAAAAGGAACATGGCACCTGTGTGGCCGACAAGATAAAAAGCGACGAAACCATTGATCTGCCCAATGTCGGCGGCCGGCAGGGACGCAAACTGCCCCGGCAGATCCTGGCCGAGATTCTGGAGCCCCGGGTGGAGGAAATTTTTGCCCTGATCCGCAGAGAAATCCACCGGGCGGACATGAAGGAGGAAATCGCCTCGGGTATCGTGCTCACCGGAGGCGCATCGCTTCTCGACGGCATTGGTGAAATTGCCGAGTCGGTTTTTGAGGTCCCGGTGCGCCTGGGGGCCCCGCATGGCATCAGCGGGCTTGTGGATGTGGTCAACAATCCCATGTATGCCACAGGTGTGGGGCTGGTGCTTTACGGGGCCAAGGACGAGGAACGGAAAAAATTCCGCATCCGGGATACCAATATTTTCCACCGGATCATGAACCGGATGAAGCGGTGGTTCAAAGAGGTGCTTTAGAAAATCCGGGATTGCCGGGAGTTGAAATCAATAAATCAACAACAGACGATCAATAGACGACAAATACAGGAGGTCGACAATGGATTTTACCTATCTCGACAATGAAAATTCCGCAAAAATCAAGGTCATCGGCGTCGGCGGCGGCGGGGGCAACGCTGTCAACAACATGATCGATTCCCAGCTAAACGGGGTCAAATTCATCGTGGCCAACACCGATGCCCAGGCGCTGGCCCATGCAAAGGCCAACACAAAGATCCAGCTCGGCGAGGCCCTCACCGAGGGACTCGGCGCCGGGGCCGATCCGTCGGTGGGCCGCAATGCGGCACTGGAGTCCGCAGATCTGCTGCGTGAGGCTTTAAGCGACAGCCACATGGTTTTTATTGCAGCCGGTCTCGGCGGGGGGACCGGAACGGGAGCGGCTCCTGTGATCGCAGAGATCTGCAAGGAACTCGGGGCCCTGACCGTGGCCGTGGTCACCAAACCGTTTAAGTTCGAGGCCAGAAAGCGCAGCAAGCAGGCAGAAGAGGGCATTGCCCAGCTAAAGGAGGTGGCCGACACCGTGATCACCATTCCCAATGACCGGCTTCGGGGCCTGGCCAAGAAAAACGCCAGTCTCATTGAGATGTTCCGGATGGCAGACGAAATCCTGCACCATTCGGTTAAGGGGATTACGGATCTGATCATGCATCCCGGGCTTATCAACCTTGATTTTGCCGATGTCAAGACCATCATGTCCAAGTCCGGCATGGCCATTATGGGCATCGGGATTTCAACGGGGGATAACCGGGCCATTGAAGCCGCTGAAAAGGCCATTTCCCATCCGCTTCTGGAGGACAATTCCATTTCCGGCGCCAAGGGCGTGCTCATGAACATCACCTGCAACTCCGAGCTGACCATGGAAGAGGCCATCGAGGCCTCGGAGCGGATTTACAATGAAATCGGCGATGATGATGTGGAAATCATCTGGGGTACGGCCATGGACGACAGTCTGGAAGATGAGATGCGCATCACCGTAATTGCCACGGGAATCGGAAGCATGGATGAATCAGAGATGCATCTGCCCAAAAAGTCCGTGCGCCAGTTAAAAGATGTCAAACGGGGTGTGGTCCGCGATTATACCTCCGAGGACCGGGAATACGAAAAAAATCTGAATCAGCCAACCTTTTGGCGGGTCAAGCAGCAGAAGGCCGAAGAAAAGCAGGCCGGCCGGGACAACCAGAAAAAAAAGGCGGTCAACAGCATGGATGACTATTTTGACATGGACATGCTTGACGTACCCACGTTTCTGCGGCGCAAGGCCGATTAACCACAACGCCTTGTGCGCGGCGTTTTCCGGATGTTCGCAATTTAAAATTCTTGACAAATGGATCGTCACGTAATAGAGGCAGTAACTTGAAAACCTGGAATTTATTCGGCGATCCATAAGGCAAGGCAGAACCTTTTACATCAGGTTTCTGGATGTGCCGGGTTTGACTTGCAAAGCATGCTCCGTGAAAGGAAACAGCAGGTTATGTCTGAGAATAATGAACGCAAAATCGCCTATGTCATTGCACTGGTCTGCCTTGTTGTCGGCATTGTCGTTTATGCCGCACTGCCGTCGAAATCCTCGGAGGAGCCGGTGCGTGTGATGTATGAATCTACCGGTGAAAATGTATTGTTTTCGCATATGGAGCACACTGAGGATTACGGACAGGACTGTTTTGCCTGCCATCACGAGATTGCCTATGATGAAAGCAAAGGGCATGATTCCTGCGGATCCTGCCATGACGCCGAAAGCACCCGGGTTCCGGCGCTCGGACAAGATGGCCTGTTTGATCACGAGACCCACAGCCAGTACTACGGCCTGTCGTGTACGGACTGCCATCACATGTATGATCCGGACAGCGGGTCTCAGCCTCAGAACTGCAATGCCTGCCACATGGAAACCGGTGACGATTATATGCCGAGCCTCAGCGATTCCTTCCACCAGCAGTGCATTGGATGCCATCAGGATTTCGGTGTGGGACCCACTACGGAAAATTGCAATGACTGTCACGGAGCCCGCAAGCGCGCAGATGCTTTTCACGATCAGTGCACCGGCTGCCATGAGCAGGCGGGGCAGGGGCCCCTCAGAGATGACTGCACGGGCTGTCATGCCTACTAGGACAAAGCGGGCACGGCAAAAACGATCGGCTCATTACAATAAGTCCAAGCAAGCAAAGGTAGATCCATGATCAAGCGCTCATTTATCGGAATTACAGCACCCCGGCTGACCTACGAGGTTATCGAAGAGGCGCCTGCCGAGCCCATGACTGTCAGGCCCGCAAAGCGGATCACCCTTTTGATGGATGCGCCCATGGAAAAAACCAGCGGCGTTTTGCTCAAATCCGGTGACGCCGTACAGAAGGGTCAGCGGCTGCAACTGTTTGAAAACAATCCCGTACCCTGCGCCATCAGTCCTGTGGCCGGAAAAATCGAATCCGTGGAGCCGTTTTTGGGGATTATGGAAAGACAGATGACCGCAGTGGTTATTGCTCTGGAGGGTTCGGAGGATCAAAGCCGGGATACCGAGTTCAAAAATGTTTTCAAATCCGCAGGCCTTTCCGAGGCAGACCGGTTTCTCAGGGAGTTGCCCGGCCGGCCGGATTTCTCCGTTTTTACCCGGCCTGACAGACCGGTTAAAACAATTGCGGTTATGGGGACAGAGCAGGACCTGACGGCGGTTACCCAGCAATATTTGATCGGTACCAACATTGCTGGGGTCAAAACCGGAATTGATGTATTGAGAAAGATTACCGGCATCCAGAATATCCAGCTTGTGGTGTATCCGCACATGGTGCAGGTGGCCGGTTCCTCCGGCGCCGGGATCAAAACGGTGGATTTGCAGTACCCGGCCGGCAGCACGGACATGATCCGCATGGCCCTGAAAGCAAAGCAGGAAGAGAACACCGAGGTGGCCTTTTTTACGGCAGAGGCTGCTGTTGCGGTGGGTGCGGCCCTTCAGACCGGGGAACTGCCGGTGGACAAACTGCTCACTGTTGTAAGAAAAGACGGTACACGCCAGCTGATCAAGGCCCCGGTGGGGACCCATGTTTCCGATATTCTTGAGGCCGTCCGGCAAAGCGTGGAGGCCGGGGATCGGGTGGTTCTCGGTGGTCCCATGACCGGTCATGCGGTTTTTTCCCTGGAGCAGCCGATCACGACGGACACCGACATCCTCATGATTCAGGATCATGCAGACCTTCCGGAATTTTCCGATATTCCCTGCACCAACTGCGGCAGCTGCGTCAGGGTATGTCCCGTTAATATTCCGGTCAACGAACTGGTCCGGTACCTTGATGCCGGTGAATATGAGCAGGCCGCGGAAAACGCAAGCCTGTTTGCCTGTATAGATTGCGGTTTATGCGCTTATGTGTGCGAATCCCGGATACCCATATTACAGTTTATCGCACTGGCCAAACATGCGGTGCAACGCCTGAAAGCAGCGGAGGAAGAGAATGCCTGATCGAAAGAAGCTGACTGTTTCCTATGCCCCGTTTTGGCATGACGGCAGCAGAATAAGCACCAAGCACTATCATATCATGGCCGCCACCCTGTTGGCTGTGATCGCCGGTTTGCTTCGTTACGGGATGCCCGCCCTCGGGGTTTTGGCCCTGTCGATTGGATCGGCAATGGCCTGGGAATATGTCATGAACCGGTTGACCCGCAGGCCGGTTTCCATCGGGGACGGAAATGCAGCTCTGATCGGCCTGCTTTTTGGGATGCTGCTGCCGGCTGTGATTCCATGGTGGGTTGTGATTACCGGTACCTTTGTGGGTGTGGTGATCGGCAAACAGATTTATGGCGGCATTGGCGGCAATCCATTTAATCCCGTGGCTGTGGCTTATGCCATCCTGATGATTTCCTGGCCCATTTATTTTGATTTCAATGCCGCCCTGGTGGATTACCCGTTTGATTTTACCGCCGCCTATCCGCTTGTGCTCATGAAAGCCTACGGGTCTGCCGGGATTGAGTCATTTTCCCTGACCGACCTGCTTCTCGGGCGGCAAACCGGGGGGATCGGCGCTACTTTCGGCCTGGGCCTGCTCATCGGGGGCATTTACCTGATGATCCGGGGTTTTATTCGCTGGGAAATTGCCGTGTCTTTTCTTGCGGGTGTTTTGGTCTCCGCGCTCTGCTTTAATCTTTACAACCCGGAGGTCTATGCCGGACCCGGTGTTCACCTGCTCACCGGTTTTACCCTGATGGGCGCTTTTTTCCTGGCCACAGAGGACTCTTCCTCACCGGTTCATTTTATTCCCATGCTCATTTACGGAGCCCTGGGCGGGGTGCTCACCGTGCTGATCCGAAATCAGGGTGCCCATGTTGACGGGGTGATCTACGCCATCCTGATCATAAATCTGGTTCATCCGCTTATTGATAAAATCAGACCCAAAGCCACGGGAAGGGTTATGCATCATGCGTGATATGATTAAAATGGTTGTTGTCCTGGTTGTGCTAAGCAGCCTTTCAGGAGGGGTGCTCGGGGCTTTGAAAAATGCGACCGAGGAGCGAATCGACAATCAGGTTTTGAAATTTGTCAAAGGTCCGGCCATTGAAAACATCCTCAAGGATGCCGGAAACGACCCGGTGGCAGACCGCTTCTCGCTTACGGTGGGAGAAGAAGAGAAAAATTTCTTTGTGGGTATCTATGACGGCAATCCCAGGGCTGTTGCCTTTGAGACTTTCGCCAGCGGGTTTGGCGGGGATATGGGGGTGATGGTTGCCGTTGACGTTGAAACCGATGAAATTATAGGGATCAGCGTCACAACCCACAATGAAACCCCCGGCATCGGTGCGACCATTGAGACAAACGCGGACTTCAAGAAACAGTTCAACGGCAAACCCATCATCGGCGATCACAATGTCAAAGATGACGGGGGTGAGATTACGGCCATGTCTGGTGCAACGGTTACCTCAAAGGCAGCCTGCAAGGCGGTGAGCAGGGCCGGTGACATATACGAGCAGCTCAAATCCCGAATCAGAGACCAGGTGAAAAACTTTACCGGCTAGGAGCGAATAGATCATGGCGAAAACCATCGGGCAGGAATTTGTAAAAGGTTTGTGGGAGGAAATCCCGCCGTTTCGGCTGGTGCTCGGTCTTTGCCCCACACTGGCGGTGACCAAATCGGTTGAAAACGGAATCGGGATGGGCGTGGCAACCACGTTTGTGCTGGTATGTGCCAACATGCTGGTCTCCATTTTAAGCGGCGTGATTCCCTCAAAAATACGGATCGCCTGTTTTATCATCATCATTGCCACGTTTGTGACCGTGGTGGAGCTGATGATGCAGGCCTATGCGTATCAGCTGTTTTTAAACCTCGGGATTTTTATCCCCCTCATTGTGGTCAACTGTATTGTCCTTGGGCGGTCTGAGGCGTTTGCTTCCAAAAATAAGCTGGTGCCGTCCCTTGCCGATGGTCTGGGCATTGGTCTCGGATATACCCTTTCGCTGACTGTGATCAGTGCCGTCCGCGAAAGCCTGGGTACCGGCAAGCTGATGGGCGCCCAGGTGTTTCCGTCGTCCTTTGAACCTTTTGCCTTTATGGTGGAGGCGCCAGGGGCATTTATTTGCCTGGGCTTGTTGTTGTGCATTATGAATATCATAGGCAGGAAATAGCAGCCCGCCCGGATTTATCCGGATGGGGTTTATGCTGAAGATCGATTGAACACAGTTATGCCGGCCGGTGTGCAAAACCCCGGGCGGCAGCCGGGTACGGGAGAAGCATTATGGGCGATTATACGGTCCTGATTATCAGCAGCATCCTTATCAACAACATCGTTTTGGCGCAATATCTGGGGATTTGCCCTTTTATCGGCACTTCCAAGAAAATGGAAACCGCCACGGGCATGGCCGGTGCAGTGGTTTTTGTCATGACCCTGGCCGCCATTATTACCTGGACCATTGACACGTACTTTCTCAAAACCCTGGATATTGAATTTTTGCGCACCATTGCATTTATCCTGGTGATTGCATCCCTGGTCCAGTTTGTTGAAATGTTTCTCAAAAAAAGCATTCCCGCCCTGTATGCCGGCCTGGGGATTTTTCTGCCGCTGATCACCACCAACTGCGCGGTAATGGGTGTGTGTCTGATCAATATCAAGGAAGAATACAATTTCCTCCAGGCGCTGACCTCGTCGATTGCCTATGCCATTGGTTTCGGCCTGGCACTTGTTTTATTTGCCGGTGTACGTGAGCGGGTGATTCTCGGCCGGGTTCCCCGGCCCCTGCAGGACACATCCATCGGGCTTGTGACCGCGGGCATGCTGGCGCTGGCTTTTATCGGGTTCCGGGGGCTGGTATAGGAAAAACGCGGCTGCTGGTTTTGTTTTGATCAATCAAATTCCGCAAGCGAATCAAAGGGGATCGCAGTGATAGAAGCAATACTTTTTACATTGGGCCTTGGCGGCATCTGCGGAGTGGCCCTGAGCGTTGCCTCCAAGGTGTTTTATGTCTATGAGGATCCGCGGATCGCAAAAGTAGAGGGCCTTTTGGCAGGCGCCAATTGCGGCGGATGTGGCTATGCCGGGTGTTCGTCTGCAGCCGTGGCCGTTGTTAACGGAGAGGCCCCGCCAAACGTCTGTATTTTGGTCGGGCCGGAAAATGTTTCCGCTATTGCCGCCATCATGGGATCAGAAGCGGGCACGGCCGAACCCTTGAAATCCTATAACAATTGCCAGGGGGGCCACCGGGCCACGGACCGTTTTGTTTACCAGGGGCTGAACCAATGCAGTGCCGTCAGTGCCCTTTACGGGGGCAAGAGAGACTGCCAGATCGGATGCCTGGGTTTTGGTGATTGCGTCAATGCCTGCAAATTTGATGCGCTTTGCATTGGCCCCAACGGTTATCCCATCGTGGATAAGGATAAGTGCGTGGGATGCGGGGCATGTGAGCGGGTCTGCCCCAAGTCCATTATTGAAGTGCGAACCATGTCCCAGAGACTGCTGCATCTCAACACCGAGGATGACGCGCTGGCCCCATGTCAGCAGACCTGCCCGGCAGAAATAGACATTCCCAGATATGTCACCCAGATCCGCGAAGGCGAATATGACTCTGCCGTGGATACCATCCGGGAGCGAAATCCCCTGCTGCTGGCCTGCGGCCGGGTTTGTCCGCATCCCTGTGAGGAATACTGCAGACGTTCCATCGAAGATGAAGAATCCGTGTCCATCAACCAGCTCAAGCGCTTTGCCGCGGACATGGAAATGAATTCCGGCAAACGTCTTCCCATATCCAAGGCGCCGGACACAGGCAGGCGTGTGGCTGTTGTGGGCGGCGGGCCTGCGGGGTTGAGCTGCGCCTATTTTCTCCGCCGTGTGGGCCACAATGTGACCATATTCGAAGCCATGCCCAAGCTCGGGGGTATGCTTCGCTATGGCATCCCGGAATACCGGCTGCCCAAGGCGGTTCTGGACTGGGAGATCGAGGGGATTTTAAATCTTGGCATTGATCATCATACAAACGTGAAAATGGGCCTGGATTTTGACTTGGGTTCCCTTGTGGGCGGCGGTTTTGACGCTATTTTCATGGGTGTCGGCGCATGGAAGGACTATAAGCTCAAGATACCCGGGGAAAACTTAACCGGTTGTTTCACCGGTATTAACTTTTTGTCTGCCATTGGCAACCAGGAAAAGGTGGATATCGGAAAACGGGCTGCGGTCATCGGCGGCGGCAATACGGCCATTGACTGTGTGCGGACACTGATCCGCATGGGTGTAGAAAAGGTCTATCTGGTCTACCGCCGGACCCGTAAGGAAATGCCGGCCAATGACGTTGAAATCGTTGCAGCGGAACACGAGGGAGTGGAATTTGTTTTTCTGGCCGCGCCCAATAAGGTTATCGAGGATGAAAGCAACAGCGTGGCAGGCCTGGAATATCTCAAAATGGAACTTGGCGAACCGGATGCAAGCGGCCGCAGGCGACCGGTGCCGGTTGAAGGCTCTGAGACCGTGCTTGATGTGGATACCATTATCACCGCCATCGGGCAGTCCCCGGATACCGCATTCCGTACACCCGGCACTCGAATGGAGGAGCTAAACCTCACCCGGTGGGATACCATAGATGTAAATCCCGATACCTGCCAGTCCAATGTACCTTATATTTTTGCCGCAGGCGACGGAGCCACGGGCCCGGCGTTGGTGGTGGACGCCATTGGCGGGGGCCGGAGAGCGGCCAGAGGCATTGATTTGTTCTTAAAGGGAAAGCCGGTAACCGCCCAAAACCGCGCTCTTCTGTCCCAGCGCCACATTCCGGAATCAATTTTTACATGCGTGCCCGGGGTCGGTCAAAGCAAGAGAAAGCCCATGCCGGAACTGCCTGTCCAGGAACGGATTCACAGCTTTATTGAGGCAGATCTTGTTCTTGCTGAGCCGGATGCCCTTGAAGAAGCCGGCCGGTGTTTAAACTGTTGCCGTTTGTGTTATGACCCCGATAAACAAAGCAATGCAGCATGATCTGACTGGTTTTCAATTTTTGTCTTAAACAAAAGCCGTTGCCGGAAGAAGGTTTCCGTCACGGCTTTTTTGCGTTCCTCGGGCGCTGGTTGATCCGGTTTACAAAATGCTGAAACCTTGTTAATGAATTCATACAGCATTGTTATATGAAAAAGCGGAAAAGCCACGCATACTTTGTCACGGGCCTTGAGCAAAGGAGGAGAAATGGCCGTTGATGTTGCCCAGCAAAGAAGGGATGAGGAAGTCCGGCTGCGAGCCTTTGTCCGCGAAGCCGAGGAAATGGATGCCAAAATTCGGGCCTATCTTTCTGACCGGGACAACAAGCCGCACCCCCGCCATCAGGAATTCATTGAAAGGATACAAAATATGCGCATTGATCCGGAAATTTCCAATCGACATTTGGAAACCCTTCTGGATAATCTGCAGTGGAAAGTATATCATTTAAGCCATGCCTGGCGGCAATTATGGGATAACGCAGAGGCTGCACGCAAGCGCCAGTCCGGGCATTTTCGGCACGCAGGGGGGAATGGATCTGAAAACAATCGTCAGGACCGGACCGCTAATGACAAAAGAAGTATCTATTCTGTGGACCGGCTTTGGGAGATTCAGCAGGAGAAGCTTGAAAGTTTGGGACAAAATCCGGATTCGGAAAATCGTGAAGCCTTTGTGCAGCGCATCAAGCAGCGCTATGGGCAACTGGCTTCGGAGAAGAAAGCCGATGAAGAGATCGTGATGACTTTTGACAAGCAAAGCCGGCGCTGTACCCTGGCTGTTAAAAAGCATTCAAAGGCAATCGATGGATAAGGCCATTTGGCGTTGTCAGCCGCTGATGTCTTTTTCTATGGCTTTTTGCAGCCGGAGCATGTCATCGGGCAGGGGAGCGGTTATGCGCAGTGTCCGGCCGCTTTGAGGATGGCTCAAAGCAATGTGTCTGGCATGAAGCATCTGGCGAAAGCTTTGATGGTAGATTTTTTTCAGGTCAGGAAAATTGCGGCAAGCCTTTCCGGCCCGCCGGCAGCCGTATACGGCATCGCCAATCACCGGATGACCGATGGCTGCAAGGTGCACCCGTATTTGGTGGGTGCGGCCGGTGCGGATTTGGCATTTAAGTCTGGCCGCCCGGGCAAATCGCTGAACAACCTGCCAGCTTGTTTCAGCCTGTCTTGAGGGCAGATCCGGATTTTCTGCAGCAGCCATTTTTTTTCGGTCCCATGGATGACGGAAAATCGGAAGGGTTATCCGCCCGCAGTCCCTTTCAGGGTTTCCGAGCACAAACGCATCATAGGTTTTCTCCACGGTCCGCTGCTGAAACTGGCGGGTCAATGACGTCCATGCCATCCGGGTGCGGGCAGCCACCAGGACCCCCGAGGTGTCTTTGTCCAGCCTGTGGACAATGCCGGGGCGGGAGGGTTCGGAGCCGATGTTTTGGATTTCCGGGAATTGAAATGCAAGTCCCTGAGCAATGGTGCCGGTGAGGTTGCCGGCAGCCGGGTGCACGACCATGCCGGGTGGTTTATTGATCACAATAATATGTGCATCAACATAGAGCAGATCCAGGTCAAGGGGTTCGGCGATGAGGGGCCGGCAGGCAATGGAGGAAAGCGGTTCCGGTACCCGGGACGGCACGGAAACAATATCCCCGGCATTCACCCGGTATCCCGGCTTTTTGACGGCGCCGCCGACAAGGACCTGTTGATTTTTGATCCAATTGGCCGCAATGTTTCTGGAGCATCCGGGAACCAGGGATGTCACGAACTGATCCAGGCGCAATCCGGCCTGATCAGCACCGGCAACAAGAGTGATGTGCTGCCCATCAGATCGGGTCATTCAGCGGGTTTGCTGCCGTTTCCGTTGTTGTCAAAAAGCGATTCGATCTCAGTCCGGACCTGGCTTTCCTCCTGGTTTTTGGCAGTGCAGATTTCCCGCATCAGAAGGGTTCTGGCCGTATCCAGCAGTTTGCGCTCCCCGAAGGATAAGTCCTTGGAAAGCTTTAACATGTAAAGATCCCGGAACACGGCGGCCACATCAAAAGGCGAGCCGGTTTTCAGCTTATCCATGTATTCCTTGTACCGGCGGTTCCATGTCTGGTTGTCCTGCAAATCGTCTTTTTTCTCCGTAAGCACGGCGTAAATATCAGGAATCTGCGTTTTGTCCACAACCGTACGCAGGCCCACCGAATCCACGTTGCTGGTGGGAATCATGATGACCATTCCGTTGTCAATGATTTTCATGATGTAGAAATCGTGCGTGTCGCCGTTAATCACCCGGCTTTCAATGGATTCGATGCGGCCGACGCCGTGGGCCGGGTAGACGGCTAGGTCGCCCACTTCAAAATGCTTGCTCAGGTCTTTTGGGGATTGTGCTTTTTCAGCCATAGTTTTCACCAAAGGTTATGCAAAGTTTATTCCTAAAAAGTTATATATATCATTTTTTGGAAGGTGAAGCAACAAAAAAAGGGCCGGTGAATTTCACCGGCCCTTTTTGGCTTGGTTATATACAGATGCGTTGCTTACAGCAGGAACGGCACCATGAGCAGGGCAACCACGTTGAGAATCTTGATCATCGGGTTGACTGCAGGGCCGGCCGTATCCTTGTACGGGTCGCCGACGGTATCGCCGGTGACCGCGGCTTTGTGGGCATCGCTGCCCTTGCCGCCAAAGTAGCCGTCTTCAATATATTTTTTGGCATTGTCCCAGGCCGCACCACCAGTGGTCATGGAGATGGCCACAAACAGACCGGTCACGATACTGCCGATCAGCAGTCCGCCAAGGGCGATTTTGCCGAGGAACAGGCCGACCAGCAAAGGTGCTACCACAGGCAGCAGGGCCGGAATCAGCATTTCCTTGAGGGCAAACTTGGTGACAATATCCACGCATGCACCATAGTCGGGTTTGGAGGTACCTTCCATGATGCCCGGAATTTCCCGGAACTGCCGGCGAACTTCATCCACAACCGCACTGCCTGCCCGGCCCACAGCGTTCATGGCAATGGAGGCAAACATGAAAGGCAGCAGACCGCCGATAAACAGACCGATAATCACGTTCACATCGCTGAGCCCGAAATTCAGAGCTGCAGCGGCCTCTTCGGTTCCGGCCTGGAGAACGAATTCCTGGGTGTAGCAGGAAAACAGCACCAGTGCGGCCAGACCGGCGGAACCAATGGCATAGCCCTTGGTCACGGCTTTTGTGGTGTTGCCAACCGCATCCAGGGGATCGGTCACAGCGCGGACACTGTCATCAAGATCGGCCATTTCGGCAATGCCGCCGGCATTGTCCGTAATGGGGCCGTAAGCGTCAATGGCAATGACCATACCGGTCATCGACAGCATGGCAACAGCGGCAATGGCGATCCCATAAAGATCAGCAAAGCCGTAAGCAACGCCGATGCCCACACAGATGGCCAGCACGGGGGCGGCAGTGGCCTGCATGCTTATGGCCAGGCCGGCAATGATGTTGGTGGCATGGCCGGTGGTGGAGGCTTCAGCAATGGCTTTCACCGGGCCGTAAATGCCGGTATAATACTCGGTAATAATAACGATGACAACTGTGAGCACAAGACCCACCAGGGATGCGTAAAACAGGTTGATCCCCGGAATGCCGCCGATTGTGTCAACCATGTTGACGGTAAAAATATAAAATGCGATGGCGGCCAGTATGGCTGCGCCAAACATTCCCTTGTACAGGGCGCCCATGATGTATTCATTTTTGCCCAGGCGCACAAAAAGGGTGGCAATTACGGATGCGATAATGGAGATGGCACCGAGAATCATGGGATAATGCACTGCCATGGGCTCTTCCGGGAAAAACAGGTGGCCCAGCAGCATGGCTGCCACAACAGTGACCGCATAGGTTTCAAAAAGGTCTGCGGCCATGCCGGCGCAGTCACCGACGTTGTCGCCGACGTTATCGGCGATGGTGGCCGGATTTCTCGGGTCGTCTTCGGGAATACCGGCTTCAACCTTGCCCACCAGGTCCGCGCCAACGTCAGCACCCTTGGTGAAGATGCCGCCGCCGAGACGGGCAAAGATGGAAATCAGGCTGCCGCCAAAGCCCAGTGCCACCAGGGGCACCACGTCTTCGACGATGGTGTAGAACCCGGCAATGGAGGTCAGGGCAAGACCGGCAACCAGCATGCCGGTCACCGAACCGCCGCGAAAGGCCATTTTCAGCCCAGCAGATAGCCCGCTTTTGGCGGCTTCAGCCGTACGGATATTGGCCAGAACCGATACCCGCATGCCGATGTAACCGGCCAGGTAAGAAGCCACTGCGCCTACGGCAAAACCCACGGCAGTCGTGGAGCCGAGACCGAAAAAGATAATGATAAAAATCGCGATGCCGACGATGACAATGGTCTTGAGCTGACGGTTCAGATAGGCAATTGCGCCTTCCTGAATGGCATTGGCGATTTCCACCATTTTTTCCGTCCCTGTGGGAGCGGTTTTGATCATGCCGGCCACAATCAGGGAATAAATGATGCCGAGTGCACCGATGAGTGTACAAGTTAGCGGAATGTTTTCCATAATAACTTCCATGCCTACCTCCCTAAAGTTTTAGGTTAAAAAAATCAGACACCTAGAGAACCTGCTTTTGATTGAAACGATTCATTGCAACCGGCAATCCCTCATCGATCATTGTTGTCACGGCCTTTCCTGCGAGCTCAATAACAGGGCCGAAGAAACGTTGCTCGTCAGCCGTGAATCTGCCAAGAACCCAGTCCGTGACATTTATCGGCGGAGCAGGTCTTCCGATGCCGATTCGAAGCCTTGGAAAACCTCCTGACGAAAAGGCTTCCATGATCGATTGAATGCCGTTGTGCCCTCCGTGACCTCCTTTCTCTTTGAATTTTATTTGTCCTTTTTCTATATCCAGATCATCATGTATGATCAGTATCTGCCGGGTTTCGATGCCGAAATAATCCGCAATCCGCCGGAGCGGAGGCCCGCTTCGGTTCATATAATCCAGGGGCTGGGCGATGATTATCTCTTTGCTGCCCCGCCGGCCGCGGCCAAAGCAAACCTTGAATTTGTTCTGGTCCATGGCAATGCGGCAGCGCATGGCTGCATTCTCGACTGCACGAAAACCCACATTGTGCCGGGTGCGGGCATATGCAGGCCCCGGGTTGCCCAGTCCGGCAATCAGCCAAATTTCGGCTTGCACGGTTATTCTTCGGCCTCATCCCCGGATTCGGTTTCCTCGCCTTCACCCTCTGCGCCTTCTTCCAGCCCTTCTTCTTCCAGAACCTCTTCTTCGGTTTCCTCCATTTTCGGGCTGACCACGGTCAGGATCGTGAAATCAACTTCATAGGGAATTTCAACGTTTTCCGGCAGCGGCACTTCACTGACATGAACCGAGTCTCCCATTTCCAGGGAGGTGATATCGATTTCAATCTGTTCCGGAATATTGGCCGGCAGGCAGTAGACTTCCAGTTCTCTGCGGATAATCTGGAGTATGCCGCCTTCCTCCACGCCGTTGGACGTACCCGTGGTGGTCACAGGCACCATCACAGAAATTTTCTGGTCCATCTTGATTTCATAAAAATCAATGTGCAGGTAATGATCCTTGACCGGATCGCGCTGGAATTCTTTGATCATGACAGTCTGACGGCGGTTTCCGCTGTCTTCAACAGCCAGGTTGATCAGGCCCCGGGTGTACTGGGGATTGTTAAACATGCGTTCCAGTTCCTGAATGCTGACCGACAGGGGCCGGCTTTCAATGTTGGCCCCGTAGAGCACCGCCGGGATGCGGCCTGCGCGCCGCAGACTACGGGCTGCGCCCTTGCCTGTTTCCTGACGGGGTTGCGCGTTTAGCTTGATGATATCCAAAATGTATCCTCCAAATAAATGTCTTATACAGCATATTTGATCAAACGAACAAAGATGTCACGGAATCGCCGGTGTGGCTGCGGTAAATGGCCTCGCCAAACAGTTCGGCAATGCTGAGCACGGTGATTTTATCGCATGTTTTGGGTTTGCCCGATAATGGTATGGTGTCTGTTACCACCATGGATTTCAGGCTTGATTCATTGATGCGGTCAATGGCCGGCCCTGAGAGCACGGCATGGGTGCAGCAGGCATGGACTTCTTTGGCGCCGTTGGCCGTGATTGCATTGGCCGCCTCAGTAAGAGTGCCGGCGGTATCGGCCATGTCGTCCAGAATAATGGCCTTCTTGCCTTCCACGTTCCCGATCACCGCCATTGCCTTGGATTGGTTGGGGGCTGAGCGGCGCTTGTCAATGATGGCCAGTCCAGCGTTTAAACGCTTGGCAAATGCCCTTGCCCGTTCCACGCCGCCGGCATCCGGTGAGACGATGACCAGGTCATCGGAAAATTGTCTGCGCATGTGGTTGATCAGTACAGGGGCGGCAAATAAATTGTCCACGGGAATGTCAAAAAAGCCCTGGATCTGGCCTGCGTGCAGATCCATGGTGATCACCCGGTTGGCTCCGGCCCGGGTCAGCAGGTCGGCCACCAGTTTGGCGCTGATGGGCACCCTGGGGGCCACTTTCTTGTCCTGGCGGGCATAGCCAAAATAAGGGATCACCGCAGTGATGCGCCTGGCTGATGAGCGCTTGAACGCGTCGATCATCATCAGCAGCTCCACCAGGTGGTCGTTGACCGGGGAACAGGTAGACTGCATTACAAACACGTCCTTTGCCCGGACATTGTCATCGATTTCGATCTGTACTTCACCGTCGCTGAAGCGCTTTACCTTGGCATTGCCAAGGGGCTGGTTCAAATAGCTGCAGACAGACTCTGCCAATTGCGGATTGGATAGGCCGGAAAAAATGATATACCCGTTGTTTTCCACTTTCCCTTCCCCTTTCCCGGGGTTGCACTTAACTGGTGAAACCGATTGTGAAATGGCTGGGGCGGGAGGATTCGAACCTCCGAATGCAGGAACCAAAATCCTGTGTCTTACCGCTTGACTACGCCCCAGCAACCGGTGGTTTGCTTTTTTCGCCCCGCAAGATCATTGTCAGCAAATCAGGCTGGTTTCAAAGACCTGCCATGTGCCCCGCCGGGCAGATAACTGATCAAAAGCCTGCCGGGCCTGTTCAGCATCTGGAAAAAGGCCGAAAACCGAAGATCCGCTGCCGCTCATCAACGCCTTTAACGCCCCGCAATCCATAAGCGCCTGTTTGGCATCACTGATTTCCGGACACAGTTTTATCGCCGGCGGTTCAAGCGCATTGTAAAGCCGTCTTGCGAAATCGGCTTCCCAGCGGGATTTGAAAATAAATTTTGTATTTATTTTTTTGTTTTTTGTCAATGCCAAATTCAATTTTTTATAGACTTCTGCAGTGGATACGGGGCATCCGGGATAGATCAGCACCAGGTTGAATCGGGGCAGGCCGGTAAAGGGGGAAAGTTTTTCGCCAATGCCGGCGGCAATGGCCGGTTGGCCGTATATGAAAAACGGTACGTCCGCGCCAAGTCTGAGCCCAAGCATCATGAGCCTGTCGGCGGTAAGAGGATTTTCAAACAAGTGGTTCAGCCCGGTGAGAACGGCTGCTGCATCGCTGCTGCCACCGCCCAGGCCGGCACCCACGGGGATGTGTTTGTCAATGGAAACAACCGTTTTGGCAGCAAAGCCGGTTTCTGCAAAAAAGGCGGCCGCCGCCTTCCAGGCCAGGTTGGCCCGGCCTGAAGGCACAAGCCGATGGGGGCATGTCACCGTGATATCTCCGGAAGTGGCTGCGGGATTACATGACAAACGGACGGTATCATGAATCCCGATGGGGCACATCAGGGATCGGAGCTCATGATAGCCGTCCGTTCGTTTGCTAAGGACATCCAGGAACAAATTGATTTTTGCGGGAGCCTGGATTTTCACGGGACAAAATTATTTGGTCAGCTTGATAATGGTAATGCCCTGTCTGGGCCGCAGCACGTAAAATGACAGGGTTTGCCCGGATTCCACATCCTGAATTATTTTTCTGAAGTCACTCACTGAACCGATTTTTTCATGATTGATTTCACGGATGATATCGCCTTTTTGAAATCCGGCTTCGGCCGCCTTGCTGTCCCGGGCAACCTGGGTAACGATAACACCCCGGACTTCTTCAAGGTTTAATTGCTTGGCCATTTCCCGGTTCAAATCCGTGACATCAAGGCCCAGTTCCGCTTCCTGATTGCTTCCGGGTGTCTGGCCCCGGCTGCGGTCAGCGAGTTTTTCTTCTTCCCGTTTGGCCACTTCAACATTAAATGTCCGGGTTTTGCCTTCACGGATTAATTTGATTTCTGCCTTTTGCCCGGGTTTGATCGCGGCAATGCGCCGGGAGAGTTCCCTGGGCGAGTCAACGTCCTTGCCGTTGACTTCAGTGATGATATCATTTGGTTTGATACCGGCTTTGTCCGCGGGATCGCCTTTGAAAACCTGGGTGATCATCACGCCCTGGTTGACATCATAATATTGCTTTAACTCGTCATTGAGTTCCTGGATGGCCACGCCAAGCCATCCCCGGGTCACTTCACCGCTTTCTTTGAGCTCGGTGATGATATTTTTGGCAAGGCCCGAGGGAATGGCAAATCCGATTCCCTTGCCCCCGGCAACAATGGCGGTGTTAATGCCGATGACCTCACCGTTCATGTTCAGCAGCGGCCCGCCGCTGTTTCCCGGGTTAATGGAGGCGTCTGTCTGAATGAAATCGTCATATGGGCCGGCTCCGATGACCCTTCCCTTGGCGCTGACAATACCGGCTGTTACCGTGTGCTCCAGGCCGAAAGGATTGCCGATGGCCACCACCCACTGGCCGATTTTCATGTCGCTGGAATCGCCCAGCTCCAGGGAGGGCAGTTTTTCATCCGCCTCGATTTTGATCAGGGCCAGATCCGTGTTGGGGTCAGTGCCGATGATTTCAGCGTCATACTCATTTCCGTTTTTAAGCTTTACCTGGATCTGATCGGCATTTTCGATCACATGGTTGTTGGTGACAATATGGCCCTGCCGGTCCAGGATAAAGCCGGAGCCCAGGCTTCTTTGCTTGAATTCGCGAGGATCCTGCTGGTCAAAGAAACGATCGAAAAATTCATCAAACGGGCTGCCCTGGTTGGGCCCCTGAGGACCGAAGAAGTGCCGGAAAACCTGTCCCCCGTTATCAACGGTCTTGACGGTGCGGATATTGACCACTGCCGGTCCTGCCTGTTCCGCCAGCTGGGTGAAATTGGCAGGCACCATGGCTTGCTGCTCAGGCTGGTTGCCGGCAGCAGATGTGGCGTGAGGCCGGGGCATCAGAAAAAACCCGGCAGCCGTCAAAGCGGTCACGGTTATGATTACAGTGAGCCATCCGGTCGGTTTTACTTGCAGTCCCATACTCGTTTTGCCTCCTTGTTAACGTGCTTGCGGGTTGTCGGCATTTCCGGCAACCCGCTATTCACCCCCGGTTTCTTTTACATATAACAAACGTAATTCATACAAGACGTTTGTCAATAACCGCTTTTCCTCGTCTGTGAGGTTGCCCCGGGTTTTTTCCTCCAGCATGGCAATCACGTCAATGGTCTGCTTGGCCACGGGCAGGTTTTTGGCCGTGGCCCCGCTGGTGGGATCCGCGTGCTGACCCAGATGAACCAGGGCCGAGGAATTTAACGACAAAAGAAAGGTAATGAAGTTGATCTCCGGCATGATAGATCCGGAATGCAAATTGGTATCGTTTCCTTTGTCTTGTTGTACCATTTCCGGTTTTCTCCCTTTTGAAGTTATAGTTCCATTGTTCTGACCGATATGACCTTGGGCAGGGCCATGAGCGCGTCAACCACGTTTTGCGAAATGGGCGTGTCGGTTCGCAGCAGAATAATATTGTGCTCGCCGCCTTCTTCCAGCCCCACCTGCATCCTGGAGATATTGATGCCGTGATCGCCCAGGGTGGTTCCGATACTGCCGATGGCCCCGGGTTCGTCCAGATTGTGGATCAGGGCGAGGTGGCCTTTGGGAATGATTTCAATGCGGAAATCATCAATGCGGACAATGCGGGGATCGCTTTTGCCGAAAACCGTTCCGGCCACAGTCAGGGTTTTTTCCGGCCCCGTGATTTTGGTGGTGATCATGTGCAGAAAATCGGTGGTTTCCGGGGAACTGGATTCGGTGATTTTAATGCCGTGCTCCTTGGCAATGTAGTGAGCATTGACGGCATTGACTTCAGCGCCCAGCCGGTAGCTCAGCAGCCCCTGGATAAAGGCGGAGGTCACCGGCATCAGGTCATATCCGAAAAAATCGCCGTTGTAGAGAATGTTGATTTCCTTTAACTGTTCGGTCATGAACTGGGCATGGAGCATGCCCATTTTTTCTGCCAGGCGGATAAACGGTCCGAGCTGCTCCAGGGCCTGGCCGGAAATGGAGGGCACATTGACCGCATTGACCACGTTGTTGTGCTTTAAATATTCCACGATCTGGTTGGCCACGGCGACGGCCACATTGGTCTGGGCTTCAAATGTGGACGCCCCCAGGTGCGGGGTCAGGATCACTTTTTCGGACTGCAGCAGCCGCAGGTCTGCCGGCGGGGGTTCCTGGGCAAACACGTCTAAGGCCGCGCCGGCCATCTTGCCGGATTCAAGCGCGTCATACAGGGCTTCTTCATCCACAATTCCGCCGCGGGCACAGTTAATGAGCATGACCCCGTCCTTCATTTTGGCCAGGGCCTCTGCATTGATCATGTTGGCCGTTTCCTTGTTTTTGGGCACATGAATGGTGATGTAATCGGCCCGGGCGTAAAGCTCATCTATGCGGACGGATTCAAATCCCTGTTTTTCTATTGTCTCGTCCTGGACCACAGGGTCATAGACCAAAACTTTCATTTTCAGACCCCGGGCCCGGTCTGCGACCACGGAACCGATCTTGCCAAATCCAATTACCCCAAGGGTTTTGTTGTAGATTTCCCGGCCCATGAGTTTCTTCTTGTCCCACCGGCCGGTTTTTAACGAGGCGGTTCCCCGGGTGATATTGCGGCTTAAAGAAAGCATCATGGAAATGGCGTGCTCGGCTGTTGTCACCACGTTGCCGCCCGGGGTGTTCATAACCACCACACCCCTGCGGGTGGCCGCGGGAATGTCCACGTTATCCAGGCCGATGCCGGCCCGGCCCACCACTTTCAGGTTTTCCGCGGCTTCCAGCAAATCATCGGTCACGCGGGAGGCACTTCGGATCACCAGGGCATGATAGGGCCCGATTTCGGCCTTGAGTTCTTCGGGCGAAAGCCCGGTTTTCACATCCACATCCAGCCCGGCTGCCTTCAATATTTCAATTCCGGCTTCACCCAGATTGTCGCTGACAAGTACCTTCATTCACAAACCTCCACAGTCTCCCGTTATGTTTCCATTCAGTTGTCGATTCAATGCAGTTTTTTCTCTGGTTATCTGAAAAAGCAGCGGAAATCCAGTTTATTTCCGGATATCCAAAGAAATTTTGACCGAAACCGGGTTAGGCCTTTCCATGCCGGGCCTCAGCTGCGGTTATGCCCGGATTTCATTCTGTACCCGGGAAATGGTGCTTTCCACGGTGTTTCGGATTGCATCCAGGCGGTTTTGCGACAGGGCCTCAAAGCGCATGACCAGGGCCGGCTGGGTGTTGGATGCGCGTACAAGCCCCCAACCATCGTCAAATACAATTCTCACCCCGTCAATGTCAATGACCTGATACTGATCCGCCAGAAGCTGCCGGGCGCGCTCCACCACGTCAAATTTTACCTCATCGCCGCACTCCACCCGGATTTCCGGGGTGCTCACGGTTTCCGGGACATCGTTTAACAGATCGTCAATGGTGGCGCCGGTTTCCGAAAGAATCTCAATTAACCGGCATGAGGCATAAATCGCGTCATCAAAGCCGAAATACCGGTCAGCAAAAAACATGTGGCCGCTCATTTCCCCGGCCAGCTCAGCTTTTTCCGCCTTCATCTTTTCCTTGATCAGGGAATGGCCGGTTTTCCACATCACGGCCCGGCCCCCTTGGCGTTCAATATCATCATACATGGTCTTGGAGCACTTGACCTCGGATATGAACGCAGCCCCGGGCTTTCGGGACAAAATTTCCCTGGCAAAAATGATCATGAGGTGATCCCCGTAAATCACCCGGCCATTTTGGTCCACCACGCCGATGCGGTCGCCGTCTCCGTCATAGCCGATGCCCAGATCCAGGCTTTTGGCCCGCACCAGGGCGATGAGATCGCTCAGGTTTTCCATTACCGTGGGATCGGCCTCGTGATTGGGAAACCGGCCGTCCATGTCGCAATAAAGATCATAAACCTTGCATCCCATGGACTTGAGCAGGGGCACGGCAACAACGCCGGCAGTGCCGTTGCCTGCGTCAATGCCCACCCGCAGCTGTCTTTTGATGCTGACATTGTCCCGGATGTAGTCCTGATAAGGAGTTATGGCGTCGGCTTCGGTCACGTGTCCCTGTCCGGTCTGAAATTCGCCTTTTTCCGCGATTTGCCCGATTATGCCAATTTCTTTTCCATGCACCGAGTCCGTCCCCTTGCAGATTTTAAACCCGTTGTATTCCGGCGGGTTGTGGCTGGCTGTCACCATGATTCCGCCCTGGGTCTGCAGGTGCCAGATGGAAAAATAAAGCACCGGTGTGGGGCAGACCCCGATGTCGATGACATCGCAGCCCGATTCGGTCAGGCCCCGGATCAGGTGGTCGGCCCAGCGCTCCGCGGTCAGCCGGCAGTCCCGGCCCACGCTCAATGTGGTGCATCCGTACCCGGCCATGTAAGTGCCCATGGCCCGGCCCAGCAGGTAGACCTCATGATCGTTTATGTCCTTGTCCGCAATGGCCCGGATGTCGTATTCTCTGAAAATAGCCGGATTCACAGCAGTTTTTCCTCCTGTTGTTTGTTGTTTCTGGTATTTTCTACCCCTTGATTACGGCAATGGGCCGGAGTTTGGCCACTTTTTTCGATATCCCGGAGCCGTGGACCACGTTGACCACCTCGGTGACGTCCTTGTAGGCTTCGGGCATTTCCTCGGCCATGGTGCCCCGGCCCGCGGCCCGGACGAAAACGCCCTTTTTCTCCATTTCCTGCTGCAGAGATCGGCCCTTTGCCGCCTTTTTGGCCGCCTTTCGGCTCATGACACGTCCTGCGCCGTGGCAGGTGGAGCCAAATGTTTCTTCCATTGCCTTTTGGGTGCCGGCCAGCACATAAGAAGCCGTGCCCATGTCCCCGGGGATCAAAATGGGCTGGCCCGTGTCCTGAAAAGCGGGGTCCAGGCCGGCATGGCCCGGGCCAAAAGCGCGGGTGGCGCCTTTGCGGTGAACGCAGACTTTTCGTTTTTCCTTGTCAATGACATGGGTTTCAGTTTTGGCGATATTGTGGCACACGTCATAGACCATCCGCATTCCCAGATCCCGGGGGCTGATGCCCAGGGTGTGCATCAACACCGTTTCGGCCATGTGCAGCAGGATTTGGCGGTTGGCCCAGGCAAAGTTGGCCGCGCACGCCATGGCCCGGTAATAGGCCTGTCCTTCCGCAGACTGGACCGGCATGCAGGCCAGTTGCCGGTCAGGCAGGGCAATGCCGGATTTGTGCACTTTTTTGGTCATCAGCGCAAGAAAGTCATCGCAGATCTGATGGCCCAGGCCCCGGGAGCCCGTGTGGATCAGCAGGGTCACCTGTTTTTCGGCCAGACCGAATACCCGGGCGGCCGCCGGGTCATAAATGGTGTCCACCACCCCGATTTCCATGAAGTGGTTGCCCGAACCCAGGGTGCCAAGCTGGTTTTTGCCCCGGTCCATGGCCCGGTCGCTGACATCTCCGGGATCGGCGTTTTTCATGCAGCCGCCTTCCTCGGTACGCCCGGTGTCCGTGTCCCGGCCATAGCCTTGGGAGAGGGCCCAGGGGATGCCTTGTTTTATCACTTTTTTCAGATCCTTCAAAGACAGCTTGACCGTGCCGGTGGAGCCAACTCCGGAGGGGATGTGTTTTTGCAGGGCAACAACGAGGTCTTCCAGATGCGGCCGGATTTCCTTTTCCTCAAGGTTCAGGGCGGCAAGCCGCACCCCGCAGTTGATGTCATAGCCCACCCCGCCCGGGGATATCACACCGGAATCCATGTCAAAGGCGGCCACCCCGCCGATGGGAAACCCGTATCCCCAGTGGATGTCGGGCATGGCCATGGCCCGGCCCACAATGCCCGGAAGACTGGCCACGTTGATAAGCTGCCGGAAAGTCTCCTCCTTTTTGACCGCCTCCATGATCCCGGCGCTGGCATAGATCCGGGCGGGCACGTTCATGTCGCCGGTTTGGGGAATCTCCCATGTGTAAGCGTCTGTTTGTATCAATTCCATGGCCGGGTTTTCCTATAGATCAAAAATCACTTCACCCTGCCAGCCGTCAGATGTTGGTGACAGGTTTGCGCAGTGATAGGTCACTGCCTTGATGTCTGCAAACACCGGATGCTTTTGCGGATCAAAGGCCCGGACAAAAACCCGGGCCTCCAGCCATGTATCCCGGATTTCGACAATCTTTGCGGACTGAATCAGTGCCTGGTTTGCGGTCCACTCCAGCAGGCAGGCCCGGAGCCAGTTGATGAGCAGATCCGTGCGGTCAATGCCGTCAACGCAAATGGTTTGCGCGTGCGTTTCTGTTATCTGCTTTAAATCCGTGATCTGTTCAAACAATGCCCGGCATGCCTCGGCAAACAGGTCCGGCAAAGTCGGGGCCCACACCCGGATGCCGGTATCGGCTGTATGATCGATGACTTCGTAGGGCATAAGCGGCCTGCAATGGCTATTGGTGACTTTTCCACACCACACGGCCGGTGTTTTGCGTGTGATAGCCGCCCATGGCATGGAGTCGTTCAATAAACTGTGCCGAGCCGATCATTTCCGTAAGCAGCCGGATTCTTCCGGATTCGGCAAAGGCTTCCGGGATCACCAGTTCATAGGATTCCGTCGCAACCGGGATAAAATCCAGGTCCAGGGCCCTGGCTGCGGCGCGAATACCCAGGCCCGCGTCTGCGGCCCGGCCGAGCACGGCCACGGCCACGGCCATGTGTGTGAATTCCTCGTTTTCATATCCGGTGATAGCGGCCGGATCCACGCCCGCACCCCTGAGATGAAAGTCCAGCAGCACCCGGGTGCCGGAGCCGGACTGGCGGTTGACAAACACCACGTCATCTCTTGCCAGATCCGTGATTCCGGATAGTTTTTTTGGGTTGCCGGGCGCCACGATCAGACCCTGCTCCCGTTCTGCCAGGCGCACCAGGCGCACGGGCACATCCGGCAGAAACTTTTGAATATAGGAAATATTGTAGGTGCCGTCATGGGTGTCGAGCAGATGGGTACCGGCAAAATGACACAAGCCCTTTTTCACCGCCATGAGTCCCCCCATGGAGCCCACATGGCTCGATGACAGGCTGTAGCGGCTGCTTTCGGCCCGCAGCAGATCGGCCAGCACGTCTATGGCATTGTCATGGCTGCCCACGGCCACGATGGTGTCCTCAATGTATCTGCGGTCCTTTAAAAGCCTGGCGGAAACGGTATCATCTTCCCGGATGCCCTCCTTGTCCGCGTCAATGCGGATGATGCCGTGGGCTTCGGTGATGCTGGTGATGGTGCCAGCGCCCCGTGGCAGGGGAGTGGCCACGATGTTGGCCCCCACCTTTCCGAGCTTGACCCGCACAAATTGTTCCATGCCAAGCCTGCCGGCAATTTTGCGGGTGGGCTGCACATGGATGATTTCGGGCTCGGGTTCGGCCCGGCCCAGCATGGCGCAGATCAGGGGGGTAACAAATTGTTCAAAGGCCATGATGGCAGACACCGGGTATCCGGGAATGCCAAAGGCGGGCTTGCCGTTTATTTCACCGATGACAACGGGTTTTCCGGGCATCATGGCCACTCCGTGGACATGGACTTCTCCCAGCGATTCAATCACCTGCCGGGCAAAATCCTCGCTGCCGGAAGATGATCCGCCCATGATCAGGATCATGTCCGTTTCCGGGTCTTGCGCCGCCTCAGAAACCGTTTGGGAGATCAGTTCGAAATTGTCGGTCACAATGTCGTGGCGGATGTATTGCGCCCCCAGTTCCTTTGCCATCTGGCCCAGCACATGGGAGTTGGATTCGATTACACGGCCCGGGGCAAGTTCTTCGGGCATTTGCCTGTGATCCACCAGCTCCGGGCCGGTGGGCAGCAGAAACAGGCAGGGTTTGGCCAGAACCGAAACTTCCGTGATGCCGCCGGTCAGCAGGGCGCCGATGCAATAGGCGGTGATGCGGTGGTGGCGGGCAAACAAAAGCTCTGTGGCCACAATGTCTTCTCCCATGCGGCGCACGTGCTGCCAGGGAAAAGCCGGGGCCTCGATTTGAATGCGGTTTTCGTCAATGACCAGGATGTCTTCGATCATGATCACCGCATTTGTGTTTGCCGGCATGATGTGGCCGGTGTTGACAAATACGGCCCGGGTGCCGGTATCAAGGATTTTGGGATTGGCTTCCGTGGCCCCGAATGTGGCCTCTGCCTTTACCGCCACGCCGTCCATGGCCGCTGCATGAAACCCCGGAGACGACAGCCGGGCGTAGACCGGTTGGGCCAAAATTCGCCCCGCGGCCTTTGTGACGGCCACGGTCTCGCCACGGCCGGCCGGCCGGAGAGCAAAACGGTCAGACAGCAGATCCCGGGCTTCCCGGAGGGTTTTCATCTTAAGGTAGATATTGCGGCTGCTGCTCATTTTTCCCCTTTTGGACAGGGTTTCAAAAAACGGCGGATTTACCGGAGAAGGGTCACAAAGACGGTTTCGCCTTTTTCCAGCCCCTCGGTGTTCATATCGATTTCAATGAGGCCGTCTGCCTCCACCAGGGTGCGGATCAGGCCTGAAGGTCCAGGAATGGGTTCGGCGTAAAACCGGCCCTGGTCTTCCA